>JBBQYG010000301.1:0-1500 GCA_038208905.1 Candidatus Sumerlaeia bacterium | reverse complement strand
TGGCACGGCGATGCTCTGCTACGTGACGCCCAAGGAACACCTGGGCCTTCCCAACCGCGAGGACGTGAAGGAGGGCGTGATCACCTACAAGATCGCCGCCCACGCCGCCGACCTGGCCAAGGGCCACCCCGGCGCCCAGTACCGCGACGACCAGCTCAGCAAGGCCCGCTTCGAATTCCGCTGGGAGGACCAGTTCAACCTCTCCCTCGATCCCGAGCGCGCCCGCGACTTCCACGACGAGACCCTCCCCGCCGACGGCGCCAAGGTCGCCCACTTCTGCTCCATGTGCGGACCCAAGTTCTGCTCCATGGAAATCACCCAGCAAATCCGCGACGCGGTAAAGAGCGCCGACGCCGAGGAGGGAATGAAGCAGAAGAGCGCGGAGTTTCGCGACGCAGGCGGAGAAATCTACGGGTAGGCCACGGGAACGCCGATCTCCCGATCGGCGGCCTACCAACCAGCCATGCGGTAAATGGCGGGGGCTTCGTGAACCGCCGCCAATCAGGAGATTGGCGTTCCCAGTGCACTCCCCACTTGCCCGTCTTCGTGCCCTCCGCCCCGATTGCTTTTGACACTTCCCGCGCCCCTTGTCCACCCTTGCTGAATCGGGCTCCACACCCGAACTTTCGCCGCTGGGAACGCCATGACGACCGCCACGCCAAGCAGCAAGGACGTTGTCCTCTCCGTCCGGAACCTCAAGAAGCACTTCCCCATCCGCAAGGGCCTGCTGTCCAAGGTGGTGGGGCATGTGAAGGCCGTGGACGGGGTGAGTTTCGACCTGGCGCGGGGGGAGACCCTGGGCGTGGTGGGGGAGTCTGGCTGTGGCAAGACGACGGCGGGCCGGCTGATCCTCAAGCTGGTCGAGCCGACCGCGGGGGAGGTCCACATGGGGAACTCGCCCAACCTCGCGACGCTCCCCAATCGCCAATGGCTTCCCTATCGCCGCAAGATCCAGATGATTTTTCAGGACCCCTTCAGCTCGCTGAATCCGCGCATGCAGGTGGGCGCGATCATCGCGGAGGCGTTGCAGATCCACAAGCTGACCGCGCGCGGCGAACCGCGCCAGCGCCGGGTGAAGGAGCTGCTGGAGCAGGTCGGCCTGACGGGCGAGGCCGCCAAGAAGTTCCCCCACGAGTTCAGCGGCGGACAGCGCCAGCGCATCGGCATCGCCCGCGCCCTGGCGGTGCAGCCCGACATCATCATCGCCGACGAGCCGGTGTCGGCGCTCGACGTGTCGATTCAGGCCCAGGTGATCAACCTGCTGGAGGACTTGCAGGCCCAGATGGGCCTCTCGTTCCTCCTCATCAGCCACGATCTCTCCGTGGTGGGCCACCTGTGCCACCGCGTTGTGGTGATGTATCTTGGCAAGATCGTGGAACTGGCTGACAGCGAAAGTATTTATCTCAACCCCCGGCATCCTTACACGCGTACATTGCTGACGGCCATCCCCGTACCCGATCCGGATCGGGTTGTGCCGCCGGTTCCACCTGCCTCGGTCGG
>JBBQYG010000300.1:0-1629 GCA_038208905.1 Candidatus Sumerlaeia bacterium | reverse complement strand
CCACTAACCCACCTACTAAGAAAACAACCCCCCCCAAACCCCGCGGCGCGGGTTCCCCCCCACCCAACCCGCCGCCGCTGTGTTTTACGCCTATCCCGCCCGCCGAAGCTTGATCGGCTGTTGGATCGAGCGAAGGAGGGTCCTGCCATTCCCCTCGTGTGCCCACAACGCAGGAACGAGAGCTTTGGCCTTATGGACATGATTGACTGAATTGACTTTGCATGCAGTCTGCATCGCTGGGATCTGGGTTGTTGCGACACTAATGCCTAAAATGCCTCATCGCGGTAAAGACCATCGGGATGCCGTGGGCGTCGGCGGCGTCGATGGACTCCTGGTCGCGCTGGGATCCGCCGGGCTGGACGATGGCTCGGACGCCCAGGCCCGCCGCGATGTCCACGCAATCGCGGAACGGGAAGAATGCGTCGCTGGCCATGTAGCTCCCCGCCAGGGGGCGCTCTCCGCCGATCGTCTCAGCCGCCTTCCACGCGCCCAGCTTGGCGGAGTCCACCCTGGACATCTGGCCCGCGCCGATGCCGAGCGTGCGCGTTTCCGATGTATAGACAATCGCGTTGGACTTCACCCACTTGACGCAGCGCCATGCGAAGAGCAGTGCCTTGCGGTCCTCCGCGGTGGGCTCCGACTTCGTCACGACGCGCAGTTCCGCGTCGCCGATCGTGCCAAGGTCGCGCTCGGTCACCACGGCGCCGCCGACCACGCCGCGGACGATGCGCGAGTTGACCTTGGGCGTGAACGGCCCTGTCGCCAGAAGGCGAAGGTTCTTTTTCTTCGTCAGGATCGCCAGCGCTTCCCCGGAGAAGGAGGGGGCCAGCACGATTTCCATGAATGTCTCGCCGATCGCCGTGGCGGCGGGGGCGTCCACCTCGCGGGAGAGGGCCACGATGCCGCCAAACGCGGACGTGGGATCGGTGGAGCGCGCGCGCTCGTAGGCCTCCAGCGGGGTCGCGCCAATGCCGATGCCACAGGGGTTGCTGTGCTTGACGATCACCGCGGCGCACTCGGAGAGGTCGGCGAAGTCGCGGACCATTTCCAGCGCGCCCTCGGCGTCGAGGATATTGTTGTAGCTGAGTTCCTTGCCGTGGAGCTGGCGCGAGCCCGCAACCGAGGTCTCGCCGCAGTCGGGATCGCGATAGAACGCGGCGGCCTGATGGGGGTTCTCTCCATAGCGCATCGGCTGTTGCAGCGGCATCGAGAGCGTCAGCACCGTCGGCCACTTCGCTTCCGCCTCTCCGTTTGCTGATTCCTCCAGATGCGCATGCAGATAGTTGGCGATGGCGGCGTCGTAGGCGCTGGTGTGGAGGAACACCTTCGCCGCAAGGGCGGCGCGCGTTGCGGGCGTTGTCTCGCCGTGGGCCGCCAGGTCATCCGCCACGCGGGCATAGTCGGCGGGGTCGGTGATCACCGTGACGGCGCTGTGGTTCTTGGCGGCGGACCGCAGCATGGAGGGGCCGCCGATGTCGATCTGCTCGATCACGGCCTCCACGGGGTTGCCCGGCTTGGCGGCGGCGGCGGCAAAGGGGTACAGGTTCACCACCACGAAATCGATCGGCGCGATGCCGTGCTTGCCGATGGTGTGCATGTGGGTGGCGTCGTCGCGGCGGGCCAGCAGGC
>JBBQYG010000299.1:0-1714 GCA_038208905.1 Candidatus Sumerlaeia bacterium | reverse complement strand
GCCTTTGCCTTCGTTGTTGAAGTCGTCCATGGTGCCGTTCTGGCCACGAATCTGGATGAAGGCGCCTGCGCCGTTGCCGTCGCCGAGGTCTTCCTTGCTCTCGATCGTGAAGCGGGAAGCTGCGTCGTTGAAGAACGTGCTGCTGAAGCCCTGGGTCGCGGCGACGTTGCCGCCAATCGGGCTGGTACCGGTGAAAGCGGCGGTGCTGTCAGTCTTCGTGTTGCCGATCAACGGGGCGAAGGTGCCGGAGATGGTCACGTCGGCGCTGGCGATCGGCGCGACGAACGCGGCAGCCACAGCGGCCACGATGAGTTTCAGTTTCATGTTGACTCCTAGTAAGTTGGGCCAGGGTGGCCCGGGAGAGCGTTTTGCGGCGAAAGCACCGCAGTGGCAAATACCGCGAACTAAAGTACCTACCCCTTCCCGGAGTGGTGAACGGATTCTGCCGAGCACCCCCTGCATCAACAAGCGCGGCAATGACATTTTTGAGGTCCGGAGCGAATTGTGTTGCGTGTTTGCAACACTCGGCTCAACCGCTGATCGCGCCTTGCTGAAAAAATCGAAACGGCTCGTGCCCCGAGGGTTAGCTGATATAGCTACAGCGGATTATGGTTGTGCATTGCAGCCGAAATGCTCTAAAAACAACACATTTCAGGAAAACCCCGACAGCAGGTATGCAATGCCGTAACGACGTATCCAATGCGCTGGATCACGGCCATCCCGGGCGTCACTCGGCCGAGAACAGTCGGGCCAGTTCGACGCCAGGGTCCGGAGCCCGCATGAAAGCCTCGCCTACCAGGAAGGCGTCGACGCCTCTGTCGCGCATCCGGCGGACATCATCGCGGGAGTGGATCCCGCTCTCGGTGATCACCAGTCGATCCGGGGGAATCGCATCGAGGAGCGCCAACGTGGTTTCGAGAGAGGTCTCGAAGGTGCGCAGGTTGCGGTTGTTGATGCCCAGCAGCGGGGTCGCCAGGTCGAGGGCGCGGTCGAGTTCCGCTGCGTCGTGGACCTCGACGAGTACCGCCATCCCGAGGTCCAGCGCCAGCCTTTCCAGGGACGCCATGACCTCCTGCCCCAGCGCCGCGACGATCAGGAGGATGCAGTCGGCCCCCATCGCGCGTGCCTCGAGCACCTGGAACGGGTCGACGATGAAGTCCTTTCGGATCACGGGCAGCGCGCAGGCTGCCCGCGCCGCCATGAGGTACTCGGCGGCGCCCTGGAAGAATTCCACATCGGTCAGCACCGACAGGCACGCGGCACCGTGGGCCTCGTACGTCTGCGCGATCGCGGGCGGGTCGAACGGATCCCGCAGGAGACCCTTGCTCGGGCTGGCGCGCTTCACTTCCGCGATGACGGCGGCGCCTCCCGCGGCGATCTTCGCGCGCATGGCACCGACGAAGTCACGGGGGGCGGGCATTGCCCGCGCAGCGGCTTCGAGCGAGGCCATGGAAGTACGTTCGAGCCCGGCGGCGATCTCCCGGTGCTTCACCGCGAGGATGCGGTCGAGGATGTCGGACATGGCGTTCGTGGCTCCTCAGGACTGCGACAGACCGCGCGTGAACGCGACGAACTGATCGAGCTTGCGGGTGGCGTCGCCGTTGGCGACGACTTCCATCGCGCGGTGGACGCCAGCCTCGTGGGTGTTCGCCAGCCCTGCCGTGTAGATGGCAGCCCCGGCGTTGAGGGCCACGATGTCGCACGCGGGCCCCGC
>JBBQYG010000298.1:0-1982 GCA_038208905.1 Candidatus Sumerlaeia bacterium | reverse complement strand
CTTCCGTGGTCGGTCCATTCGCCCGAGGCGAAGATCATCAACGCCATCTCGCTCGATGCGGCGCCGTTCACCGACGACATGGTGCACGAGTCTGCCCGTCACGCGCTGGAGCAGCGCAAAAAATACGCGCGCTGGCTGGATGCCGACGACGAACTGGTGGTGGCGAACGCGATGCTCATCATCACCGGTCGCGCGCTGAACATGCTGAAAAGCCAGATCGAGGCCCAGGGCGCGGCCTTTGAGGAAACCGGCGGTTTCAGCGAGCGCCTGATGGCCAAGCGAATCGAGGCCCGCGAGAAGACCCGCGAACCCTCCCCCCGAGTGCCCCCAGTGCGCCAAGCCCATGCGGCGGCGGAAGTCCGCCAAGGGGGATTTCTGGGGTTGCTCCGTGTATCCTGAATGCAAAGGAAGCCGGCCGATATGAACGAGGCGAGCTGGCGGACCCGATTGACCTTGTTGGCCCAAGTGACACCAAGGTCAATAGGGTCAACAAAGCCCACCCACCAGGCAAAACCATGAACGAAGCCGAAACCAGAGCCGAGCACATCGACCCCGCCCTCAAGGCGGCGGGCTGGGGCGTCGTCGAGGGCAGCCGCATCCGGCGCGAGTATCCCATTACATTGGGCCGCATCGAAGGCCACGGCAAACGCGGCAAGGCGCTGACGGCGGATTACGTGCTGGAATACCGCAACACCAAGCTGGCGGTCGTCGAAGCAAAGGCGTGGGAAGCACAACTGACCGAGGGCGTGGCGCAGGCCAAGAATTACGCGGGCAAGCTGGCGGTGCGCTACGCCTACGCCACCAACGGCCAGGGCGTCTACGAAGTGGATATGTCCCCCGGTCAACAAGGTCAATCCGGTCCCCCAGAACGCGTGGTGCTGCGCTATCCCACGCCGGATGAACTTTGGGCCATGGCCTTTGCCCAAGCCGATGCCTGGCGGGACCGGTTCGCGGCAGTGGTCTACGAGGACAAGGGCGGTTCGCATCCGAGCCGGTATTATCAGGACATCGCCACCGAGCGCGTGCTGGAGGCCATCGCCGCGAAGCGCCACCGCATCCTGCTTACTCTCGCCACGGGCACGGGCAAGACCTGTAACCGTTCACACCCCCCTCCGATCCTTCTTGATCTTGAGTGCCGCCTCCCCGCTCAGTGGCGCTCATGAGCGAGACGCCGCCGGTGCCCGAGTCAGAGATGGCCGCGCTGCCCGATTGGGCGCGGGCGATGATCCAGGCGTTGTACGCGCAGATCGCCGCGTTGCGCGCCGAGGTCGCCGAGCTCAGCGCGCGCGGCTGTGCGCCAACCTGCTGAAGCACGAAGGCTCGCTCTGGCACCATGAGCTACGCCGGCGCGCGCTTCGCGGAGCGAATGCTCACCGCCGGAGCCACCGCCCGGCAACACGACCTCAACCCCATCTCCCTCCTCGCCGCCGCGCTGGGAGATAAGAACCTCACGCTGCTGCCGGTAGGGTAGGGCGTGAACGGTTACCTCTACATGTCGAGCGAGGGCCAGCGGCATCCGTCACTTCTTCTGCTTCGTACCATGTGCTTCCATGAACTTGGCGAAGTCATCAAGGCGGACACCGTAGAATTCATGCGAACCTTTTGGTGCCCACAGAATCCCGCTAGGCTTTACGCGAATTTCCCCAACCTTCTTGCCCTCAGCATCCACGATTTCGTGGTCCTCGAACTTCTTTGGTTTGAAGTCGTTCCCTGCCATTGTAACGCTCCGGGTATGGATTGCCTATTGAAAAGGAAGGGTACTGACGAGGTTTCAAGGTGCGCAACGACAGAGTACCCGTCCCGCCCCCACCATCTTGACTTGGGCCCCTTGTCCTGATCGACTGCCGCTTTTCCATCTTGCTGAGGAGAGCGGTCATGGGCACGAAGCGGGAATCCGTGCGGAGCGGGGTATTGTCGGACGGATAGGACCGATGGGACCAGATGTTCCCGCCAGCTCCGTTCCGCCCTCTCCGCCGTTCCCG
>JBBQYG010000297.1:0-2060 GCA_038208905.1 Candidatus Sumerlaeia bacterium | reverse complement strand
GCATTGGGGCGCAGCGAAATCTGGCTCCCTTCCAGGTTGGCGCGCGGCGGGGTGAACGGGCTGACCGCGGGGCTGCTCAGGTTCCAGTCCTGCAGGCGGATGTTCTGCTTGGCAACGACCTTGGTTTCGACCTCGCGGAGGGCCTTGGATTCTTCCACGGAGAGGATCTGGATTCCTTCCGCGGCGACGAGGGGGCCGTTGTCCTCCACCCCGCCGAACATGAACTCCCAAGGCTCCTGCGGCTGGGCGGTGGCGAGGCCGGACACTGAGGCGAATAGAGCCGCGGCGGTTGCGGCTGTCAGGCGGGCGATTCTCATGGAATTCTCCGGGCGATGGCGTATGGCATTCTGCAATGGAATGCTTGATTGTGAGGTGCATCGCATGAAAAGGACCAAATCCCGGGCCAAAAGGATTGTGTGGGATCGACGTTCACGGTCCAGACAGCCAACTCAGCGGAGTTTCCCCTTCCAACCGGCGCGACCTTCGCGACACTCTTGTCCGGAATCAACCATCGCCCCCTCACCAACGGCTTCCCCGGCATGACCCGCCTGATTCAATCCATTCTGGTAACAGGTTTCTTTCTGGTGATGATGGCGATGCTCGTCCGCGATCAAGTCATCCCCAGTTTCAAGCGGTCCCCCGGCGTGGACGTTGACCACAACGTGCTGACCGATAGCTGGTCCAACCAGGACGACTGGCTGGAAATCCGCGTTGCCGACTTCCCCGTGGGCGTCTTCAGGACGACGGCGGAGAAGGACGAGGTGGAGGATTTCTACACCAACACGGCCCAACTCCAGATCGACACGCCGTTCCTCCGAGGTCGCATGGTCAGCATCGTGCGGCTCAACCGCCGCCTGGAAGTGGAATCAGCCCGCATCCGGGGCGCGCTGCCGGGCGCGGGAGAAAAGCTCCTTTCGGCGGAGGAACTCGACGCGGAGGCCCTCCCGCCCGGCGCCATCGAGGCCACCGCACTCAGCGACGGTCGCAACTTGCGCGTCCGCATTCGCCGGGGGGACGCGGAACGATACACCAGCGTCCGGCTGGCGCGGCCCATCACTGTTGCCGATTCCATCACGCCGATCCTGCGCACCAACATGCTCTCCAAGGGGATCGTCTATCGCACCGATGTATACGATCCGCTGTGGGGGAACTCCGCCGGCCAGATCGAAGTGGAGTACATGGCCGACCGTCAGGAGAGGGACCAGCGGGGAATCCTCCGCCTCCGCGAAATCGAACTTCGCCTCGCGAATATGAAGACCACGCTGTGGGTCAACCCGCAGGGCGTGGTGGTTCGGCGGGAGATTCCACTGCTCCAGCCGGGCAATTCGCCCGGTTCCGAAGAGATGGCCAAGGGATTCTCCATCGTGATGACGCGATTGGACCCGGTGCTGGCGCGGTCGAAGCACGCAGGCCTGGATTATGAACCCCGCCCGCCCGTCGTGAATCCGGGCGACGTCGTCGGCAAGGACAAGGGCGATCTGGGCACGGGGATCAGCGCGTTCTCGCTTCTGTCGAAGGGTCTGGAATCGCGCCTCAAGGGCGGATCGAAGTAGAATCGCACAAGGAACGGCCGACCGATGCTGCAATTGCGGAACCTCAGTAAGGACTACGATGGATTCCCCGCCCTCAAGGACCTGAGCGTGGACATTCCCGACGGCGAGTTCTTCTGCTTTCTGGGCCCCAATGGCGCGGGCAAGACGACCACGATCAAGATCATCACCGGCCTCCTGCGCCCTGCGGCGGGGCGGGCGCTGATTTGTGGGCACGACATCCAGAAGGCGCCCATGGAGGCCAAGCGCCTCCTTGGCTACATACCCGATACGCCGTACCTCTACGAGAAGCTCAGCGGGCGCGACTTCATGCACTTCGTGGGCAACCTCTATGACGTGCCGAAGAAGCAGGTTCTCGAGGCCATCGACGAATACTTCACCGCGTTCAAGCTGACCGCCGCGGCGGATCACCTGATCGAGAACTATAGCTTCGGGATGCGGCAGAAGCTGTGCTTCAGCGCGGCATTCCTCCACAAGCCACGCGTCCTCGTGGTGGACGAGCCCATGGTG
>JBBQYG010000296.1:0-2094 GCA_038208905.1 Candidatus Sumerlaeia bacterium | reverse complement strand
TCCTCCACGATGACGCGGGCCAGAGCGGGTTCTCCGCCAAGGCGCGCGCTCGCCGCCATTGCGCCGCGCACGTCGTCGTTGGCGGAGGAGAGCGAGAAGTCCGCGAGGAAATCGCGCGCCGCGCCGTCGAACTTCGCGCGGTCCTCCGCCAGAAGCATTCTCAACACGCGCGTCGCGCCCGCGAATTCCGGCGCCGATGCAAACATCGCGTCGCCGTCGGCCACGCTCAGGCTCGCCACGCGGTCGGCCTCCTCGCGATTCGCGAGCGCCGATGCCTCCGCGTGGGCGGCACTCATCGTGGCGTTGCCGCCGCGCAGCTCCAGCTCCCTCGCGAGCCAGAAGACCGCCGTGGAGTAGCGGCGCTGCTCCAGCGCGCGCTTCCCATTTGCGCGGGCTTGCAGCGCCACGGTGCGAATGCGCTTCGCCTCCGCGGCCTTGATCGTGTCGCGCGCCGATTCCGCCGCGGGATCGGGGGACGGGAACACCGCCGCCGCCCGGGCGTGGATCGCCTCGCGCCGCTGCTCCGGCGTCAGGAAACGGCGCCCGACCGTCAACCAGTCCAGCGCCTCGAAGGGAAGCGTGATCAGCGCAAACAACTGTCCCTGCACGGCGTTTGCCACGGGAACCACCACGCCGTTGAACGCGCGCCGCGTGTCGTCGTATCGGCGGTCCTTTCGCGATTCCAGATAGCGCTGGCGCGGCTCCTCGCGGCGGATCAGGCGATCCAGGTTTCGCGTCAACTGGTCGCTGCCATAATCGCCCAGCGCATTTCGCGCCTCGCCCAGCGTGGGCACCGGGCGCTCGGTCGCGATGGCCAGCGACTCGATGTTCTCCGCAAGCTTCTCGGGTTTTCCGCCGCGCGTCTTCTCCTGCCGCTCGGCGTCGCGCCTCAGGCGCGCCTGCGTGCGTACGCCTTCGGCGTTGCCCAGCAGCGCTGCGCGCACGGCGCGGCCAACCACCTCGTCGAGGGGGTCCTGGGCGGCGACGGGGCCTGCCGCCAGCAACGCCATCGCGATCAGCGGCACGAAGAGGCGCCTCACAGTTTCTCCTCCTCCTCGTTGAGTTCCGCTCGCGTCAGCGGGGGTTTCCTTGCGCTGGCTTTCTTCAGCTCGCGCTCCGCCTCGATGGAGAGGACCAGTTCCGCGTTGGCGGGGAGCGAGCGAACTTTCTCGTCCTCCTTCGCCCGCTCGAGGAACCGCCGCGCCATCGCGCGCTTCACCGCCTTGGCCTCTTCCTCGGTCAACTGGCCCTTCGCCTGCAGCTTCTTCAGGTCGTCGGGCGACATGGCATAGGGATTCATCGTGCTGCGGATCTTGCCGCCGATGCAAATCCTGAGGATGGGGATGATAACAAACAGGCCGATGATGATGAAGAGAATCGCAATCCCATAGATGATTACCTCCACGACTTCCGGGTCGTTAATTTCCGGGGCGAGGGTGATCATGCGCGCGCGGCCCCGATCGCGCGCTCAACCTTTTCCCACTGGGCCTTGCCGATTCCCACCTGGCCAAGGATCGGTTCGCCGCCCTTGATGCTGCCGTGGCAGTCGCTGCCGCCGGTCCTCACCCAGCCATGGTCGAGCGCCATCGCGCCAAGGCGCTCCGTCGCGGTCGCGTCGTGGGCGGAGTGCCACACCTCGACGCCGACGCAGCCCGCCGCGATCAGCTCCGACACGATGTCGTACTGATTGCCGAGCGCGGGATGGGCCATCACCGCGATGCCGCCAGCCTTGCGGATCACATCCACACAGGCGCGCGGGCCGATCTCCATCTTGGAAACGGCGGCGGGCTTTCCATCGCCAAGGAACTTTTCGAAGGCCTCGTCGAAATCCTTTACGTGCCCCGCCTCCACCAGCGCGCGCGCCACGTGGGGCCGGCCGATCACTCCGCCGTCGGCGTCGGCCATTACGCGGTCGATGTCGATGGGGGCTCCGGCGGCGGCCAACTTCTCGCCGATCTCCCGTGCGCGGCGGATGCGTGCCTCCTGAAACCGGGCGCAGTGCTCCGCCAGTTCCGCGTTCCCGAAGTCGAGCCCATAGCCCAGGACGTGGACCTCGCGCTTGCCCTCGAAGCACGACAGATCCGAGCCGGCGAT
>JBBQYG010000295.1:0-2175 GCA_038208905.1 Candidatus Sumerlaeia bacterium | reverse complement strand
AGCGACAATCGGTGGAATGCTTGCCGAAAGTACGCCCATCTCACTCAGCACCGGAATATGGGCCTCGGTGCCATTCAATCGCGCCCCTAAGGTCAGGGCGCCTGCGACTCCCGCATAGGCCGCCACGCCCGAAAACATCATCAGGTAAACCTTGCGAATGAACGTCAGGCGCTCGCTGGCCGGAGCCTGGGAGGCCGGATAGACCGCGACGCCGTCTGGTCGCATTGCCGAGTAACTCATGGGTGCGTTGTCTCCTGTCGTAGATTGGGGTAGGTGCGTGGCATTGGTACATCCTTGCATCGCCCCCTACTGAGGCGAGACCCTGCCGCCGATGGTCACTCGATGGCAAGCGAAACAGGAACACGTTATTCCGTGAAATCGCCGTGGCGCCCGTGGGGGATCGGGGTGCCTCTTGGGTCCCTATGAGCCTTCGCCGCTTCCTTATGATCGTCTCGGGCTATCCCCCCGCCAAGTCGGCGGGGATGGAGCGATCTTGCCAGCGGCTCTCCGAGGCGCTGGCGCGCCGCGGACATCAGGTCATCGTGCTTTCAGTGGCCAAGAACGCTGCCGCGCGGGACGAGGTCGTCAACGGCGTGCGCGTCCTCCGGGTCATCAAGCCTCTCGCCATCGGTCCACTGTGGGGGGTGACCTACATGAGTCAGGTGGGGCGCTGGATGCGGCGTCTGGCGGCGGAGTGGGATGTCGCCGTGTGCCACAAGCTGGACCTGCACTCGGTTCCCGCCAGCCAGGTTGCCCGCCACCGGCGAAAGCCCGTTGCGAATATCCTCTACAACGCGGGCGAGTGGTCGGACCTTCGCACGCTCTCCGCCCACAAGGGCGGCGAGTGGCTGCTGCGCCAGGCCCTGCGGGCCGATGTTTTTTTCGCGCTCTCCGCCGCCAGCGCGGGTGAGCTTGTCGCCGCCGGTGTCCCGGTCGAACGCATCCATCTGTTCCGCAGTCACGTCGATCTCGGGCGCTATAACCCGGCGGGGGAGCACGACCCGGGGCTCTTGCTCTATGTGGGGCGATTTCATCCCCAGAAGAATCTGGGCCTGCTGATCAGCGCCTTCCCCCCGCTGGAGGGGCTTCAGCCATCCCCCCGCCTCCGCCTGATCGGGCGCGGCCCTATGGAGAGCGACCTGCGCGAGATGGTGGCCGCCAGCGGAGCCGCCGACCGCATCGCCATTGAATCGTGGGTGGAGGACCCAGCGGCCGCCTACCGCGCCGCGCGCGCGCTCGTTATGTCCAGCGACGCGGAGGGACTCGCGAATGTTCTCGTGGAGGCAATGGCCTGTGGCACACCCTGCGTCGCGACCGATGCCAGCGGCGCGCGCGACGCGCTGGGCGCCCCGGGGACCACTGGCGACGCGATTGCGCCGGGCACATGGATCGAGGGACGCGGCGGGCTCGTTGTGGCGCGCGGCGACCGCGAAGGTCTCTCGGGCGCGCTGGCCGCCGTTCTCCGCGACGACGCGTTGCGCGCGCGCCTCTCCGCCGGTGCGCTCGACCGATCACGGACGCTCTTCGCCGAGGAGGCCTGCGTCGCCGATTTCGAGCGCGCCATCGCGGGGCTCCTCCCATGAAGATCGTCTTTCTCGGCAATCCCCGAAAGAGCCATACACACCGCTGGGCCTATTGGTTGAGCACGCAGGGGCACGACGTCGTCATCATCGGCGATGCGGAGAAGGACGACTCGCTCTACTACGGGTCTGTCCGCGTCATTCGCCCGCGCTGGCCACGGATTCGGGGTTTCGTCCGCTTTCGCGTGCTCGGCGGAGAATTCGCCAACAACCGCCACAAGGGACGTCTATACAAGCCCATCGTGGCGGCGGAAAACCCCGACATCGTCCACGCCCACGAGGCGCTGGCCTATGGACCCGCGCTGGCGGATATGCCTGAGTACCCGCGCGTCCTCACGCCGTGGGGCCCCGACATGGAACGACTTACTGACCCAAACTCCCAGGCTGCGAAACTCGTCCGCCTTGCCGTGCAATCCGCCGACGTGGTCACGTCCAACGCCCCGGGGATGGAAGCCCGCTGGGCGGCGCTCTCCGGCATCGCGGAGGATCGCTTTCGCCTCTTCCCATGGGGGGTTAATACCGGATTTTTTTTCCGTAGAAGCGATGAGGAACAATTGCAAGTTCGCCAGGCGCTGGAGCTTCCCCCCGGCGCGCC
>JBBQYG010000294.1:0-2349 GCA_038208905.1 Candidatus Sumerlaeia bacterium | reverse complement strand
ATCACAGCGACCTGGCTGGTCGGCGGAGCGTCTGGCTTCTGTTCCGCGAGCCCCACCGCGTTGCCGCCCATGAACTTCAACGCGACGACGATGGCAAACCCAGCTCCGCCGATCAGCAACACTATCGCCGCCGCAATCGCGACAACGAGCGCGACCGGTACGCTGCGCTGTGGAGTGCGCGTGCCGGATTCGTTGGCCAGCAGCGTCGCGGGAGCCCCCTGGACCCCCGGGCCCGCCGAGGCCAGCACCGTGGCGTTCATATTGTGGGGCGTTTCGGGAAGCGGGCCGATCGGTTCCAGGATCGTGATCTCGTTTGCCTCGGCGGGTCGCCCCACCATCGCCGCGCGAATTGCCAGGACCTCGTCGCGGAAGGTCTTGGCGTCGGGCATTCGCTTGGCCGGATCCTTGGCGAGCGCGTGGGTGATCACGTCCCAAAGCTTCTGCGTCTCCGCCGTCGCCGGGGCGAATTCGATGGCCGGCGGGTTGCGCATCAAGTGGCCGGAAAGTATCTCCATCGTGCTTCCGGTGAAGGGCTTCTTTCCCGCCGCAAGCTGATAGGCGATGATCCCTATGGCGTAGATGTCGGTGCGCTGGGTCACGGCGCCAAACTGGTTGGGATCGATCTGCTCCGGCGCCATGAAAACCGGCGTCCCCGGGGAACGCCCGTCCGTGGTCAGCGCCGCGCTTGTCTCCGACTCCATGCGCCGCGCGATGCCGAAATCCAGGAGCTTCGCCGTCGGGTGGCCCTTGGAGTCCCTCCGCACGAGGATGTTCGCGGGCTTGAGATCGCGATGCACGATCCCGGCGGAGTGAATCTGGACCAGCGCCTCGAGCACCTGCGCCAGCACCAGCAGCGCATCCGCCAGCGCAAGGCGCTCCGCCGCGTGGACGCTTTCCATGCAGCCCTGAAGGGTCATACCCTCCACGAACTCCATGACGAGCATCATCTCGCCATTTTCCTCGATCGTGTCGTAAAGCGCGACGATGTGCTGGTGAACGCCGAGGCGCGCGTGCAGGCGGCACTCGCGTTCCAGGCGGCGGCGCATCTCCTCGTTCTTAAGGTGCATCGCGTGGACGCGCTTGATCGCCACCGTTCGGTGGAGGCGGGTGTCGTCGGCGCGGAAAACCTCTCCCATGCCGCCGGCGCCCAAAAGCACCAGATTGGTAAATCGCCCGCCCCCAAGGCGCATCAGGAGCGCCTCGTCGGTAATGGTCGGGTCGGATTGGTGGCCGTTCATGGACGGGATCGTTTGCCATCCGGGGATGGCAAGCAAGGCGAGACGCGGGTTGCGGGGCCCCGATTTGCGCGTGGGATCAACCTTGGATGGCCGCTTGATAGGCCAAAATCAGGCGCTCCACCATCGCCTCGCGGGAAAAACGGCCCCGGGCACGGGCGGCGCGGGCCTCGCGCAATCCGGGGGGCTCTGGCGATGCAGCCACCATGCCCGACAGGGCCTCCTGCCACTGTCCGGGTCGAGCGATCTGGCCGTCGGCGGGCGCCAGGACGACCTCCCGGTGCGCGCCGGATGGCGTCGTCAGCACCGGTGTCCCGTGGCAGAGCGCCTCCGCGTTCGTAAGTCCGAAGGCTGGCGCGCCCACGTCGCCATTAAGAAAAATATCAGCCGCCGCCAACAGTCGATTCGCTCCCGGCGAATCGAGGACGCCCGCGAAGCGGATGCGCTCTCGCAGGCCCGACTCCCGCGCGTGCCGCATCAGCGCAGGGAGCTGGGATCCAATGCCGCCGATGGCGAGGATTGCGCGGGGGTGCTTCGGCGCCGCCTTCAGGAAAGCCTCCAGCACGCTCATGGGTCCCTTCACCGGTTCGAGCCTTCCCATCGCCGCGAGCAGGACTTGATCGGGCGCGATGGAAAGTTCGCGCCGCGCCTCGTCCCGTGGCGTGGGGGGAAACCTCGCAAGGTCGAACCCCAGCGGCACCACCGTCGGCCTGCACCCGAGCCGCCGCGACTCGCGCTTCAACTCGCGTCTCGTGAAGTGCGAATCAACGATCAGATGCCGAGCGCGACGAAGGAACCGGCGCCACAGCGGAGAGAACGCCACCCGGTGCTTGTACTGCCAGTACAGCGTCGGCGACCCGCCGCGCCGCAACGGCGTCTCGCTCCACAGCGTGCCGTGGATCGTCGTAACCAGCGGGATGCCATTAGGCACAATATCGAGGAGCGGCACCCCCGCGAAGCCCTGCGCGTGGACGACATCGGGAGCGAGATCGCGCAGCAGCCCCTTGCCGCGGCGGAAAAGCTCCACGAAGAACTCGATGTCATAGGCGCCCGGCGTCGCGCCGCAGAAAGTTACCTCGGCGCCGGGCGGCAGCGGGGTGAGGGCCTCGCCCTC
>JBBQYG010000293.1:0-2401 GCA_038208905.1 Candidatus Sumerlaeia bacterium | reverse complement strand
GATGTCGTGCAGCTCCACCAGCGAGAGTTCCTCCGCCGTGAGGAGTTGCTCCGCCACCAGGCGGTCGCCCTCCTCCCGGAGCCTTCGCGCGCCGCGCGCCAGCGCAACCAGATCGCAGAGCGCGAGGAACCGGTGTGTTGCGCGGCCGCGATCCACGGCGGGGCGCGCGGTGCCCTCCATGAAGCGGGGCATCCACTCGTTGGCCTCGCGCGGCTTGGCCGATTTCGGCGGGCGCATCGGCGGGGTCTCCGCGTCGCGAATCGCGTCGAAGGCGCGCTTGGCCTCCGTCACGGAAACCTTGGCGCGTATGGACGTCGCCGGGGGCCGCGCCGCCAGCTCCGCGATACGCTCGCGGGCGGCGATGCAATCGGCCTCCAGCCGGGGCGGCACGGCGACAGCCCCCGTGGCCGCCTTCTCCGGTCCGCCGGAAATCCGCACCGCGGAGTCCAAGACATCCAGATACCCGATGCCATCGATGCGCCCGATGCTTGGAAATCTAAGCCCCGCGTGGGCGATCACCCAATCCAGCGGACACGTTGCGTCGAGCACCTCCGCCGGCAATGGCGCGTCCATTCGGTCGCGCGCCTTCGTCAGGGCCTCGCCCGGCTCCCTGCGCGAGCCCGATATATACACGGCCTCCCGGGCGCGGGTCAGCGCGACGTAGAACAGGCGCAGCTCCTCTCCGCGTTCCTTGCGGCGACGGAAGAACCGGAACGCATCGCGAACCAGCGACGGGCGCGCCACGCCCTCCGGCGTCGGCGTTTCGCACAGGCTCGTCGCCACGCCCAGCTCGCGATCCAGCATCACATGCGCGCGCGCGTTGGCGTCATTGAACTTTCGTCCGAGGAAGGGATAGAACACGATCGGGAACTGCATCCCCTTGGACTTGTGGATGGTCATGATGCGGACCACATCGGCGGATTCGGGGAGTGGCGACGGCGGCGCAAAGTCCTCCTGATTGTCGATCATGTCGGCGATGAATTCCAGGAACTGGCCCAGCCCCTTCGCAAGGAATCCATCGAACTGGCGCGCCTTCTCCGCCAGATAGAGCAGGTTCAACCGGCGCTGGTCTCCGCCGGGACGCACCGATGCGCCCTCGACCAAGTGCAGCTCGTCATAGAGCGCCGACACGAAATCACTTATGGAGAGCCGTTGTGACAGCGCCTGCCACCGTGTGATTCGCTCGATGAACTCCGCGCACTTCGCGTGCAGCGGGTGGGGCTCATCGGCGGCGATGCGCCGCACAATGTCGAAGTAGAACGCGCGTCCATCCACCGCGCGCAGGTCGAGCAACTGATCCTCCGGCCATTCCATGATGGGGCCGCGCAGCAATCCCAGCAGCGCGATCTCGTCATAGGGATTGTGGATCGCGCGCAGCAGCGTCTGGGCCTCGACCACTTCCACCGCCGTCAGGAATCCCGAGCGCGCGTCGGCGAAGGTTGGGACCCCGCGCTCGGCCAATGCTGTCGTCAGTTCCCTGACGGGTCCCACCGTCGAGCGCAGCAGGATGCAGATGTCGCGCCACGGCGGACCAAGGCGCGCGATCCTTGCCGCGACATCGGCGGCCTCGTGGGACACATCGTCGGATTCCTCGCCCTCCTCGTCGATGCTTCCCGCCTTTGGGGAAAGCGAGATCGAGAACTCCGGCATCCGGTCCGCGCTCCCCGTCGCCGCCTTGCGGCCCGGCTCGAAACCGTGGCCCTCGGTGTACTCGATGCCGACGGTTTCCCTGCGGAGCAGATTCGCGAAGATGGCGTTGAACTCCTCCAGCAGGTCCGGCGCCGAACGAAAGTTCTCCGCGAGGCGAATCAGGCCCGCCGCCGATGATCCCGGGGTCGCCGCCACGGGGGCCGAGTTCTGCATGTTGGCGAGGAACAGGGCGGGCTCCGCCTGGCGAAAGCCATAGATGCTCTGCTTGATGTCGCCCACCATGAACAGGTTGCCGCCCGCGTCGCCGGGCCGCGCGACCGAGCGCAGGATCAGGTTCTGCAGCTCGTTCACGTCCTGAAACTCGTCCACCAGCACGTGGGCGAACTGGCGTCTATACATGAGCGCCGCCTCGCTCGCCTCGCCCGCGGCGTTCACCAGCACGCGCAACGCGAGCCGCTCCAGGTGGGAGAACGTCAGTCGGCGCAGCTCCAGATGCTCGGCCAGCAGTTCCGCATTCCACTTCAGCGCGACATCCTCCAGCAGGACTCGCACGACCGACGCGCACTCGCGGATCTCGCGGTCCACGGACTCCGGCGTGCAGGAGGGCACGTTGTCGCGGGCCTTGCCGAGCTGCTTCACCACCGCCGCGCGCGCCTCCTTGTAGTCCAGATCGCGCGGGTCCTCGCTCTTGGTGCTCGGCGCGCGGGGCAGCTTGAGCACTTCGTTCCACGCGACACCGGCGAGGACGCGA
>JBBQYG010000292.1:0-2499 GCA_038208905.1 Candidatus Sumerlaeia bacterium | reverse complement strand
ACTTGCGCATATCCGCCGGACGCAGGCAGATGTATATACGTATCGAAGGCGTGATCGTCAGCATCCGCGCACCGCCTCCACCGCGGCGCGCAGAAGCGCCATGTCCGCGCGCGGGAACACCCGCACCACCACGCCGCCCGGAAGCACGATCTCCAGGAGCGCCGCTTCCGCCGGCGACCCGCCCCCCGGCGCCAGCACCAGCTCCGCAAACCCGCCGACTGGTTCAGCCGAAGACGACCGCCGCCTTCTCCAGGACAAGAACTGCGAATACGCAATCCCCTCCCGCCGGCAAAACCCCGCCATTGAAAGACCGCTCGCCTCCCACCGCTCAACGATAATACCCCGCTCCGCCCACACGGATTCCCGCTTCGCGCCCATGACCGCTCTCCTCAACAAGATGGAAAAGCGGCAATCGAGCAGGCCAAGGGGCCCAAGTCAACATGGTCGGGTCGGGACGGATACGCTGTTCCCGATGGACTATGCGAATCGCCGTCGGCTGAAGCTCTTCGCGCGGGCCATCGTCGTGGACGCCGAGAACGACGCCAGCTTGGCCGAACGCCTTGCAATCCCGGGGTATCGTGGCCGCGTGGAGCGGATCGTGACGGCGAAGGTCGTGGGGTTTGACAGGAACTGTCCGCGCCACATTACTTCTCGCTGGTCCAAGGAGGAGTGGGCGGTTGCGAGGAGGGCTGATCTCAAATCTTCAGGAGGCCTTCCCCGATTCGGCGCCACGATCATGTAAATTCATCACATCAACCGGGGCCCATTCTGGCGAAGGCTATCCATCAGGGAGTATTGCATGGCTGGATCTGACAAGAACATCACAACTCTCCTGTTCGTCCGCTGGCCTGAGGCAGGTCGGGTGAAGACGCGCCTTGCGGGGGCTCTGGGAGCGGAGTCGGCCTGCGAGATCTACACCATGCTGGCGACGCGCGCATTCGCAGAGGCGATGAAGGTTGCGGGGTCGCAGGTGGTGGTCTGCGGAACGGGGGCGATGCCGGATGCCTTCGCTCGTTGGCTTCCGGGCGCCTTTGCCTACTGGAGCCAGCCTGAGGGAGGCCTGGGCGAGCGCCTGGCCGAGCTGTTCACGCGCGCCTTCCAATCCGGTTCGGATGCGGTGCTGGCGATCGGTTCCGACGCGCCCACGCTGGATGCCGTGGCCATCACCCATGCGGCGGCGGCGCTTGCGTCCCATGATGTCAGCATCTTGCCCGCCGAGGATGGCGGCTATGTTCTGATTGGGCTCTCCCGATTCCCACCACGGTTGTTTGATGACATGCCCTGGAGCACGGCGCGGCTGCTCGAGGCGACTCGCGAGCGCTGCGCATCGGAGGGGCTGACCCTGTGCATCGGCCCCACGTTCCCCGATGTGGACACCGAGGAGGACTGGCAGCGGTTCTCTGAACTCACAGAGTTTGCAGGAATACCCAGAGGAGAACAGCAATGAAGCAGTGGATCGTGGTACTGATGTGGTTCGCGTTTGGGGCACTGGCGACAGTTCCCGCGCACGCGCAGACAGCCAAGGTGCAGCCGACTATGACAGAACTGTGGGATGCCATCGCCCGTCAGCATGTCCGGCCGGGCCGCATCGGTGATGTGTCGCTCAACGTGGTCGATTATGCCGCCATTGCTGCGGATCCGCGCTGGCCGACGCTTCTGGACTTGGTGGCGCAAGCCAGTGAACCGACGGAACACGCGGAGCGCCTCGCCTTCTGGATCAACGCCTACAACATCATGGCCATCAAGGTGGTCCTCGGCAAATACCCCGTGAAGAGCATCAAGGACGTGGGAGGGTGGTTTACCCAAGTATGGGACATCGAGGCAGGCGTAGTGGGGGGCAAAATGAGGACGCTGAATGAGATCGAACACGAAATCCTGCGCAAAATGGAGGAGCCCCGGATCCACGCAGCGATCGTCTGCGCGTCGGTCAGTTGCCCTCCGATCCGCGCCGAGGCGTTCGTCGTTGGCCGCCTCGACGAACAACTCGACGATCAGATGCGGGTGTGGCTGGCCAACGACAAGGTTGGCCTTTCCATCGAGAACGACGGCGCAACACTTCGCGTTTCGTCGATCTTCAAGTGGTTCGCCGAGGACTTCGAGAAACAGGACGGAAGTGTTCGGAAGTTCGTGGAGAAGTACATGACGGACAAACAGCGGTCCGCTCTCCTGCCCACGGCCAACATCGCGTACATGGGTTACGACTGGTCCTTGAACGACGCAAAACGAAGCCCGGCGGCGACGAAGTAGGCGGGCCCGAAGATGGGCTCTCGATGTTCAGCGATCCGCAGGGGTCTTGAGAAGTCCCGCCACCCCCTGGTGCCGTGGATCGTCGGGGAATTCGTCGAGGCCGAACGCGATTTCATCCGGGTCATGCCTTAGTATGTAGCTTCCGAAAATCCGATCCCAAATCGAAAGCACACTCGCGTAATTCGAGTTCGTTTCAGCCCTTTCGCGCGAGTGATGAACCCAGTGCATCCAGGGCGTGACGATGATCCAGCG
>JBBQYG010000291.1:0-2621 GCA_038208905.1 Candidatus Sumerlaeia bacterium | reverse complement strand
AACCGCTGTCCGCGCTCATCCAGATGCGGCAGCACCGCCTCGAACTTCGCCCGCAGGGACTCCACGATCTCATCAGCAATGGCCATACCCCATCATCGCTGCGACGAGGACGAATGTGGTAGTTATTTACTGACGTTCCCTAAGGCAGCCAGCCTGAGACGCGCCTTCCAGGGGTGCTCGTCTGCCTTCGCGTGTTGCGCTCGCGCGCCAACGGGCTCTCTTCCGGCGCCGGGGCGCATGTCTGCGTTCGACCTGCGGGGGTGTAGGGCGGCGGCGACACAAGGGGCAACGCACACTCGTCGGCGTTAGCAGCGTCCTCGCATCTCGCGTGGCCTATGGTGCGCAAGTGCAATTGAAGAGAGCGCTAGAGCAGCAGATCGCCGTTTTCGGCGAGAGCGGGAGCGGCAAGACCGTGATGCTCTCGTCCTTCTACGGCGCCACCCAAGAACCTCAGTACCTGCAAAAGAGCCTGTTTCATGTCATCGCGGACGACCCCGGCCAGGGCACCCGGTTGCATCGGAACTACCTCGGGATGCGTGAATCGGCTCGGGTGCCTGAGACCACCCGCTTCGCAGCGACGTCATACACCTTCACCCTCAAACTGAAGGATGGCTCGGATGCCAAGACGGTCAAGGCCAAGCCTTTCGATGCCCTGCGCCTGGTCTGGCACGACTACCCGGGCGAATGGTTTGAGCAGGACGTGAGCGGGTCCGGGGAGGCCCAGCGCAGGATCGACACGTTCCGGGCCCTGTTGGGCTCTGATGTCGCCTTACTGCTGGTGGACGGTCAGCGACTGCTGGACAACTCGGGTCAGGAGGACCGGTACCTTAAGTCACTTCTGACGAACATCCGAAACGGGATCCTGTTGCTCAAGGACGATCTGTTGGAGGACGGTAAGCCTCTCGTTGAGTTTCCGCGGATCTGGATGATTGCGCTATCGAAGTCCGATCTGCTGCCGGACATGGACGTGTTCCAGTTCAGGGACCTCATCATCGGGAAGGCGGGCGAAGACCTAGACGAGCTCCGCAAGGTGCTCGGCGGGCTCGTAGAAGCCAGCGATGCGATGTCGGTCGGTGAAGACTTCATGTTGCTGTCGTCCGCGAAGTTCGAGGCAGACAAGATTGAGATCACCAAGCGCATCGGCCTCGATCTGATCCTTCCGCTGGCCGCCATCCTCCCGTTCGAGCGGCATGTGCGGTGGACCCAGGCGATGCAACTGCCTTCCAAGGTGGCGGAGAACCTGTTGGGCGGCGCCGGGGCGTTAGCAGCCGTTCTGCTCGGGAAGCGGCTCTGGCCCACCAGCCCGGGAGGCGCATTGCTGAAGCTGGTCGGATCCGTGCTCTCTAAGGAAGTCGTGGACTCGGCAGCCAAGATGGCCGGGGACAAGCTCAAGGAGCGAAACGCCGACGCGCTGGCTAAGCATGACTATATGACTGCCACATTGACCGGCTTCCGCATGGACCTAGATATGGGCGAGAAGGAGCGTCCTTCTCAGGAGCCAGAGATGAGCCTCATTTGGGCCACTCGGGGTAGGACCTGGGGATTCCGGTTCTTGCTCGACGGAGGATCCGAGGACCCGCTCCTTGACTACGATGACGCCTTCTCGGACCTTCCAGATGAGTCCAGACTCTGTCGCCGGGTTGGCGACAAGCTGGCCCTTCGTTTCCCGGACCCTTTGCAACGCAGGGACGCCGCCGGCCGAGTGATTCCGCATGACTTCGTCGTTCTGGGGGCCCTGGTGGACCAGATCAGCTCGGTTGAGGATGGCCTCCGCGTGATCTGGCCGTTGGTTTCCGACGAGTTTGATCAGATCTGGGAACTGCCCAAGCCGCCCCCCACTCGCGTATAGACGAGGCCCCATACGCCGGTTGGTCCCGGCCGCCATCGCTTTGAAAGGCTGGCCGCGAGTGGCAAGGCGAACGCCGCTTCTCGCATTTGCTGTGCGGATGAACCTGCGTCACAACGCCGCGTTCGCACATGTCGAGGGGGCGGCGTTCGGCGTGTGCCTCGTGGAGTCCGCCCCCGTTCTCGCGGGGATGACTCCGCGGCTCCTCAATGTCGTCGTCGACGACTCCACGTCTGCCGCCGAGGCCGCCCTGAGGTCTGCCTTGTGTCGGGAGGGCCAGGCCCGCCATGACCGCGTCGGCGATCGCGCCGTACGGCGACGGGCTCGGATGGAATCCGTTGCCGGCGACAGCTCCGGCGCAGGCGGCTCGGTGGTCTCGATCCGAAAGGCTCGCGCGCGAACGTTGGACTGGGGAGACCGCTGCTTCGCCGAGGGTCAGGACTCGCCCGCCTGAATGTGGTCCAGCGGCGGGGATGCCGAGGAGACAGACCTGAGCCGGTGGAGCGGCAGCGAGAGTTGCATCGAGGAGTGTCTCGAGGTCGCGACGAACGCGTAGGAGTGGGCGTCTCGGTCACCGAGTCACGGTGTGGTTGACACTTCGCCGTGTGACACCGCTGTGTGTCGGGTACCCGCAGGGCGGTGTGTAGTCGCCTCGCGAGCGAGCATGGCGACGGCGAACATGATGGGCAGGTCGGTGTTGCCGAGTGAGGTCACCATGGTGATCCCGATCAGCGCCGGGACGCTCAGGAGCAGGAGCACCGCGGCCAGCGCAGGC
>JBBQYG010000290.1:0-2623 GCA_038208905.1 Candidatus Sumerlaeia bacterium | reverse complement strand
AGAAGACGATTGTCTATACGCACCGGAAGGCCAGCAAGTGGGGGACGCGCGCGCTGTGCTCCGCCTTTGCGGCGGAGGGCATCGCGTGCGATTTATTCGACGCCGACCGCGACGAGCGGGACAAGCGCCGCGTGGCGGCGGAATTCGAGAGCGGCGCCGCGCGCGTCGTCTTTGCCACCAGTGCCTTTGGCATGGGAATCGACATCCCCGACGTGCGCCGTGTGATCCACTACCTGATTCCCGAGTCGGTGGAGCAATACTATCAGGAGGTCGGCCGCGCGGGCCGCGATGGAAAGCCAGCCGCGGGAATCCTGCTCTACTCTACCGTGAATCTGAAGGTCCGCCGCAGCCAGATCGCCGAGTCGCGCCCGACGGTGGAGACGCTCCGTCATGTACTTGCCCAGTGCGATCCCGGGGTGGAGCCGAGGGGTTATCCCGCCTAAGACGCGCTGCCCGATGAATCCGCCGAACTGCGGGCTTTTCACGCCCTGATCGACTCGGGTGTCATAGAGGTCACTTCGCGCAGCATCGGCACCGTCAAAAACTTCACCGCCAAGCGGGATGACACCCTGGGCGGATTTCTGAGCGCCACGCGCACGGGCCTGATGACGGGTGTGGCGCGGTCGCTCGGCATGGAGCTGGACGCCGTCCGCGACACGCTCTTTGGCCACTACATATCGCGGCGAGCAAAGCTGGCCGCCGCCCCCGGCAAGTGCCTCTAACTCACGCGAGGCGCCGAACTCGATGAATCCGCCGAGCGCGCACTCGACGCGGTCTTCGAAGCCACCATGCGCCACCGCCTCGCGGCGTTCGAGCGCTTCGCCGACGCGCTCGAACTCCGCGAACCCATCATCGATATTGTGCGCCGGGAACTGGGGGTGGGGGACCCGCGCTGATGCCCCCGTCCGTGGGCTGTACCGATCCACTACAGCTCACGCTTATTCTTTGTCGCTGCATCTTCGTCTCGATGACGAGCAGCCTTGGCGGATGGGGCGAAGTTGGTGTGCCGAATCCAGGCAGGTGGTACTATCTCGCCGACATGGCTTGCGGGGCCTCATTGCTGGCCTTCATTTGTGCCAGAATTTGTGCCAGAATCCGTTCCAAACAGTCCGAAATGGCAGAATTGGGAGGACTGTCCGAAGCCATAACCCCTGGAACATCAGTATTCTGTGGTTTTTCGAGATCCGATGGATGCAATCCCTCCCTCTCCGCCATAACTTCCCAGTCCCACATCCCCTCCATCTATCAAGCTTGCGATCTGGTGAAGTCGGTTGACTTGGCTCCCGCCGAGTACAATGTTCCTTCCCGAATTTGGAGCATGGATCGGTGACGACCATCTCCCCTACCCCGCCCTTCAGGAACCCTTCCCATGAAGATTCGATTCGTCCTTTGCCTCGCCGTCGCCGTGATGATTTCCGCCGGGGTCGCATCCGCACAGGCGCCGTCCGCTGGTTCCGCCGCCGCCGCGGCCCCAGCGCCGAAGGTCGCATGGACCAAGCAGGTGAGGCGCGCGCCGGAGAGCTATCTTCAGCTCTCGGACGTGGCGGGGGTTCACCAGACGCTTCTGGACTACCTCGGCATCAAGGAGGGCGATCCGGTCGTCATCAAGGCGGGAGAGAAGTCGATCGCCATCGAGACGAAGGTCCACACTGGCGACGCCTCCACGGTGCTGCTGAAAGAGAGCCTTCGCAAGTCGCTCGGAATCGAGGAGGGTGCGGTGGCCCTTCAACTCAGTCCCGCCGGTTGGTCCACGGGGGAGCCCAGCAAGGCGCCGGTCAAGATCACCAAGGTGAGCAAGCCGAGCGAGGCCTTCGTGACGAACAACAAGAATGCCATCGGCCTTTCCTACCGGGATATGATGACGCTTGGCGCCAAGCCGGGGATGCGCGCCGTCGTGGTCAACGGCGACAAGAAATCCGTGGGTATCGTCTTCCTTCAGGATCGCGGACAGGGCACGGCCCTGATGGGAAAACCGCGCCGCGATCGCCTTGGAATCGTGGATGGTCCCGTGGACCTGACGATCCAGATCGTTCCCGGCGCGGCGCCCGCGGGCGAGGCCGAGCCGGAGGGCTGAGGCGGGCACGGGGGGAGCGGGCGAATGCCCTTTCCCCCTCGCAGCCACCCCCGCAAGGGTTCCCGGACTTTATCGCCCGAGGAACCCGATCATGGATAACCCGACAGACTCCACACCCACGCCGACAACACGCAGTCTTCTTCAAGCCGTCGCGGCGGGACGCCTCTCCCCCGCCGACGCGGAAAAGCTGCTGCGCCGCACGAGCATCGCCGAACTCGGCTATGCGACGGTGGACTTGCAGCGGCAGGCCCGGCGCGGGCGGCCCGAGGTGATCTTCTGTGAGCGGAAAACGGCCACGCAGGTGGTGGAGATCGCTCGCCGCATCGGCGAGGCCGGGCAGAACGCCCTGATGACGCGCATGACCGACGAGCATATGGCGGCGGTGAACGAGGCCTTTGGAAAGGGGGACGACCTCTCCCTTTGGCCGGTGGCGCGCCTGGCGATGTTGCGGCGCGCCGTTGTGAAGCGGCGCGACCCACTGGTCGCGGTGTTGGCGGCGGGGACATCGGACCTGCCGGTGGCGGAGGAGGCGGCCCTCACGGCGGAGGC
>JBBQYG010000289.1:0-2637 GCA_038208905.1 Candidatus Sumerlaeia bacterium | reverse complement strand
AGCGCCGGGCGGCCAACGGCTGACCAAGAAGGGCTATCTCTTCGTCTGGCATGTGCCCGGTCGCGATGGACCACCAAAGGTGATGGTGGAATTCAGGCTTGGTCGCGATGCGGAGGGGCCGCTTGAATTCCTAAAGGGGCGATCGCCGGTGCTCTTGTGCGATGGATACTCCGGCTACGATGCGGCCGTTCTGCAGAACGAGATCCAACGAGCGGGCTGCCGAGTAGGCGGGGACGTTGCCGCCCCCGCCCCTCACAGATCCGGACGTGCAGGTTTCCCGCATCCGGTTCCTCGCGTGACAGGTTCGCTCGCAGCTTAGACGTAGGAGTGGACGATCTTGGGGGCTGGCAATGGGTAGCGCCCCAGCAGGGTACGGAATCGAGCCCAGGTCATGGGTTGGCCACGAGAGCGCCGGGAGAGCCAGTAGTGCCAGATGCGCTCGACTTGGTGAGCGAACCAGCGGAGGCGCTTCCCGTTTCCGGTGATGCCGTAGTAGGCGAAGTGCCCCTGCATCGACCGACTCAGCTTCGCATGTTGCCAACGGATCGGCTGGTGCCGGTTTCGCTTGCACCAGATCCAGGAAGATCGCAGTGCGCGCGCGTACCGGTCCTTGGCCGTTCGCTGGATTATGTTGGGCTTGCCTCGCCTCGACTTCCCCCACACGTGGATGAACCCGAGGAAGGCGAAGTTCGTGGTGTCCATTCTTGGGTGTCGTTCGCCATTCGGCTTCTTGAACCGAAAGTCGACCATCTTCGTCTTGGTCGGGTGCAGCACGAGGCGGCAGGCCGCCATGCGCTTCCCCAGCCAGTCACGAGTCCGGAAGCAGTCCAAGAAGTCCTCAAAGATGAGGACGAAGTCATCGGCGTACCTGACGAGGGACGATCGTCCCTTGAGCCGGGGCGCCAGTCGCTCCTCGAACCAAACGTCCAGCGCGTAGTGCAGGAAGACGTTGGCGAGGAGCGGCGAGATGACTCCGCCTTGCGGTGTACCGGCCGTCGCGCGAGTCATGGAGCCATGCTCCAGGACACCCGCTTTCAGCCATTTGTCGATCATCCGACGGACTACGCCGTCCGCGATCCTCTTGTCCAGCGCCCGCCGCAGGAGACCGTGATCGATCGTGTCGAAAAACCGACTGAGATCGACGTCCAGGATCCAGCGCCCGCCGTCCCGATAGACGTTCTGGCGGACTGCTTGGAGCGCCTGGTGGGCGGACTTTCCTGGCCGGAACCCATACGAGCAATCCTTGAATGTCGCTTCGTAAATGGGCTCCAGCAGCATGACGATGGCACGCTGCGCCACCTTGTCCTCGAAGGTCGGGATGCCCAGCGGCCGACGGTCGCCCTTCCCTTTGGGAATGTAAACGCGTCGAACCGCTGGGGCACGATACCGCCCGGACTTGATGCGCTCGAGGAGATCCTTGAGGTTCTCATCGAGATTCGCTTCGTAGTCAGCGGCAGTCTGACCGTCGATTCCGACAGCGCCGTCGTGCCGGGTGGCCGAGAAGGCCGCCCGCATCCATTCCAGGTCGAGATGGTGGTTTAGCGAGGTGATCGCCATGCTCGGAGCGCGCCGAGCAAGGTCGGCTATCTGCCCCTGTTTCGTTGACACGTTCATTGGCTCCGATGCGCCATTGATGTTTCTCACGGGCAGTTCTGCACACACGACGCTCCCCTTCCCTCGCTCGGGTCCCCCTGGACGAGGTTCCCCGCGGTCATCGGTACTATGAGAGCGCTACGACTCCCCATGGCTCGTGCCGGGCGCCTTATGGCTTCGCCGCCCAGTTCCACGCGTTGCTCCTGCGTTCGCTCTCGGTGAGGTGGAGCAACCTCGCCAAGCCTGGCCCGTTCGGGTACCGCGCGCCATGCGGTCAATTCGCGTGGGAGACCATGGGGCCTCACAGGTTCCTGGGTGATCCATCCCGTACCTCTGCCCTGGTCACAGACCCCGGCCGGGCGCGGCGTTCCTTGCGTTAGCGGAACGTCGCGTGCTGCCCCCGCGCCCAACACGGCGAAGGCTCCGACGGTCAACATGATTTCGAGGCTCATTTTCACAGCTTTGGTACCCGCTGTCTACGCTTCACGCCCGCGTTGCCGCGGCTCGCGCAAGACTCGCTTCCGGCTGGCTGCTGACCTTTGCCGGGGGGGAGTCGAACCCCCTGGATCACGAACAAGGTTTCAGGCGGTAGGCGTTGTCTACATTTCATCCTCCTTGACCAGGCTTTGCCTGTCGCTAGCTGGTCTCACGCTCGCAGGTACTTTGTCGAGGCTTTGGAAACCGGCGAGCCGTCGGCCGCTCGGGTATTGGTCCACGTCCAGCGACTATTCTGGATCGAGCGTGCCGTCGACCGGAGGCGCGACGCACGCAATCTGGATCTTGAGACCTATGAGGCATTGAGGGCGGATGTCCGCCAGCGGCGGGGGCGAACAACCTCCTGTCAGGCTGGTGATCGCCTAGGTGGCCGAGAGGGGCGAGTTTGGCAGCGGGATGGGGGCCGGGGCAGGTGCGCCTAGGCTAGCTCTTCGCAGAGGTCGGGCAGGGAGAGGGCAATCACGTCTTCGGCGAGTGGGAAGCGTTCGGTGCCGCCGTAGACCACTCGGCGTTTGGCGGGGTTCAGGGTTTCGCAGGCATGGTGGAAGC
>JBBQYG010000288.1:0-2647 GCA_038208905.1 Candidatus Sumerlaeia bacterium | reverse complement strand
AATCCTCCACGAAGGCGTATCGGCGCCGAACCATGAAGTCGCGAATCTCGCCATCGTTCTCCAGCGTCACGAACTCGTCCGCCGCGGCCAACATGTCGGCATGATCGCCTTCAGAGTAGAAGACCTGCATCGACTCTTCGGAGGCATACAGAATGTCGGGATACGATGCGGCGATTCCGATGAAGCGCCCGCCGAAGATGGCGACGACAGTGAAGAACACACACAGCATCCCCATGTTGAAGCCGCGTCCGCCGAACTTCTGGGCTGCCAGTCCGATGCCCGTGCCAATGCCCCAGGCCAGAATCCCAAACTCGCTCTTGGCCGCAAAGATGACAAGCGCCTACGCGAGGCCCCCCGCCACCGCCGCCACATTGGCCGCGATAATCGCGCGCAGCGGCATCGCCGAATTGTCCACGGGAAGTGACGGCTCCCACTCCTGCGCGATCGGGCGCGGCTCGGGCGCGGGCAGTGCGGGAACGCTATAGGGCGCCGGAATCGCATAGGGATCCGCGGCCACGGGTGGTGGCGGCGGCGGGGCTTCTCCCGCCGCTGGCGCCGGAACCCTGGGGATGGCGCTCTTGGATGGGGCAAACGGGAAGACGCCGCTTGGACGCGACGGCGGCCCGCCCTGGCCGGGCTCGGGGGAGCTGGACATGACATCGATTCCTTGCGAGACAATAGTGCCGGAAGGGTGCCCATGCCGGCGTCCGATGGCCAAGGGTTTTTAGCGCTCAAAACTCCCCCGTTGCGGCGCCTCGCGATCAAGTCGCACCTTGTCTATCCAATCGCGAGCACACGGAGAGCGGGTCATGGCGTCGGGCGGATTTGACAGCGAAGGGTTTCGGCACCTCCGTCAGGGATTCCACAGTCCCGCCGAGGGCGCCCCCCCCGAGGGCAGCGCAATGGCAATCCGCCTGCGGCGCCTTCGCAGGCTCCCCGCGCTTCGCGCGATGGTCCGCGAGACGCGGCTTTCCAGGGAGCAGCTTGTCTATCCGCTCTTTGTTTGCCCGGGAACTGGCGTCCGTCAGGAGATCGCCTCCATGCCCGGATGCGCGCGACTCTCCATCGACCTGCTGGTGGAGGAATGCCGCGCGGTGCACGGCCTCGGGATTCCCGCCGTGCTGCTGTTTGGCCTTCCCGAGACGAAAGACGCCGTTGGCTCCGGCGCCTACGCCGAAGACGCCATCGTGCCGCGCGCCATCGCGGCCATCAAAGATGCCGTGCCGGAGCTGTTGGTCTGGGCCGACGTGTGCCTGTGCGAATACACGGACCACGGGCACTGCGGTCTGCTCCACGGGGGCGAGGTGCTCAACGATCCCACGGTGGGCCTGCTCGCGCGCGCAGCGGTTGCCTATGCCAATGCGGGGGCCGATGTGGTGGCGCCGTCGGACATGATGGACGGCCGCGTGGGGGGGATTCGCGGCGCGCTGGATCGCGCGGGATTCAGCCAAACGGCGATATGCAGCTACGCCGCCAAGTATGCCTCTGCCTTCTACGGTCCCTTTCGCGAGGCAGCGGATTGCGCCCCCCAATCGGGCGACCGCCGCGGCTACCAGATGGACCCTGCCAACAGCGACGAGGCGATCCGCGAAGTGGGCCTCGACCTTGCCGAGGGCGCCGACATCGTCATGGTCAAGCCCGCCCTCGCCTATCTCGATGTTGTTCGGCGAGTGAAGGATATCTACCGCGCGCCAACCGCCGCCTACAATGTCAGTGGGGAATACGCGATGCTCCACGCCGCCGCCCAGAACGGATGGATCGACCACGACCGGGCGATGATGGAGACGTTGACCTCCATTGCCCGCGCCGGGGCCGACATCATTGTGAGCTATCACGCCAAGGACGCCGTCCGCCTTCTGAGCTAGGCGCAGTGCAAATTGCACAACGCGCGCAAGCGGCGGATTTCTCTTGTCATTGCAACCGGTCCAATCAAGGACTTTGCTTACGTTTGCACAACACGCTTATTGCACAGCCCTCCCTCGCCCCCGGAGCCCCCCCATGTCGGTTTTTCAACTTTCCCTTCGTCGACTTGCCCTTTTCGCGATCGCCGCCATCGCCGTGCTTCGCCCGGCAGTTCCCGCGATGGACCTCCCGCTTGCCGATCCGCCGACGGGCGAGAACCAGATCGTCATCCACTACCACCGCTACGATGGCACCTACGATCAGCCGGGGTTGTGGGTCTGGGATGGCCGCAGCCAGAAGCAGCCCGATGATCAGGAGCTGCTTGCGAAGGGGCGCACGGACTTTGGTCCCTTCTTCGTGATCGATCAGTCTCTCTACGGCAACGACGACTCGCCCGATGACCGCGTCGGCTACATCGTCCGCATGAAGCGCGATTGGAACCACAAGGACGGCGGCGACCGGTTCTGGACGGCTGATCAGGGGCGGGTGCTCTGGATCGTCGGCAACGATCCCAAGGTATATACGTCGCGCCCCGAAATCAGCCCCCGCGTTGTCTTCGCCAAGATCGACGGCCTGCGCCGCATGACGGTCAAGTTCTCCAAGCCGATGCCGCTGGCCGACCTCAAGCCGACGGCCATTATGGTGGTGGACGCGGAAGGCGAGCAGATCCCCGCCGACTCCGCCGCCGCGACCAAGATCGAGGGCGGCAACGCCCTCCTCGCGGAAGTCATCCTGTCCAAGGACC
>JBBQYG010000287.1:0-2650 GCA_038208905.1 Candidatus Sumerlaeia bacterium | reverse complement strand
TGGTCCAAGCGGCCCGCAGCGGCGTGCAGAACATCGCCGAGGGGAGTCAGGCCAGCGGCACCTCCAAGAAGACGGAGTTGAAGCTGACCAACGTGGCGCGCGCCAGCCTGGAGGAGTTGCGGCTGGACTATGAGGATTTCCTGCGCCATAGGGGGCTTGCCCAATGGGCAACCGATGATCCGCGCCGCAAGGGGCTGGTGGCGCGGCGATGCTCCACGGCGGATGAGGTGGCGCGGTGGGTGGAGGAGCAGTGTGAAGAGGATGGACGACATGGACGAGATGGACAACATGGACGAAATGATGGCGCGGCGCGGGAAAGGGGGGTGGGAGGCGGCGATCAGGCATCCCCCCCCGACCCAGCCCCCCGTTCGTCCATGAAGTCCATGCCGTCCATCAAGTCCATCCAAGCGGAAACCGCCGCGAACGCTGCCTTGGTCCTGACCGAGGTGGCCGGCGCCCTGCTGGACAAACAGCTCACCACACTGGAACGAGCATTCCTTAGCGAGGGCGGTTTCACGGAGCGACTTTACCGCATGCGCCGCGAGACCCGAAAGCGGAAGTAGAAAATACCTCCCCCGCCGCCGTTGACTTCCCCGCCCCGCCGCCGGTAGTACATAGTCCCGGCCTCGGCGGTTCCGGGGCGGAAAGAAGGCATCTCCGTGTCACGCAAGCAAACCAAGTACATATTTGTCACCGGTGGCGTCGCATCGTCCTTGGGCAAGGGCATCGCCGCGGCGGGCCTTGGCACGCTGTTGATCAGCAGGGGAATTGGCGTGGAGCTGATGAAGCTCGACCCCTACCTCAACGTCGATCCGGGGACCATGAGCCCCTTTCAGCACGGCGAAGTCTATGTGACCGACGACGGCGCGGAGACCGATCTGGACCTGGGCCACTATGAGCGCTTCCTCGACCGGCCAACATCGCGCCTGCACAGCGTGTCGGCGGGGCAGATCTATGAATCCGTGATCCGCAAGGAGCGCCGCGGCGACTATCTGGGCGGCACGGTGCAGGTGATCCCCCACATCACCGACGAGGTGAAGCGCCGCATCCTGACGCTGGCGCGGGAGAAAAAGGCCGACGTCCTGATCGTGGAGATCGGCGGCACCGTGGGCGACATCGAGTCGCTCCCCTTTCTGGAGGCGATCCGCCAGATCCCCTATGACGTGGGCAGGGAGAACTGCCTCTTCCTGCACCTGACGCTGCTCCCCTACCTGAGCGCGGCGGGAGAGATGAAGACCAAGCCCACGCAGCACAGCGTAAGGGCGCTCCGCGAGATCGGCATCCAGCCCGACGGGCTGATCTGTCGCACGGAGTATCCCACCGAAGCGGCCCAGCGCAAGAAAATCGCCATGTTCTGCAACGTGGAGGAGCGCGCCGTCTTCGAGTCGGTCAACGTGGACATCATCTACGAGGTGCCCCTGATGCTGCACCGCCAGGGCCTCGACGAGTGGGCGATCCGGTCGCTCCGCATCGAGGACGCCGGCGACGCGAAGATGGGCGACTGGGAGAACCTGATCGACCGCATCCGCGCCGGCGGACAGGACGTCCGCATTGGCGTGATCGGCAAGTACATCGACCTGCAGGACGCGTATATCTCGATATACGAATCCCTGAACGCGGCGGCCTACAAGCTGGGCGGCAAGCTGGAGGTCATCAAGATCGACAGCGAGTCGATCGCCGAGGACGGCACCGCCGTGCTGGACTTGGTGGACGGCATCCTGATCCCCGGCGGCTTCGGCGCCCGCGGCATCGAGGGAAAGATACGCGCCACCAACTATGCGCGGACGAAGGGGGTTCCCTTCTTCGGCGTGTGCCTGGGCATGCAGGTTGCCCTGATCGAATTCGCCCGCAATGTCTGTGGCCTCAACGACGCCAACTCCACCGAGTTCAAGGAAAAGCCCGAGAACCCCGTCGTCGATCTGATGCTCAACCAAAAGGCGGTCCTCAACCTGGGCGGAACGATGCGCCTGGGCGCGTATCCCATGAAGATCAAGGCCGGCACCCGCGCCGCGGAACTCTACGGCGCGCTCGACGTGAGCGAGCGCCACCGCCACCGCTACGAAGTCAACAACAGCTACCGCCCCCGCTTCGAGGAAATGGGCATGGTCGTCAGTGGCACCTTCGAGGAAACCGACCTGGTCGAGATGATCGAACTCAAGGGCCACCCCCACTTCATCGGCTGCCAGTTCCACCCCGAATTCCAAAGCCGCCCCCTCCGCCCCCACCCCCTCTTCACCGGCTTCGTCGCCGCCGCGATCAAGGCGCGGAAGGAGAAGGCGGGGAGGGTTGGAAGGGCGTAGGGGGAGTTGACGTTGGGCGCCCAAACCCGACATTGATTGGCGGGTATCTGGGGCCGATGACAAATTCTTCCCCTCCAAGCTTAACGTCGGCCTCCAAAACACCCTTTTTATTGTTGGGTATAGGAGGTTTTTGGCAAGTGACGCCCTCGGAGTAGTTCCAGTCCAACCTGGTCTTTAGCCACGACGAATTCGTGGCCGCGCGCTATCCAGGGGCCGACTCCACGAGCCGCGCGGCGGAACGCGCGCTGGCGCATCATCGGGGCACCGGACGCATCTAGTGTCCCATCCGTCCTGAAATAAGCGTTTTTTTCTAGCCGTTGTTGGTGCCTGCGGGCGTGGCTTGGCGCAAA
>JBBQYG010000286.1:0-2706 GCA_038208905.1 Candidatus Sumerlaeia bacterium | reverse complement strand
GCGGGCAAGGGAGGCGAACGAGTCGGGCATCATCGTCGCCGACCCCCCCGGCCCGCGCACCAAGCCCCCCACCGCCGAGCAACTACTCGTCCAGGCCTTCTTCTCCGGCGCCAGCAAGCAGTGGAAGAACCTCACCGACCCCCAGCGCGCCGGTTGGAAAACCTACGCCAAGACCTACTTCCCCTTCGATCAGGACGGCACTGGCGACGGGCCCAGCGGTCAGGTCGTGTACCTCAAGGCCGCGTGGTACCAGCAGGCCATCGGTGCAGCCCTCCCCGCTACCGCGCCCATCGTCGCGCCTCCCGCCGGACCGACCGCCCTCACGCTCATCAACTCCGCCACCGACACGACACTCGCCATCCGCGTCGCGCACCCGCTCCCGGTCATCGCCGGACATCGCCTCTTCATCGAACACACCCTCCCCCTCGCCAGCCCCGCGCGTACCCCGCAGCCCTCCGACTACCGCGCCGCCCGAGGCGTCAACGCCAACTCCCTCCAGCCGGAACGGTGTCGCCCAGCGCTTAGCAATGGCCTGCTCAGCGCGTCGGTAGTCCCGCAGCAGTTCGATGGACTGATACGCGGGGAACACCAGCGAGTTCACGCGCGGCGAAAACGAAGGCGCGTCCCACGTAAGGTGCAGCACCTGCTCAACCGGCAGCTCTATCCCGTCCCCGGAGATCGGCCCTTCGTTGGCGTATTGCTTGGCCTCGATCAGCGACCCCGGTGCGTTTTTCACCCGTAAGCCTCCCGCCCGACCCATGGGCCCGATTCACCGCAAGGCCCGCACGGGACTGCGCCTCCCGGTGAACGGTGGAGATTGTCCCAGCTAGGTGTTCAAGGTTCATGTCGCGCCTGCCCCTGTGCCCTTTGATTCCGGGTGGACTGCTAGCAGGTCGGGGCGCTGGCCAGAAAATCCAGCGACACCGCCTCCTCGCGCGCGTCGTCGAGTTTGCCCTATGAAAATGCGCGCGCGATTCCTTCAGAATCGACCCTCGTTTTATTTGACATTGTTCGCCGCCACGTGGGCTTCCTTTCGGAGCGGGGAGCCTCCTCCACGACTCCGCCGCCCATTCCCGCTCGGTCCCGCTCCGGTCCCCGCACTCGAGGAGATTTCGTCATGAAGCAGATGGCCGCCGTTGCCGTTGTAATCGCCACCCTGGTTGGGGGCGCCACGTGGTATGGTCTCACGCGGGGGGGCGGTTCCGCCGCTCCGAAGCCGGAGACGAGCCAGAAGCTGCTTCTGGCGGAGAAGTTCCTCGAACAGAATGATCCGGCGAAGACGCTCGAAATCCTGAAGGATCTGGAGACCGAGGGCGCGCGGACGGGCGAGAAGGGCGCGCTGTTGCAGTTGGATGCGCTCGACCGCTCCGGAAAGCACGCCGAGGCGAAGGTTGCCGCGGAGGCGTTCCTCAAGACCTATCCCGAATCGGCGGACAAGACGAAGGCGGAGCTGATTCGCCTGAGCGCGGAGCTGGCGACGGCGGGGTTCACCAATCCGGCGCTGCGCCAGTCGGTGGATCAGTTCCTGTCCGCCAACCCGGATCATCCCGGCGCGGTGAAGCTGCACATTGCGCTGGCCCGGCAGGAGATCGCCGTGGGCGACCACCCCGCGGCCCAGCGGCGCCTGGCGACGGTGATGGCCTCCACGACAGACGACGCGGCGGTGGTTGAGCTGGCGCAGCCGCTGGGGAAGGCGAATCTGGATCGCCTGTATTCCTCCGCCGTATCCGACGGCGACAAGACGCACATGGTGGCCAAGGGCGAATCGGTGAATGTGATCGCGCGGGCGAACAAGGTGACCGACGAGCTGCTGCTGAAGTGCAACGGGATCGACGATCCGCGCAAGCTGCGCATTGGGCAGAAGCTGAAGGTGCCGAATGTGAACTTCTCCCTGAAGGTGGACATCGCGGCGAACACGATGACGCTCAACAATCACGGCGAGTTCTTTAAGCTATATCGCGTCCGCACGGGACGCGATGCGGGAACCACCACCACGGGCGAATTCAAGATCCTGAACAAGAAGGGGAATCCCACGTGGCGCCCCGGGAACGGGCACACGTATCTGCCCGGCGATCCCAACAACGAGCTGGGGACGCGGTGGATGTCCTACGAGGGCGACATCCTGGGCATTCACGGAACGCTCCATCCCGAGACCGTGGGCGAGTATGCCAGCAATGGCTGCGTGGGCATGACGAGGGCGGACGTGGAGGAGTTGTTTGACCTTGTGATGGTGGGCACGCCGCTGACGATCGTGGGCAAACAGGACCTGACGCGGCACCGGGTGATCCCGGCCCCGAAGGTTCCCGAACCACAGCAGATCGCAAAGAATTGACCACCAACCCGAAGTTGAGGGCCCCCGATGCCATCGCGCTGCTCTTGCTGGCGGCCGTGGTATCGGGGGCCCTCGCGATTTCGGGGGATGGATTCAGGATCGCCTCCTCATCGGCCAACGGTCTGGCCGTGTTGCTGGCACTGGTTGCGATTCCCATCGCGGCGATTGCCGCGCGGCTGGGCCCGTTGGTCCGGCACTCCTACAACCTGCACTTTCTGGCGATGGCCTCGCTGGTGTCGGTGTGCTTCATCTTTCCGATGCTGGGGCATCTGGGCGTGTGGGCGCCTATTGCCGCGGGGACATGCGCAGGCGGGGTGGCGATGGCGTGGGCGATGGTGGCGGCCTCGGCAGGGAGGGGCGGGCGGGACTCGCTG
>JBBQYG010000285.1:0-2731 GCA_038208905.1 Candidatus Sumerlaeia bacterium | reverse complement strand
GCGACGGTGACGGAGGCGATCCATGCGCTTGCGGTGACGGGAGGCAAGTCACTCTCTCAGGTCGTGGTGTTGACGACGCAGGGGGCGGAGAAGTCCCTGCGCGATGCGTTTGCCGAGGTGTTGCCGGCGATGCGGCGGGATTTTCCGCGTCAGCTCGGCAAGCTCCCCGACCCGGACGTCCGGTTCATCCGCCTGGATGACATCCGCACGGGAGAGGACAACGAGAAGCTGGCCGACTGGATTCTGGGGCAGGTGGCAGAGGTGTGCTCCACCGACGCCACGGTGGTCCATGCCTCGCTGACCGGCGGTCGCAAGACGATGAGCTTCTACTTGGGCGCGGCGATGCAACTCGCCGGTCGGCCTCAGGATCATCTTTATCACGTTCTTGTTTCGCCCGAGTTCGAGGTACCGGGCTTCTACTACCCGGCGCCGCAGAAATCGAAGTACGACTCCGTCATCGTCCGGGGACAGCCGCGCCCATCGCGCGACGCCCGGATTGATCTGGCCGAAGTTCCTTTTGCGCCAATGAGAGGCGTGTTGGCGGATATCATTGGCACGTCGGTCGAAATGCCATCTTTCCGCAGGGTTGTCGGACGCGCGAAGGACTGCATCGGCCAAGACTACCTTCGCGTGGAGGTAGCTATTCACAAGTCGAAGAGTGGCTGGGTTGTTCTTCGCTTCCTTGACGAGGCGACGGGCAAGGTTGCCGAGTTGGAGAAACGAGCCAGCGGGAAGGAGATCATTCTATACACTTGGCTCCTCTCTCTAGCCGCCGGAGGTCAGCGCGATTTATCCCTGACCTCAGTTCCTGATTTTGAAGTCAATTACACTTCATATGTCCGATGGGTGGAGAAGCTTACCGGGACCAAGGCAGACAACGCACTCGCCAGAATCGGGAAAAACTGGAAGGACGTGAAATCCGATGACGAACGTTCCGAGCTTGTCCAGATCGAGTGGTACGCGGGGATTCTTGCGCAGCATCCCTCCCGACTCAACAAGGCGATCAACGAGCTCTTCGCGGCGGATTTACCCGAGCGCGATCCCACCAAGTATCATATAAAACTGCCCGCCAAGGGACACATGGGCATCGATGTTCCACCGGATAGAATCAAGTTCAGCTGGCGGAAGGCCCGCGCCTGATGCCCACCACCCTGATCTGCACCCTCGGCAAGTTGGAGAACTATAAGCCAGCCCAATATCGATTTGGCGATGATGTGCTCGGTGAGGCCACGGTTCCGGCGACGGTGCTGGCTCGTCACTTTCGCCCGGAGCGCATCGTCCTGCTTTGTCCCGGCGAATCGCCGGAGACGGCGAGGTGGTTTGCCGAGGAGCTGGAGCCTCTCGGCTTTCCCCAGCCCGAGGTGCGAGTGCTCCCCGTGCTGCACAGCGCCGATGACGTTCCCGAACTGCTTCACGCGCTCGGAAAGGTCCTCGCGGAGGAAACAGCCCGTGGCGCCGACCTGCACTTGGACTTCAGCTTTGGTCTGCGTTCCATCACGGTGCTGGCTCTGCTCGCTTCGGACTTTCTCGCCTCCGTCTCCCATGCCCGCGTCGTCCGGCTCACGTGCATCAATTTCGAGATGCCTCGCGACGCGGGCGTCAGCGAGATCCTCGATCTCACATCGTATCTGCACCTTTCGCGGCTGCGAGTGGCGGCGGAGGCACTGGAATCGCGCGGGGATTTTCTCCTGCTTGCAGAAGCCATCGCGGCGGCCTTTCCGGGCGAGCTGAACGAGGATGACGTAAGAAACGCGCGGGAAATGTCCCGGCGCCTGGCCCTCCTGAGGACGCGGCAAGCCACCAGCAAGAGTGGCGGCCGCCTGCTCGTCAGGCGGCTTCGGCGCGCGGTGTCCAACGCTGCCTCCCGCATCCCCGTGCTTCAGCCAATCGCCCTTCGCGTGGAGGCTCACCTCGCCCCCCTCGATCCGGGCGAGCGCCACTCTGCCAGCCCGTATGCCATCGCGCGCCTTGCCCGGTGGTATCTGGACCACAACCAACCCTCCCTTGCCGTGATCCTATGCATCGAGGCGAGCGAGCGCTGGGAGGACGCACCCCGCATCGACACCCACATCGCCGCGTTGTTCGGCGCGTTCTATCGGCGCAGAAAGGGCATCCGCCACACGATCGCCCACGCCGATCTCTCCGCCACGAGAGGTGCGGGACAGATCGAGGAACTCGACATCGCGGAGTGCGTGGCCGAGTTCGAGACCCTATGCGCCCAGGCAGAGGCTGCGCACGCCAACGGCTCCATCGACGCGCTGCTTCCGTAGTCACCCCCTGGTGCGCCCCCCAGCCAAATTCAACATTGCAGATGCTTTACTGTCCGCGCCGTTCACGTACGCTCCTCCCCAGGCAAGACCTCAGGAGGAAACGCCCCATGCGCGCACGTCGCCCCAATCGTCGTCAGACCCCAACCCTGCCTCCGCCGCTGGTGCCTGTGGGCGCGGCTGATGTGGCGCCGTTGAGCAGGTTCATGGAGATGGAGGCCTCCGCGCGGGAGGCAAGCTATGCCCCCACCCACCAGCCCGAGGTCGTCATCGATTGGGGGCGCAATCAGGCCGTGATCCAGAACGGCGTGCGTGTGGTGGCCCCGCTCGATCGTCCCTTTGTGCATCAGGTGCTGGAGCACTCCGGCGAGATGGAGCGCGCCGAATGCCACAGCTTTGAGGAGTATATGCATCACAACATTCACAGCTGGAAAAACGACTTCACCCCCGCCCTGGTTCGCCGT
>JBBQYG010000284.1:0-2734 GCA_038208905.1 Candidatus Sumerlaeia bacterium | reverse complement strand
GCGGTCGGCGCCACCGTGGGGGTGGGCGTGGGCGGCAGGCCGCCGTTGTCCACGATCCACTGGAGGAGCGCGCGATACTTGTGGGCGGAATCCACGGACTGCTCCTGGTGCTCGAGCGCGCCCCAGCTTCCGAAGCGGCTGTAGGGGAAGACGTAGCTGAAGTGGCTGAGCATCGTGACGCCCTCCTCCTTCAGCATGTCCAGGTACTGGATGTAGAGGCCAAACATGCGCGGGTCGCGGTTTGCGGCGACAAGGAGCGCGGTCAGCTCGTCGTTCCCCTCGGCTCCGAAGACGCCAACGTAGTGCTGGCCGCCCTCATAACAGATGAGTTCGATCCCTTGGTTGCGGCAGATTTCGAAGTGGGCGGCGGTCTGCGCGCGTGCCAGCGCGATTTCGTCCGCCGCGATCGTCGTCACCAACTCGTCCACCGTGGGGAGCCCGTTGGTCGCGATCATTTCCGGCGTGAAGACCGTGCCGAAGTAGGGCGCGATGGCGTAGGCGTGGGGAAAGATGCCGTCGGGGTTGAGGGCAAAATCATGCAGCAGGCCAAGGCGCGTCTCGGCGACGAAGGTGGAGCCGGCCTGCCCGGCGAGGACGCGGATCACGCGGCCGGGCTGGCTGGCGAATTCCTCGTCGAAGATGCGCCACACGTCGATGGAGCGGAGCGCGGCGAAGCGCTGGCCCGCGACGAAGGGATCGCCGGGCGCGAGGCCCAGGAGCACGCCCTGCTCCGAGACGTAGGTCGTTTGCGTAAAGGGCCCGCTGGGGTTCCACGTTTCGTTGGAGTATTCGACGTAGATCTTGAGGTGCGAGGGAATCTGGTCGCGGAGGATGCGCGCGGCGGCGCGTATATACTCGTCGCTGGCGGCGTGGGGCGCGCAGTACCACGCGTCGCGGTTCATCGTCTTGGCAAGAAGCGCCATGAACTCCACGCTGGCGCCACGTGCGGTGGCCTGGGTGTGGCTAAACGGCGTCGTGCGGTCGGCGAGCGTCTCCACCGGCGAGCCATTCGTCCGGCCCCAATCCATGAAGCGCAGGCTGGAGAACGGCGACGCGCGGTCGAGGTAGAGCGGGTGAAAGGGCTGGGAATCGACCGTCGCTTCGAAGCCGGGGGTGATGAATCGGAAGTCGCGAAGCGGATCCGCCGGATTGCTCTGCTGAATCTCCAGAGAGAAGACGCCATCGGTGGAGGAGATCGGCACGGCGACGGAATCAAAGCCGCCGTCCGGCGTCAGGACGGTGCTGCCCGCTCCCGCGTCTATACGCATGCGTCCCGTGCCCTGCCACCGGAAGGAATAGGTGCCGGGCCCGGGAAAGTTGAGGATGATGGTGTGGGCGATCTGGTTGGGGAAGCCCGACACGGGAAACGGAACGACGGTGGGATAGCCATTGGCGTCGCGGGGGATTTCCGCGCCCAGCTCCGTGTCAAACGATCCACTGCCGTCGGCGTTGCGCGTCATCCAGTCGCGAGCCTTGCGGAAGACATCCACAAAGGGCCAGTCGGTGGAGAAGTCCTCCACGGAGGCGAGGTTGGTTCCCACGGTCATGTCCGGCGCGGCCAGGGGCGCAAAGGCGGCGCTCACGCTGGCGTCGCCGGTGATGACGAACGTGCGCGGAGACCCCGCCCCCTCCACCGCGCCGGACCAACCGGCGAAGCGAAAGCCGGCGTTGGGCGTCGCGAAAAGGCGGACGGGTTCGCCGCCGGCCGCAAGGCCCGCGGGCGGATCGGCCAACACCGTGCCACCGGCGGTGGATGTGACCTGCAGGTTGAAGATATCGCCGGGGAACTCCTTGATCGCAAAGGCGTTCAGGCTCATCGCGTGGTTGAAGCGCCCGCCAAAGACATAGAGCCGAAACGTGAGCGGGGCGGAGACGTTGAACCCCGTCTCGGGAAGGAACACGCGAAACGAATGCGGCGTGCTGTCGTCGGGGTCCAGCTTCGGCGTCAGGATCAACTCGCTCCCCTCTGCGAATCCACCGACCGAGGACATCAGGGCAAACTGGGTGGGCGCGTGAAAGGTTTCGCGCTGGATCGTGAAGGTCAGCTCCATCCGGGAGAGATTGAGCCCGCCACCGGGCGGAGTCAGCGTCACCGTCACAAACTCGTTCGCGGCGATGGCGCTGCTGAAGGTCGTCTCCAGGGCCGCGGCGTTCACGTTGAAACCCAGGCGGTTGTCGATCTCGTTTCGCGGCACCACGCCGGAGCCAAACGTCCAGCCCGAGTACGTTACCCCCGCCCTCAGGAACGAGGTGGGCGTCCACGGCAGGCTGTTGCTGGGACTGGTCCCCGCGAAGCTGGAAATGACCACGTCCTGCGCTGGTGCGCGCGCGATCAGGATGGCGAGCAAAAATGCAACGAGCCAGGCGGGGGGCGGGCGCATGGGGGGAACTCCTGTGTGGGTGAAAGACGCGGTAGGAAACATCGTGTCGGGTTGTATGTCAAGCTGGAGGGTTTCAAGATGGCGCACTTCAGCCTAGGGGGCAGCGGGTGCGACGCCCACGCTCGTTCTTGTGCGCCGAGGGCGGAAACTTCGCATCCCCTTGGCCAAGGCTCCTCCCCGTTGCGCGACATGCGCAGCCAACGCGCCCCCGGGAGGCTCCGGCCCAATGCACGCCCCAACACTCAGGACTATCCAGCCCTTGCTGAACCCGACCGAGGCATGGTGGGCCGGGGTCTCCCCCCGCGACGACCGGTCGGCGGTTTCCCTCCTCCAGATGGAGTCCGCGGGCGGCC
>JBBQYG010000283.1:0-2835 GCA_038208905.1 Candidatus Sumerlaeia bacterium | reverse complement strand
ACGAAGGGAAGGGCAAGGTCGTGGACGTACTCTCGGCCAAGACCCAGGTGGTGGCCCGCTACCAGGGCGGCAACAACGCCGGCCACACGGTCATCATCGGGGGGCGCAAGTACGTGCTCCACACGCTCCCCTCCGGCGTGCTGCACCCGGGCGTCCGCAACGTGATCGGCAACGGCGTGGTGATGGACATCCTCGCGCTTTGCAAGGAAATCGACGAGCTGGCGGCCGGCGGGATCGACGTGATTCCGAGTCTCCTCATCAGCGAGCAGACCCACCTGATCCTTCCCCAACACGCCCATCTGGACCGCGTGAAGGAGAAGAGCGCCGGCGGCGACAAGATCGGCACAACGGGGCGTGGCATCGGGCTCGCCTATGCGGAAAAGATGGCCCGCAAGGGCGTCCGCGCCTGCGACCTGAAGAGCCCCGACCGCTTCGTGGCGCGCTACCGCGAGGCCGCCGCCGCCTGCAACGAGCGGCTGACCAAGCTCCACGGCGAGCCACCGATGAATGCGGAGGAGCATCTGGACGCTCTCCTCGCCGCGGCGGCGCGCCTGCGCCCGTGCATCGGCGACTCGGTCACCTTCCTCAACGACGCGCTCGGTCGCGGCGAATTGGTTCTGGCAGAGGGCGCCCAGGGCGTGCTGTTGGACGTGGACTTCGGCACCTATCCCTACGTCACCTCCTCCAGCCCCGCGCCCGGCGGAGCCTGCACGGGCCTTGGCATCAGCCCCCGCGCCATCACCTCGATCATCGGCATCGTCAAGGCCTACACCACGCGCGTGGGCGAGGGCCCCATGCCGACGGAACTCCTCGATGCGACGGGCGAACGCCTGCGCGCCGAAGGCGGCGAATTCGGCGCCACCACGGGCCGCCCGCGCCGCTGCGGCTGGTTCGACGCCCCCGCCGTCCGCCGCGCGACCCAGATTTCCGGCACCACCGAGCTGACGCTCACCAAGCTCGACGTGCTCAGCATCTTCGACGAGATCCAGATCGCCGTCGCCTATGACACGCCGGAGGGCCGCCTCGACCGGATCCCCTTCGATCTGGAAACGCTCAAGCAGGCCAAGCCCGTCTATGAATCCATGCCCGGCTGGGGAACCCCCATCGACCAGGCCACCCGTTTCGAAGACCTGCCCGTGGCCGCGCGCAACTACGTCGCCCGCCTCGAACAAATCGTCGGCACTCCCATCACCATGGTCGGCGTCGGCCCCGACCGTGCACAGACGCTTGCCAGAACGCCATAACCTCGGAGAGGGTTTGGGTATGGACGGCGAACGGACAGATATCTTTCATCATTGGCATCCGATTGAGGATCTGCCGGAGGAGTTCGTTGGCTACTCGCCCCCCGGGCTGGAAGCGCTGACCAAACTATGGCCGCAACGGGTGGAGGAGGCTCGGGCCAGCGGTGAACTGGATCGATTCCTGACTCGACTCAAACGTCGATGGTCCATCGAGACTGGAGCCGTCGAAGGACTCTACCAGCTATCGCGCGGCGTTGCAGAGACCTTGATCGAGCGAGGGTTCATCGCCGCGCTGATTCCCCACGGCGCCAATGGGCAGTTGCCGGAAGAGATCGCGATGATTCTGGAGGACCACGAGTATGTGCTCGATGGTCTTTTCGAGTTCGTCGCGGCAAAGCGCGATCTCACAACCTCGTATATCAAGCAACTCCACCAGGCCATCTGCCGGACTCAGGAAACCGCAGCGGGACGCGATCCGTTTGGAAATAAGACCCAGATTCCGCTCCGGAAGGGGACATGGAAGATGCGCCCAAACAGTCCGCGGCGCATAGATGGACTCACCCACCAATACTGTCCGCTGGAGCAGGTGGATATCGAGATCGAGCGACTTCTTCGATTGCATCATGAGCACATGGAGAAGGGGGTTTCCCCCGTGGTGGAGGCCGCCTGGCTTCATCACCGATTCGTGCAGATACACCCCTTTCAGGATGGCAACGGCCGCGTTACGCGCTGCTTGTCCACGCTGGTGTTGCTAAGGGCTCGCCTATTACCCATGATCGTGCGAGTCGAAGAAAAGAATACCTACTTCGACAAACTCACGGCGGCCGACTCGGGCGACCTCCAGCCATTCATCGAATTCACCGTGTCAGACCAGCGACGCAGCATTCGCGAAATTACTGCCATCCTCGGAGGTGCCGAATGATTGCCAAGCATACCATGCCCAGCACCGTGGACCAAGCAGTCGCTAGGTACATGCAGAGGCCCGAGCCTCCCAAGCCGGCCACAAACGAGGAGCGCATCGTTATCGAGTTGGCCTTGGCGCTTGAAGGGGTAGCCAATGCTCGCCTCGCCGAAATTATGCGCGATCTAAAGGCGGTGGTCCCCGTCGCCACCATTACCCGATCGCGCGAGTCCATCGTGCCCCAACAACTCTTGGAGTTGCAGGCGCGCACCGTTGCGAGCGATTTCGGATATAGGCCGAGCCTGAAAGACTACCATCTCTGGATTTGGCTTGGCGTACTGTCACCAAACTGGTTCTCGGACTTCGTCATTTCTTTTCAGCCCCTTGGCCCCATATTGCGCGGCGTCATGACGACTGTCGCGATTATTGTGGAAGGCGTCCCTCAGGATAGCAGGGTTCGAACCGGATTGCAGGATCGGGATCGAGTCTATAAGTCGAAAGCGGCATGCGCCGAGCCCTTTGACATCACCTACCTTGATGACCTTCATGTGGTTCAGCCCCTCTTCGAGCAATGGCTCGACGCCGCCATCATCCGCGCCTTCAACGAGTTCGAGCGCTATCGCCCCGCGCCCGCGCCATTTCCCACGGAGACACCCAACGCATGATCGTCCGACGCAGCGAACTCGAGCAGGC
>JBBQYG010000282.1:0-2886 GCA_038208905.1 Candidatus Sumerlaeia bacterium | reverse complement strand
TCGAGCGCCTCGGTGTGTTCGCCTACTCCCGCGAAGAGGGCACCCCCGCGGCCCAGCTGCCCAACCAGCTCACCGACAAGATCAAGCAGCGCCGCCGCGAAAAGGTCATGAAGAAGCAGGCGGCCATCAGCGAGGCCTGGGCCCAGAAGCAGATCGGCACCCCGCGCCACTGCCTCATCGAGGGCCGTGTCCCCGACAGCGACTGGTACGTCGCCCGAAGCGCCAGCGAAGCCGCCGACATCGACGGCGTCATCCGCCTCCACAGCGCCCGCGAACTCGCCATCGGCGACTTCGTGGATGCGAAGGTGGTGGAAGCGGATGTGTATGATCTGACGGCGGAAGTTGCCGCCACGTAGGGACTTGCCTCCATTCCCCGCCAGTTCTCGAATTGGGTTGATTGGCAAAAAAACGAACTCCCGCCGCGGAAGCGGCGGGAGATCGTTTTGGTGCCATCGAGCCCTCTGGATGCAAGCGGGAGCGTCTCCCACTGCTTACGCTACGGCGTCTGTGGCACAGCGGGAGTTGCCGCAGGAGCCTCGGCGGGAATGATCGCCCACAGCGCGGCGTTCTCCAGCGCCATCGACACTTCCGCGTCCACGAGGCTCATCTTCGATTCTCGCTCGATGCCAACGGAGTCCACCAGCAGAAGCGTGCTTCGATCCTCGCCTTCCAGCCGCGTGCGCGTATCGCTCACCTGCGACTCGGTCGTAGGGATCATCGTCCGCGCGGATTCGGCCCGCTGCCTTGCCATGTCGCGGGCGCTAAGCGCCGCTGCAAGGGACGTGAAGGACTGCTCCACTGCGGATTCCCACGAAGCACGCGCCGCGTCGCGCCGGGCCCTTGCGCTGGCTATGTTGCCTCTGTTGCCATTCAGGATCGGAATGGGCAGGCTGAATCCAAGTCCCAGCCGCTCCTTGCCGGCGCGCTGCTCGAAAACCGGTCCCAGCGAGAGATCCGGGTACTGCTTCCGGATCTCGAGACGAAGCGCCTGCTCGGCCACTTCGTATTGCGCCTCGCGAAGCAGGACCTGCGGATTCACCCGGTAGATGTCGTCCGCGGTGCCTGCCCACTCAGGCACGGTCGTCGTTGGTTCAAGCCGCATCTCGTTGACATTGCCGAGGCCCATCAAGCCGAGAACGCGAAGGCGCGCCTGCTCCTCGGTGGCGGCGAGCCGGGATTCCGAAATTTCCACGCGCAGCCGGGCAATCCTAAGCATCGACGCGTCCGTCGCGGCGAACCTCTCCTCACCTGTGAGGGGCTCAACATAGCCCGACGCGCTTTCATATCGGGTGCGCTCGTTGGCGAGCACCTGGCGCGCGTTGTACGCCGCGGCCCACTCTATCCAGCTTCCGCGCAGCTCGAGCAGAACCCGCTGCTCCTCTCCCCAGGCCTCGACGACTGCCTCCTTGAATTCCGCCCGCGCCTTGTCCTTCTCGACGTTGAGCCTTCCCGAAATCGGAATCGTGAAGAGCAATGCGCCGCCCATGAGCCAGCGATGTTCCGTCCGCTCCAGAGCGTGGAGGAAATTCCCGCTCAGTACGGGATCACTCCACATTCCAGCATGGTTCGAATCCACCGCGGCGACGTTTGCGGCCTGGCGAGCGGCGCGCAGGCGGGGATTCAGATAAAGCGCAACCCTCTCCGCTTCCGGCAGAGTAATGGAGGTCGTGGCCTCGACGTTCGCATCGGCGGCGCTACGGCTGGCCATTACCTCGTTGTACTGTAGCATAGGCAACGGCTCCGGACGGTACTTGGCGCAACCGACCACAAGAATGGCCATCGTAGTGGAACTAATGCAGATCGCCCTGCTAGAAACGGAAAACATAGACCTTCTCCAAACTGGGATTTGATGGGGAATCGCTCATAGCCCCGCAAGTCAAAGCGATGGGAAAGACAGATGAGATTTATCTCACCGAATTGGACTGCAACACTGGCGCACAGCTTCTGGCGAGCCTAGCGGTCGCGCCGATTTGCTCTACGATTCATTTGCCTAAAGCTAATGCGGGATGTGGTTGAATGTCCTCTGACTTGATATTGCCGCCGTGTTGGAGCTAGGAGAGGCAAGGACTACGCCAACCCCCCGATGGGCTCGAACCGCGCCTCCCTTAAGCGACCCTGGCACCGCCGCGAATGACGCCGATAAGTCCAATGGTCCCAAGGACAAGACCACCGATCAGTAGCCACATGGCCTTGTCGGTGGGAGAGCCAGTAAAGAACCGCGAGACATCGGAACTGAATGATTCCGAGGCGCTGACTCCCCAAAAGACCAGCACGATGCCTGCAACCAAGAGTGCGACTGAGATGCCTTTATGCACGATCAAGCCTCCAGAGGGCGAATTGCAATTTCAGACCGCCCGCTGGCCGCTGATGACGCGGACAAGGACGACGATAATGGCGATGACAAGCAGGATGTGGATGAAGCCGTTGACGGTGAATGAGGACACCATCCCGAGAAGCCACAGAACGACCAGAATGACAGCGATTGTGTACAGCATTTTTGGAACTCCTTGGAGAATGATTTGATGGATGATGAAGGTAGGTGTCCTCCCCCGCGCGAGATCGCGCGGGGGAGGATTGAACGATCAACCACTCTTTGCTTTCGGCGTGAATCAGCTACCCGTGCGGAGGAGGACTTCCACGCGGCGTTCGCGGCGAAGCTTCTCGTCGCCAAACGCGCCCGTCATGATCTTGTCAGCAGGCATACCCGCCTTGATCAGGTTATCGCGAACGGCGTTGATGCGCTTGGTGCTAAGTTCCTGGTTGGCGGGATTCATGTAGCCATCGAGGCCGAGCTGGAGGGAGGGGTTTTTCTTCATATACTCGGTGATGTCGGCGACGCGCTGAAGGTCAGCCTGCGACTGGAGGACGCTATCGCCGGTGAACTTG
>JBBQYG010000281.1:0-2912 GCA_038208905.1 Candidatus Sumerlaeia bacterium | reverse complement strand
GGCGCAGGAAAGGTACACCACGATGGCAACGAAGCGGCGGGGACACGGCGAAGGATCCATCAAACAGCGCGCGGATGGCTTGTGGGAGGCGCGGGTGAGCCTCGAAGGGGGGAAGCGCAAGAGCTTCTACGGGAAGACCCGCAGAGAGGCCCAGGATGCGCTCAGGGGCGCTCTACGCGCCCTGGACGCTGGCCTCGATTTAAGTGCTGGCCGGCAGACCGTGGGCCAGTTCCTCGATCGCTGGCTTGCGGACGCGGTGAAGCCGGCAGTTCGGCCCAAGACCCACGACAGCTACGCCCAGCTCGTGCGCCTCTACCTGAAGCCGGACCTCGGATACCACCAGCTATCAAAGCTCACCCCGCAACACGTCCAGGCGATGATGACCGCGCGAACCGCTGCCGGACTCAGCGCGCGTACCGTGCAGTACGCGCGGGCGATCCTGAGGCGCGCGCTGGGGCAAGCGCTCAAATGGGGGCTCGTCTCGCGCAACGTCGCCACGCTGGTCGATCCGCCGCGCTCCGTCAAGGCTCCGGTATCCCCCCTGTCGGCGGAGCAAGCCCGCGCCTTCATCGCCCATACGGCCGGTGATCGGCTCGGCCCGCTCTTCCATACCGCGATTGCATCGGGCCTGCGACAGGGTGAGCTTTTTGGGCTGCGCTGGCAGGACGTAGACCTCGACACGGGCACGCTGCGGGTCCGTCACGCGCTCCAGCGCATTGACGGCACGTTGACGCTGGTCGAACCGAAAACGGCCCTGAGCCGACGTATGGTGACGCTGCCGGCATCAGCCGTCGCCGTACTCCGGGTGCAGAAAGACCGCCAGACGTTCGAGCGCGCGGTGGCCGGCGACCTGTGGCGCGAGGGCGGCTACGTCTTTGCCTCCACCGTGGGCACGCCGCTCAATCCCTCGAACGTCTCGAAGCGGCTGCACGCGCTCCTGCGGGAGTCCGGCTTGCCGCACCAGCGCTTCCACGACCTGCGGCACTGCGCCGCCTCATTGCTCCTGGCCGGCGGCGTGGCGCCGAGAACGATCATGGGCATTCTCGGACACTCGCAGATCAGCCTGACCATGAACACGTACGCGCACCTCTCGCCCGCGTTGGAGCGAGACGCGGCGGCGGCGCTGGATTCCGTGCTCGGAGCCGCGAAAATGGGGTAGCGAAAGAGTTTTGGGGTAAAGATTGGGGTAGAAATCGAATGAAGGCCGGGGCAGCAACGCCCCGGCCTTCCGTTTTTCGCGTGGTTATGCGGTTTTCTTGGGTGAGCCGCGAAGGACTCGAACCTTCAACCCACTGATTAAGAGTCAGTTGCTCTGCCAATTGAGCTAGCGGCCCGACGAACGAAAGCATAGCAACCGGCGAAATCGGGTGTCAATTGCCGCCGGACATGGCGCGCTTCGCGAGTGCCTCCGGCCGCACGTCACCCCAGTGTTCGGCGCGCTCATAGGCGTCCGCAATACGCAGGATGGTCGCCTCGGCGAACGACGGTCCGAGTACTTGCAGGGAGACCGGAAGCCCATGACTGAATCCGCACGGGACGGCAATCCCGGGGATCCCCGCCATGTTGGCGGGAATGGTGAAGACATCCGCGAGATACATCTGATACGGGTCGTCGGTGCGAGCGCCGAGTGGAAAGGCAACGGTGGGTGATGTTGGCGCGACGATGGCATCGACTTTCGCCCACGCCTCGTCAAAATCTCGCTTGATCAGCGTTCGGACTTTCTGCGCCTTGACGTAGTAGGCGTCGTAGTATCCCGAGCTTAGCGCATACGTTCCAAGCATGATGCGACGCTTTACTTCCGGCCCGAACCCTTCTCCGCGAGTTCTTGCGTACGTTTCGAGCAGGGTGGGCGCCTCTTTCGCAAGGCCGTATTTGACGCCGTCATATCGTGCCAGATTCGCGCTTGCTTCAGCAGGAGCGGTAATGTAGTACGTCGGCAACGCGTACTCAGTGTGTGGAAGATCGACCGGGATGATTTCGGCGCCAAGAGAGCTGATGCGCTCGATCGCGGCTGCAAAGGCCATGGATACTCCGGGCTCCATGCCTTCGACAGTGTATTCCCGGGCGACACCGATCTTCATGCCTCGTACATCGCCGGTAAGCGCGGCCCGAAAGTCTGGCACGGGGGTGGGTGACGAGGTGGAATCAAGCGGGTCGTGGCCGGCAATGGCCTGAAGGAGAATCGCGGCGTCTTCCACGGTGCGGGCGAAAGGGCCGATCTGGTCCAGACTGGAGGCGAACGCCATGAGCCCGAGACGCGAGACGCGGCCATAGGTTGGTTTGAGGCCGACAACTCCGCAGAACCCGGCGGGCTGCCGAATCGATCCGCCTGTATCAGACCCCAGGCTTACCGTGGCGAGCCCGGCCGCCACTGCCGCGGCTGGCCCACCGCTGCTTCCGCCAGGGACGTGACCGAGGTTCCAGGGGTTTCGCACAACTTTGTACGCGGAGTTCTCGTTCGACGAACCCATGGCGAACTCATCGGTGTTGGCCTTGCCCAGGAACACCGCACCTTCTTCTCGCAGGAGGCGCACAACGGTCGCGTCATAGGGCGGCCGGAATCCCTCCAGAATGCGAGAGGCGGCGGTCGTGGGCGCATCGTGCGTACAGAGAACGTCCTTCAGCGCCACAGGGATTCCGGTCATCGGCAACGCGTTGCCGTTGGCGATCCGTCGATCGGCTGATGCCGCCTGGGCAACGGCGACTTCGCGCATGACGTGGAGATATGCGCCAAGCGTCGGATCGTCCTGATCGATGCGATCGAGGTGGGCCTGCGCCAGCTCAGTTGCTGAAATCTCCCGGGCATCAAGCGCACGCCGCGCCAATGTGAGTGAGAGGCCGGTCAGCTCATGCGGTTGAATCGTCATTTCGCATCGCTCACCTCCGAAGAGCCAAGAACGGCGTGCACTTCA
>JBBQYG010000280.1:0-2955 GCA_038208905.1 Candidatus Sumerlaeia bacterium | reverse complement strand
GTGGGGCCGACCACCAGGCACACCGTCGGCGTGCCGGCGCCCTCGGCCACGATGCGAAAGATCGCCGTGCGCGCCGCGCAATGTGTCAGGCCATAGCTGGCGTTCTCCACGTTGCAGCCGCCGATCACGCGGCCGCGGTCGGTCAGGATCGCCGCGCCCACCTGAAACTTGGAATACGGCGCATGGGCGCGCCGCTGGGCCGTGCGCGCGGCGGAAAGCAGGCGTCGCATGATGGAATCGCTCATGGGGGGAAAGGGTCCTTCTGCCGTGGATGAAAATCTCGAACCAAGTTTACCCACCTCCCCGCCATCGGCAACCGGTAACTCGCCCCGCCACCTTTCCGCGCGCCGAGCGCGGAATCCCCCGCCCCCTTGCCCTAGCCATGCCTCCTTCCAATTCCAACAGGAGGAGGCGACATGGAACCCCAAGCATACATCAGCGCCGGCGAACTCTCCCACGCGGCCCTGCGCCTTGCCGGCGAGTCGGTCGCAAAGCTCGCCCGGTGGCTGGCACTCTACGAACTCCGCCTCGCCGAGGCCGAGGCCGCAGGCGTTCCCCCCGACCTCAAGGATATGGTCGCGTTCCTGACCGCGGCCAAGCGCGCGCTGGAGATCGCGCGTCTCGCCGAAGCCATCGGCGGCGGCGATTCACCGCAGGCGGAGAACCCGCTGGCGAAGTACCTGCTCGACAATGACGAATGACCACGCGCGCGAGGCCGCTCTGCTGAGGCGGTTCCTGGAACTGCCCGAATACTTCGCGAAGTGCGCGCTGACGTCTCATTGCCGCCTCCCCTTCGCGGAGTTCCACCGCGTGCTCTTCGACTGGCAGCGCGAGATGTCCCGCGCGCGGCCTCCGGACCGGCGCGGGCTGCGATTCGTCCTCGCGGCGCCGCGCGGCAACGCCAAGTCCACCGTGGCCAGCCTCGCGCTGCCGCTGCACGATATCGTGTTCGCCCGCGAGGAGTACATCCTCCTGCTCTCCGCCACGGAGCGCCAGGCGATGCAGCGCCTGCGCGCCATCCGGCGGGAACTCCAGGTCGGCGATGCGGGCCGCATCGCCGTGCGCCGCGCCACGGCGGAGGCCGACCGCTTCACCTCGGGCACCGTGGTGTTCAACGGTGTCCGCGTGGATGCAATGGGCGCCGGGACGGAGATCCGCGGCGTGCTGTTCAACGGTTTCCGCCCCACCAAGATCATCCTGGACGACGCGGAGGCATCCTCCTCCGCATCGTCCGCGCTGGCGCGGGAACGCCTTGCCGCGTGGTATGGCGAGGTCGTCGAGTACCTCGGCGATGTCTATACACACATCGTGGCGGTGGGCACGGTGCTGCACGAGAAGGGCCTCATGGCCAAGCTCCTCGCGCGGCCCGACTTCATCGGGCTCCGCGCGCCCAGCATCGAATCCTTCGCCACGCGGTCCGATCTCTGGACCTTGTGGCAGGCCAAGCTCATGAACTTCGCCGACCCGCGCCGGCGAGAGAGCGCGCGGCAATACTTCCTCGCCAACCGGGAGAAGATGCTCCACGGCGCCCGCGTCCTCTGGCCGGAGAAGGAGGACTACGAGGACCTGATGGCCCAGCTCACCCTCACCGGGCGCCGCGCCTTCTATCAGGAGAAGCAGAACGCGCCGCTGGGCGCGGAGGACGCCCTCTTCGATTCGGCACGCGCGCTGCGCGCCACACTGGAGGACGGCGAACTCCTGATCGCCGTGGTGGCGGAGAATCGCCGCGCGGTTGTCCGCCGCTATCGCGCGCCCCACGGCGGGCGGCGGTTCTGCCATCTCGACGCCTCGCTGGGAAAGGGACGCGCCAACGCGCGCGGAGACTTCGCCGCTATCGCGACGGTGCTGCTCCTCCCCGATGGCAGCATGGTGCTCGAACGACTCCTCGCAGAGCGCCTTCCGCCCAGCCACCAAGTCGCGCGGCTGTTCGACCTTCACGCGGAGTTGGCCTTTGATCGCGTCTCCATCGAGGGCACCGGCTTTCAGGAACTCCTCGCGCCGCTGGTCGAGGAGGAACGCGCCCGCCGCCGCGCCGCATCGCTCCCCGGCGCGGACATGCCGCCCGTCGCCGTCGTTCACCCGCGCAAGTCCAAGGCCGCCCGCATCGCCACGCTGGAACCGCTCCTCGCCAACGGCACCCTGGCGCTGGGCGCGCGCCTCGACGAAGAGTTCTGGGAGGAGCTCGATAACTATCCCCGCGTCCGCCACGACGACGCGCTCGACGCCGCCGCTGGCGCCGTGGAACTGGCTCAAGCCGCCGGCGCCACCACCGGATGGGAACGCGCCGAAACCCCCATCAGAAACAAAACCCGGGGCTTCTAAAATCACCCCTCCCCACATCCATGCCGTCGATCACGTCAATTGGGTCAATCTTGTCCCTGCCGTCCCATGCGTCCCTCTACGCCCCAAATCGTTTCAGGTGATGCAGGATGTCTTGCAGGAAAACATGCCCCACCAATTGCCGCCCTTGGAACACCGGCAGGTTGGGCCTGCCGGAGGCAGTCACCTTGCGGAAGGCCGACTGGGCGTCGAGGGCGGGCGCGAGCATTTCGGAGGAGAGGTAAGGCCGCGCGAGGCGGCCCGCCTCGGTGGAGTCCCACTTGTCGCGGTCGAGCTGGCCGACTTCGTCCGCGCTGATGTAGCCCAGCAGCGTCCCGCCATCCACCACCGGGAAGCGCTCCTCGTGGATGCGATAGATGTAGTCGTCCACCACGCGGCGCACGGGAAGGCGCGACGGCACCACGACCTGCACCGGGCGCATCATCTGACCCACGGAGAGCGAATCAAACGCGGCGCGGAATTGCGACTGCCGGCGGCTCATCTTGGCGAGGTAGTTCAGGTACAGCCCCAGCGCGATCGTCAGGATCCCCTGAAACGAACCCTGAAACAGGAAGAAAGCGCCCAGCGCCACGAAGCCGAATCCGATCCCCTGGCCAATGGCGGAGGCGATGCGGG
>JBBQYG010000279.1:0-3030 GCA_038208905.1 Candidatus Sumerlaeia bacterium | reverse complement strand
GTTCACGGCGGAGAGCTCCGCCACGTCGCTCGGCACAAAGATGCCCGACTCCGCCACCAGCATTGCGCCCGTCTCAATCACGCGCGGGGCCAGCCCGATCGTGACATCGAGCGACACCGTGAAGTCCCTCAGGTTGCGGTTGTTGACTCCCACCAGCGGCGGCGGATTCCCGGCCTTCAGGATCGCCTCCCACTCGTCGGCGTCGTGAATCTCCACCAGCACGTCCATCCCCAGTTCCGCCGCCTCGTGATGAAGGTCGTGCAGGTGGCGGGGATCGAGGCTTGCCGCAATCAGCAGGATCGCGTCGGCGCCCGCCGCGCGCGCCTCGTGAAGCTGGATGCGGTCGATCATGAAGTCCTTGCGAAGCGCGGGGAGGTCGACCGCCGCGCGCACCGACTGCAGGAACTCAAGACTACCCTGAAAGAACTGCACATCCGTCAGCACGGAGAGGCACGCCGCCCCGCCCTCGCGATAGCGCTCCGCGATCCACACGGGATCGAAATCCGCGCGGATGATCCCCTTGCTGGGGGAGGCCTTCTTGACCTCGGCGATGAGCGCCGGGTGCGACCGCGCATCGCGCGAGCGAACGAGCGCATTCCGAAAACCACGCGGAGCCGTCGCCTTGCCGGAGCGATCAATCAAGTCGCCAAACGTGTAGAGACGTTTCAGCGCGGCGACCTCCTCGCGCTTCACCTCCACGATCCTGTTGAGGATGTCTGGCACAGGCATCGATCAGCCCCCCTGGGACGCGCGGGCGACATTTTCGAGCAGCGCGGCGCCGTGGCCGCTCTGCTGGACTTCCCGCGCCATCATGAATCCGTGGCCAAAGCTGCTGGCCCGGTCGGCGAGCCACAGGATCGCCGCGACATTTGCGTTGATTTCGTCGGCAAGGGGGCCCGGCTCGCCCTCCAGCACGCGGCGAATGCGCGCCGCGCTGTCGGCGGGCGACACGATCACCAGGTCCGTCAGCTCCGTCAGTTCCACGCCAAAGTCGCGCGGCTCGATCACGAGCGTTTCAATCTTGCCGTCCTCTCGAAGGTGCAGCGCCTCCGTCACCTGCGAGAGACTGATTTCGTCCATCCCGTTTCGCCCGTGGACCACCAGCGCGCGGCGGCGGCCCAGCAGCTTGAGAGTCTTGACGATTGGCTCCATCAGCTCCCGCTTTCCCACGCCCACAAGCTGGTGCGTCGGCAGCGCCGGATTGGAAAGTGGCCCCGCCAGGTTGAAGATCGAGCGGAACTTGATCTCCTTGCGCGTCGTCCCCGCATGCCTCATCGACGGATGATACATCGGCGCAAAGAGGAAGCAGAAGTTGTGCGCCGCCAGCGACCGCGCACTCGCCTCGGGCGAGCAATCCAGCTTCATGCCCATCGCCTCCAGCGTGTCGGCGCTGCCCGCGCGGGAACTGATCGAGCGGTTGCCGTGTTTCGCCACGGGGACGCCGTGAGCCGCGCAGAGCAGCGCGGTGGCGGTGGAGATGTTCACAATGCTCCGCCCGACGCCCCCGGGACCGCACGTGTCGAAGAGCATCGTCCTCGCCTCGCGCCCGGGAAACGGCACCGCGTTTTCCAGCATCACGTCGACGACGACCTTGAGGTGCTCCGCTCGCTCTCCCCGGCACCGCAGCCCCATCAGCAGCGCGGCAATCTGGGAGGGTAGTGCCTCGCCCTTCATGATGACGCGAATCGCGCCCTCCAGCAGGCGAGGATCCGGACACGGTTCGTGGGGATCGGCGGGACCGTCTGAAAGTTCCTGCAGGATGTGTTCGAGCATAGTGGAGGCCTCCGGCGGGGTGTTTGCCTAAAGGGTGAGCAAATCCCGCGACGCGGCGCAAGCAATCAGCCTCCGACCGCCGCCTTCCAAATCGGCACGCGGCGCTTCAGTTCGTCGATCAGGAACCGCGCCGCCTCGAACGCCTCGGCCCGGTGCCCCGCCGAAACCGCCACCAGCACCGACGGCTCGCCCACCGCCACGGCCCCCACGCGATGCTGGAGAAGCACGCGGCGCAGCGGCCAACGCTCCCTCGCCTCTGCGACCAGACGGCGGCACTCCTCCAGCGCCATCCCCTCGTACTGCTCGTAGTTCAAGTGGCTAACGGTCCCCGCGCCCTCGCTCCTCCGGACGATCCCCGAGAACGTCACCAGCGCCCCCGCCTCGTTGTCCTCACCGGGCGAAATGCCATCCACGGAGGCACCAATCCGTTCCAGCGCGGGCCCCAAGGCGAGCGCAGAGGTCTGAATCTCGACGATATCACCGCCCATCAAAGGACCATCATGGCCAGCAATGGCCAGAGCAGGATCAGCAGGAGTTCGCGGCGGCGGAGCTTCATCGGGAGGCCTTCGGTGCGGAATCGCCACAATTCCAAGCGCGGCACCCAACCGCGTCAAGCAAACCCCGGGGGGCGTCGGTCGATGCGATTCCGCCCGCTGGTGCCCCGTATTGCCCTTGACGAGCCCGCCCCCCGTGGCGTCTTTCGCCGGGCTTTGGTCCGGCGGGTGAGAACACCCCGCCGCCGACGCTAACTGCAACCGAGAGGGGGTGTCTTTACCCCGATGAGCTTCATCATCCTAGAAGAAGGCGAACCGATCGACCGGGCGCTGAAGCGTTTCAAGAAGGAGTGCCAGAAGAGCGGCATTCCCGCCGAAGTGCGCCGCCGCGAGTTCTATGAAAAGCCCTCCGTTGCCCGCAAGCGCAAGGAAGAGGCCGCGCGCCGCAAGCTCCGCCGCCGCATGATGAAACAGCGCCGCCGCATGGAGAGCATGTAAGCTCCCCCCGCGCTGGACCCAACACAGCAACAACCACGGAAGCCCCGGTCCAGCGATGGACCGGGGCTTTCTGCATGCTGGGGAATGTGGAAGCGCCATGCTATCAAGACCCGGCGCCGAGGGGCGGGCGCGGAAAGTCGGGAAGGCTGTCGGATGATTTGGATCCCGATGGATACAATATATGGACACTTTTCTGCCAGAAACGACCGCATATGGCCGCCCCCCCCCCCGGGGCGCGGGTGGGGGTGGGGCGGAAGTAACAGGA
>JBBQYG010000278.1:0-3047 GCA_038208905.1 Candidatus Sumerlaeia bacterium | reverse complement strand
CGTGGTCGAGCCGCGCGGCGATCATGGTCAATCAGGCGGCATTCCGCGCCCAGCTTGGCGGCGTTCTGGCCAAGTTTTCCGATCCCATCGCCTGGATATACAGTCCCTACGCTGTCTATCTGCTGGAGCAGACCAGCCCGCGCCGCGTGGTCTATCACATGGTGGACGATCTCTCTGCGGTGCCGGGGGCGGACAAGGAGGCGCTGCGCGAGGCGGAGTCGCTCCTGCTCGCCCGCGCCGACGTGGTGTTCTGCTCGGAACGCTCGCTCTTCGACCGCGCGCGCCGTGTCTCGCCCAATTGCTACTTCATGCCCAATGTCGCCGACTTCCGGCACTTCTCCCGCAACATGCCGCTCCCGGGAAACACGCGACTCGCGAGGATGGAATCGCTGCGCCGCCCGCGCATCGTGTTCTCGGGAAACATCGCGCCGCACAAAGTGGACATTGATCTGTTGGCAGCGCTGGCCGAGCGCCATCGCGACTTTGAGTTCGTCCTGATCGGCCCGCAATGGGAGGGCTCCGATGCGCCCAAGTCTCTGGCGCGGCTGGAGAAGCTCCCCAACGCCACGCTGCTTGGGCACGTCCCCTATGAGGAATTGCCCGCGTTCCTCCACGCGGCGGACGTGTTGGTGATTCCCTACGTCCAGAACGAGGCCACGCGCGCGGTTTTTCCGCTGAAGGTCTTCGAGTACCTCGCCACCGGCCGCCCAGTGGTCGCCAGTCCGTTGCCGTCGCTGCTCCCCTACCGTGGCGCAGTGCGAATCGCTGAGACACTGGACGAGTGGAGCAACGCGCTGGCGGAGGCGCTCCGCGACACGCATGAGATGGAACTCCAGCGGCGCGCCCTCGCGCGGCGCCATACCTGGGAACGCCGCATCACGGAGATGGAAGAGGCGCTCGCAGGGCTTTCTTAATCGCACGCGATTCACGTTTTTCACGCAGTTGACGTGATTGACGAGTTGAGGACGTTTCCTAAACAGCCTTTAACGCCCATCGCCCCCGCGCAACGATCAGCCCCAACACCGCCGCGCGAAATACCCAGTCGGCGATGGTGGCATAGTAGATTCCTATCATTCCCATTCCGAGGGGAAAGGCGAGGTAGTAGCCGAGCCCCAGCCGGATGATCGTGACGCCGATCATCTGGGCGGCGAGCGGCGCGAGCGTGCTCCCCGCGCCGCGGAGTCCGTTGGCGAGCACCAGCGTGGCGCCGATGAAGGGCTGCTCCACCGCGGCCAGGATGAGCAGCGGAATTGCGATGGCCGAGAGGCCCGCGTTTTCCTTGGAGCCGAACCAGTACATGAACCACTCCGGCGCCAGGCACATCACGATCCCCATCAGACCCATCGTCCCCATCCCGAGCATGAGGCATACGCCCCACGCGCGACGCGCATCGCCGGGGCTCCGCCCGCCGAGCGCCTGACCCACGAGCGTTGCCGCCGCGATGGAGATGCCGAAGCCGGCGTTGAAGCTGAAGCTTTCGATGCGCGTGATCGCCACGTGAGCCGCGACGGAGAGTTCGCCGAAGCTGCCGATCATGCCGAAGAATCCAAGGAACCCGATCGTGATCGCGACCTCCTCCCAGAATGTCGCGTGGGATATCCTCAGGATCGAGCCCGTGGCGCCGGGCACGATCAGGCGCCAGCCACTCGGTGCGAATCGAAAGAGCGTGACCGAGGACGAGGCGCCTCTGCCGGGAGTCAGGATCGCGGGTGCGGGCTCGATTTCCTCCCCGATGGACGGCGCTTCGATCTGGTCCCGGTGGAGGATCCGCTTCAGCCGCACTCCCCTGAATCCGACCCACACATAGATGGCGAATTCCACGGCCAGCGCGATGACGGTGGCGATTCCCGCCCCGACAAGGCCTAGCGCAGGCGCACCGAGATTGCCGAAGATGAACACCCAGTTGAACCCGATGTTCACGAAATTGATGATCGCCGTTGTGACCATAGGCGTCCGCGTGTCGCCTGCCGCGCGCAGGGCCGAGGCCATGCTGGTGCTTGCAAGGCGGAGGGGGAATACCAGCAGCACCACGTGGAAGTAGGCGACGGCTTCGGCCAGCACCCGCCCCTCCGCGTTCATCGCGGCGAAGAGCGGCCCCGCCAGAGGCCACACGAGCAGGCACAACAGGCCCGCCGCCAGGCCAAGGAGCGCGACGTGGGAGAACAATTCGCAGGCGCGATCGGTCTCTCCCCCGCCCCAGCGACGCGCGATCATGGCTCCCGCGCCCACCTGCACGCAGCCTGCCATCGCCCGCAGGCGCCACATGACGATCCCCGCCATGCCCGCCGCCGCCAGCGGCGCCGGACCCAGGCTGGCGACCATCAACGCATCCACCAGAAAAATGGTCGAGTTGAACAGGCTCTCGAACACCGCCGGCGCCGCCAGCTTTACGGTATTGCGAAAGAGCGCCCAGTATCCTGTGCGGTTGATGGAATCCACCTCGCCCCCTTGATTGGTCTGCGATAGAGAATTGGGGCAAGACGCGGGGCGAGGGAAGTCTTTGGACGCGCATTCCGACAATCCGATCCACTTCGAGGGCGTGATTCCCAACGCCAGCAATACCCCCCGCAACCAAGTGGGCGGGCTCGCCGTTTTCGAGGGCGTGCTCATGCGCTCGAGGACGGGATTCGCCATCGCGCTGCGCCGCGAGGACGGACTGATCTCGCTGCGCCAAGTTCCCTACTCCTCGCTGACAGCTCGCGCCAAGCCCCTCGGCGCGCCGGTGATCCGCGGCGCCACGGCGCTGGCGGAGATGATGGTCATCGGCACGCGGGCGCTTCAATTTTCCTCGGAGGAGAAGGACGGCAAGGAGGAGAAACCCGAGCGCCTTGGCGTGGTGATCGCCGGTTCCATCGCCATGATTCTGGGGCTCTTCGTGGTGCTTCCCGACCTGCTCGCGGGCCCGATCCTGGCGGTGGCGGGGTTCACGGGGTCGCCCGAGGAGAGCCCCGTGGCCTACAGCCTAATGGCGGGCCTCCTGCGCCTCGTGCTCCTCGTTGCGTACGTCGCGGGCATCTCGGGCCATCGGGACATCCACCGCGTGTTTC
>JBBQYG010000277.1:0-3069 GCA_038208905.1 Candidatus Sumerlaeia bacterium | reverse complement strand
GCTCCTCAGACGAGGGGCCGCGACTTGAAACCAGTGAAACCCAACAGAGCCTCGGGATGAATGTGGTGGACGCATGCGGCTCCTCAGACGAGGGGCCGCGACTTGAAATTCGGCGATCACCGCGAAGGTAACCTGCATCGTAAGCGCGGGCATGCGGCTCCTCAGACGAGGGGCTGCGACTTGAAACCAGTGCTGGGGCTCCACGTTGCCCCACTTGCCCGGGCGGGCACATGCGGCTCCTCGCCGGGGCAGCCGCGTCCCCTCCCACAATGCAACATAGCAGTTACTTCCAATCCGCCGTGGCCCTTGGCAGCATCTCCCCCGTTGGCGGCAATGCCGACGAATCCAAGGCGGGGGACGGTTGCCATGGTCGAGGGATGCGAGGGCGAGGTGGAGAAGTGCTGGGAGTCGGCGCATGTGGCGCGGGTGTGGGCGGCGTTTGCGGGGGAGTTTCCCCGCTGGGCGGAGCGCTATGCCGCGGAGGCGGTGGTGGGCGGGACGCGCTTTGCCAAGCGGGGGGGGCATCGCGGCGCGGCCATCGCCGCTCCCCCGGCGGAGTGGCCGGCGCGCTTGGCGGCGTTGAGCGCCCAGGCGGCGGCGGACTATGCGCGGCAGCGCGCGCCCTATGACGCGTTGCTGGATGCGGAGTCGCTGGAGGAGTATGCCCGCGAGCCGCGCGAGTTTGCGCGCGAGGCGGTGAGCAAGCTTCCCGTGTTGAACAATGCGCTCTATAGCGCGATCGACGAGATGACGGTGTGGAAGCGGCGCTTTGGCGGCATGCTGAAGGCGAGGCCGTCGCTCTTTCTCCAGTTGATGTCGGGCGTGGTGGAGTTTGCCGACGCGTATCCATCGGGCTGGGCCCCGGGGAAGTTTGCGGGGGTGACGGATCCGGCGGCGCTGGGCGTGGAGTGCCTGGACCCCCTTCGCGGGGTGCAGGATGCGGGCGAGGAGTGGCGCGGCGAACCGGAGAGCGGCGGCGGCGGCGTGGCCACGGTGGGGCTCTCGATCCCCGGTCTGGTGGGGGCCGGAATCACGTCGGCCATTGGGCACTATCGCGCGCCGGGTCACCTGGCGCCGCGCAACCGCCACGCCCTGGCGGCGATGTATTTTCTGGCGGGGCGCGACTTTATCGGGCTGGAGTCGTCGGAGTTTCTCCTGTGGTCCACGCGGACGGGCTCGCAGGGGCACAACTTCGCGTATCCGTATCCCCTGTTTCTAATCCACGCGCTGGAGGTGTCGCGCCTGATGGAGCGGTTCCACGCGAGGCTGGGCGTTGCCTATGACGCGCGGCATCGCATGGCGCTGGTGTCGGATTTTTTCTTCTTCGTGGCGCGCGCCAAGGAGCACGAGATTTCCACATGGAGGTCGTCCGGTGATCTGTGAGCGCGCATCATCGCCGATGGACGCCACCCTGGCGCGCCATTTCCCGGGAATCCCGGGGCTGAGGGATCGCCAGCGCGAGGCAATCGCGCGCGTGGCGGCGGGGGAATCGCTGGCCTATGTGGCGCCCACGGGGAGCGGCAAGTCGTTGGTGTATCAGGTGGCGGGCGTGATGCGCGGCGGGCTGACGGTGGTGCTGTCTCCGCTGAAGGCGTTGATCGCCCAGCAGGTGGAGCGGCTGCGCGCGGCGGGATTGCACGCGACGGAGCTGCACAGCGGCCAGGGCGGGACGAGGCAGTACGAGCTCCTCAAGTGCATCGGCGACGGCACGGTGGCGGAGAGCTTCCTCTTCCTGAGCCCCGAGCGCGCCTTTGCCGATGGCATGGTGGAGCACGTCCTGCGCGCGCGGCGCGCAGCGATCGGCCTGGTGGTGGTGGACGAGGCGCATTGCGTGTCGCACTGGGGCCACACCTTTCGCCCCAGCTACAAGGCGATTCCCGATTTCCTGAATCGTGTGTCTGGCACGGGGCCGCGCCCGCCGGTGCTGTGCCTGACGGCGACGCTGGCGCCGCGGGACCGCGCGGAGATCGCGCGGGACTTTGCAATTCCCGCGGGCGGTTTGCTGGAGAGCGCGACGCTGCTGCGCACGAACCTGGAGCTGACTGCGGAGACCCACCGCGACGAGCCCGCGAAGCTGGCGCGCCTGGCGGAGATCCTGCGCGGCGATCCGGGCTCCAAGACGATTGTCTATACACACCGCAAGGCCAGCCAGTGGGGCACGCGGGCGATGAGTGCAACCTTTGCCGCCGAGGGAATCCGATGCGACTACTTCGACGCCGACCGCGAGGAGCGCGACAAGCGCCGCGTGGCGGCGGAGTTCGAAGGCGGCGACTTGCGCGTGGTCTTTGCCACCAGCGCCTTTGGCATGGGGATCGACATCCCCGACGTCCGGCGCGTGATTCACTACCTGATTCCCGAGTCGGCCGAGCAGTACTACCAGGAGGTTGGTCGCGCTGGCCGCGACGGACTCCCCGCCGCGGGCATCCTGCTGTTCTCGCCCGTTAACATCAAGGTGAGGCACCAGCAGATCACCGAATCGCGCCCCACGGCGGAGACAATCCATCGCGTGTTGGCGCAATGCGATCCCACCGCCGAGCCGCGCAGCTATCCCGCCTATGAGTCGATGCCCGACGACTCGGCGGAACTGCGCGCCTTCCATGCCCTTGTGCGCGAGGACGTCATCCGCCTCTGCTCGCGCGGCGTCGGAACCGTGACCGCCTTTGCCGCGCGCCGCCGGGGCGACGACCTGGACGGCATCCTGACAGCATCGCGCACGGGCCTGTCGACCGCCACCGCCACGAAGCTCGGCATCGGGCTCGACGAGCTGAGGGATCGCCTCTTTGCCCACTACCTCGCCGGCCGCGCCAAACTCGCCTCCGCCCCCGGCAAGAGCCTCTTCCTCGCCACCGGCCGCGACCTCGACACCGCGCTGGAAACGGCCCTCTGCCACGAGTTCGACGCCGCCATGCGCCACCGCCTCGCGGCGTTCGAGCGCTTCACCGACGCCACCGCCGCCGGCGAACCCATGCGCGAGATCGTTCGGCGGGAATTGGGCATCGAGGACGCGCCATGACGGCCTTGTGCAGAGCGCGCATCGGTGCGCTACCGCCCGGGCCGCTTCTTGGCCGC
>JBBQYG010000276.1:0-3171 GCA_038208905.1 Candidatus Sumerlaeia bacterium | reverse complement strand
GATGAGCCGGCGCTTGATCAGTCCATCGAGCTCGTCGGAGAGGCTCGCCAGCACGCCCTTTCCCGAGCCGCCGTCGCGCCTGTATAGACGCGACAGCGCCTGGCGCAGGCCCGGGCGGGTGATCTGCTGGGAGAGGTTGTTCTGCGCCGCCTCCTCCAGGTTGTGTGCCTCGTCCAGGATCACGCGGGAATAGGGCGGCAACACCGCCGCCGCCGTATAGTTGCCCGACGCCCGCCGCACGGCCAGGTCGCTCATCAGGAGCGAATGGTTCACGATCAGCAGGCGCGCCCGCGCAGCCCTGCGCCGCGAGTTGTAGAAGAAACACTCCTCGTAGAACGGGCACCGCACGCGCAGGCAGTTGTCCGACTCGCTCTTAACGCGATCCCACACCTCGCCGCGGGGCGAGATGGGAAGCTCCTGCAAGTCGCCGGTCGCGGATTCCGCGGCCCACGACAGCACCTCGCGCAGCTCGCGCTGGAAATCGTCCTCCAGCAGCGTAGAGGCCTCGTTCCGCGCGTACTCCGCCTTGCGCTTGCAGACGTAGTTGCCGCGCCCCTTCACGATCTCCACCTCGAACTCCTCCGATACGGCGGCGCGAAGGGCGGGGATGTCCTTGTGGAGGAGTTGCTCCTGCAAGTTGATCGTGTTGGTGCTGATGACCACGCGCTCCTTGTTGCGCAGCGCGAAGAGCAGCGACGGCAGAAGGTACGCGAAGGACTTCCCCGTCCCCGTGCCGGCCTCCACCACGGCGATGCCATCGTTGTTGAAGGCCTCCGCCACGCGCCGGGCCATGTCCCGCTGCTGGGGGCGATCCTCGAAATCCTTGACGACGGCGGATAGGCCGCCGCGGGGAGAGAGGATGCGGATGACCTCCTCCTCCGCGACCATCGCCTTCTTCTTGGCATCCTGTGGCTTCACCACCACGCGACACGTCCGCGCGTCGCTGGCGATGATGTAGCATCCGATCCCCATGCTCCCCACGCTGGAAGCGATGGCGATGTCGGGGTCGCTCGGCATCAGGTTTCCGCCGGGGTGGTTGTGGATGAAAACATCGCCGGGGGTGCATTGCTGGACCGGGGCGGGGACGCTTCCGGGGTTGCCGTAGGCGTGGGATTCGACCTCCGCGACCAGGCCATCGGTCCCGCGCCGCCCGATGAAGAACACCTCAACCCCGCCCGCCTCGGCGATCTCGGAAGCCAATTGCTGAATGGCCTCGGGGGTAAAGAAGTGCTCCGAGGGGCCTTCGATGGGGGGTGGCATGAATGAATTCGGGGGTCGGATTGGCGTTCGCCTTTCTTTCTCTCTTGCTCGCCCCACGGAACCAAGGGGAATCGGGAGGCGACATCCCTCCGCCTTGTCTGTACGCAGCGCCCGTCGGTGCCGCGCGACGGCGCCTGCTCCAAATAACCCTTCACCCGCAGGGAAGCTTCGGGGCCTAGTGCCCCCACCTCTCCCCGGGTGATTGCCTTGCCAGTGATTCGCTCCCTTCACCGATGCACTTCCCTTCTATGCCTGCTGGCGCTGGCATTGCTGCCAGGCGGGGCGTGGGCCACGGCGATCGCGGTTCCGATGCTGGCCACGCCGGTCGAGCTGAGTACCTCCCCCACGATCCGCATCGTCAGCCACGGGCCCCAGTCGGTGGCGCTATACCGCGTCACCATCGAAATCGGGAACAGGTCCGCCGACTGCACCCTCCGCGCCGGGGCGCCCGCCGCGGCCCTCTGGATGTACACCCGGCCCGACGGCACCCTCCACACCACGCGCACACCCGCGAACGAGGGGACCGTGTGGGCGACCTTCGACGACAGCGAATCCCGCTCTGTCCTCCGCCGCGTCAAACTGGCGTGGACCGTAAACCCTGTGACTCAAGCCACGGAATCGCCGACCGCGCCCGCTTTCCAGACGGGCATCGACATCCCCCCCGGCGCCACCGTCGCCGTGGACCTGGACTTCGACATCCCAGCCCAGGGAATCCCGTCATCAATCACCCTCCACACCGAGGGCTGGGACATCGGCTGCGGCACCCAACTAACCAGCACAACGCGCCTTCCGCTGGAGGGCCGGGCCGTGCTGACGCGGCTGCGGGAATTGTATGTGGCGCCGGGGGCAGCGGCGCGGTAGCCCGCGTGGGCGAGGATGAAACAGGCGGCTTGCGCGAGAGCCGCCGGGTGTGATGGGCTTTCCTCCGATTTAGTTGCTGCGGCCATCCTTAGGAGAGTTAAAGTGTCGGTGGAGAAGCTCACCTGTCTCGAACTCTGTGCAGGAGGAGGCGGTCAGTCCCTTGGGCTGGAGCAGGCGGGGTATCGACATCTGGCGCTTCTGGAGAACGACAAGGCCTGCTGCGCGACGCTCCGGTTCAATCGCCCGACGTGGCCTGTCTATCACATGGATGTGAACGAATTCGAAGCGGGGCCCTACGAAGGTGTGGACCTTCTGGCGGGTGGGCTTCCGTGCCCACCCTTCTCCGTCGCGGGGAAGATGCTTGGGGATGCGGACGAGCGGAACTTGTTCCCCTGTGCCGTCAGGATTGCGCGCGAATGTCGGCCCCGGGCGATTATGATCGAAAACGTGCGCGGGATCCTCGATCCCTCCTTCGAGGCCTATCGAGCCTCCATTCTGGATGACTTTGGCGCCCTCGGCTATCGGGGAGGGTGGAAGCTCTATAACGCCTGCGATTTCGGAGTTCCACAGCTTCGCCCGCGGGCCGTGCTGGTGCTCGTCTCTGCCGATCTGCCGGATGTCGCGTTGGATTTCGATCCTGTGACGCCCCCAACGGTTGGCGATGTCCTCTTCGATCTGATGAGTTCAGAGGGCTGGACCGGTGCGGCGGGATGGAGACTTGGCGCGGGAAGCATTGCCCCCACACTGGTCGGCGGTTCCAAGAAGCACGGTGGCCCCGATCTGGGGCCCACGCGGGCCAAGAGGGCGTGGCAAGCGCTCGGAGTCGATGGAATGGGAATCGCCGACGCCCCACCCCGAAACGGGTTTCAGGGGAGCCCGAGACTAACGATCCGCATGGCGGCGAGAATTCAGGGCTTTCCCGACAGTTACCAGTTCGTCGGCGGGAAAACCGCCGCCTACCGGCAAGTCGGGAATGCTTTCCCTTCCCCCGTCGCGGCGGCGCTGGGCAGGCGGATCGCTGATACGCTTCGGGCCGGATTGCTGGAACGG
>JBBQYG010000275.1:0-3384 GCA_038208905.1 Candidatus Sumerlaeia bacterium | reverse complement strand
TACCGACCGCTTCGGCGCTACGCGCTCGGCGGCGCCTCTGCCGGATCGGTCACCGCCACGGTCCAGATCGCCAGCGGCGATGCGGACGAGAACCCTACGACATTACTGTCACGGGCACCGTTGATCCGGTGTCCGGGGTATCGGAGTGGATGATTCTGGATTGAACACCTGAACCGCAGTCACTCTCAAAGCACACCGTGGCGGATTGCTCTCGATCCGCCACGGCGCGCTTCTAGTTCGATGACTCCGCCGCCCCCTCCGTCGCTCCCGCCGCGGGCGCGCCCTCGGTTCCGAGTTCGAAGTAGGTGACCATGGCCTTGGCAAGTGCGATCCCGACGTCTTGGTGCTGCTTGAGGGTCATGGGCTCCTTGGCGTTGGGGCCGTGGTTCTGGCGGTTGTAGGAACCTTCGAAGGTGAAGGACATGGCGCCGTGGACGACGCGCTGGTGGTTCTGGGCGATGGTCGTCTCGGCGGAGGCACCGCCGCCACGGGTGTTGTCGAAATGGGGGGCGAAGTCGTTGACCAGCATGAGGAAATCGCGGAGGTCGCGATTGTAGTGGGCCGGGTTCGCGTAGAGCGCAGGCCGCTGGCTGGGCCCCGCGTGGTAGGCGAAATGCGGACGGGGTCCGGCGGTGCTGTGGATGTCGGCGAAGAGTTGGTAGGGATTTCCCTCCGCGACCCAGGCGTCGATGGCGGCGGTGATGGCGAGGATCTCGGGCGAAGTTTCCGGCGATGGCTTGTTCCATACGCGGTTAAGGTTCACGCCCCGGATGTTGTCGCGATAGTTCCCGGCCACCACGCCGTCGGGATTCGCCATCGGCACGGTGTTGATGACGGCCTTCTTGCGAAGCTGGATGGCCTCGGGCTCGTCTGAGAGGAGGAAGTCCATGAAGGCGTCCATCGTGTAGGACGCAGTTACCTCGGCGGAATGCTGGCGGGCCACGAGCCAGAAGCCGAGCTTGCCGTCGCGGGGCTTCGAGGTGGCGTCGGTGATCGTGATCTTTTGGATTGGGCGGCCTTCAACGCTCTTGCCGATGGTGGTCAGCTCCGCATCGGGGTGGGCGTCCCACTCGGCGATGCGCCGCTGGGCGAGCGTCCAAGTGTAGGGGTAGTGAAAGGCGATTCGCTCGCTCGCGGCGGTGAAGCGGTGGGTGAACGTATAGACATCGTCGGTTGCGCTGGTGGCGCCGGGCGCAGGCGCCCACGTCTCCCCATTGTCGGTGGAGAAAACGGGGCGAGCCGTCTTCCAGTGACTCTTCACGTTGGTCTCTTCGATGCCCTTCAGGCGGAACGTTATCTCCTGGCCTGCGGCGCCGTTGACCGAGAAGTAGTACCACTGACGGTCGCTGGAGGCGGTGTCCTGTTCGATCTCGAATTCCCATGTGGCCGGGTCGATCTGGCGGAAAGCTGTGGCATTGCCACACTCGAAGGAACTATCGAAGGTGACCTCGGCAAAGGTTGGTGCGGAAGTCATCAGCATCAATGCTGCGGTGATCTTGCGTAGCAGGCGCACGGAAGGGAACCCCCGTTGGGAATAGGGGGTAATGGCCCCACGAAGGCCCAAAGGTCCAGAGGGAAATCCGGCGATGAAGAAACCGAATGTACGATTTTTCTCCGCGAGGCGCTTCGTGTGCCTCGGGGCCGCGCTCCTCGCGTTGACCGGCTGCCTTCGGCCCTCCGTTCCGCTACTGGCGAAGGGGCTTTCCAATCCGATCCTGCACTGGGATGCCGCCGATCCGTGCGTCGTGAAGGGCGACGACGGCGCGCTTTACGTCTATTCCACCTCCGGATGCGACCGCGACGGATCGTTGCACCTGCGGGTGTCTCATGATCGCGGCGCAACTTGGAGGTCTCTGGGCTATGTCCTCTCCCCCGATGGTCGCCCATCCTGGGGCGGCGGTTGCGACTTCTGGGCGCCGGAGGTCCATCGCATCGGCGACCGCTATGTCGCCTACTACTCGGCGAGGGATAAGGATCGGCGCTTTTGCATCGGCGCCGCGGTGGCGGATTCGCCCGCCGGTCCGTTCGAGGATACCGGCACGCCCCTAGTTCGCGGTGGACGACTGGGGTTGATCGACGCGACCTACTTCCTCGATCCGAAAAGTGGCGAGCCCTTTCTGGTGTGGAAGGAGGACGCCAACGATCTGCGCCCGAAGGAGCCCACGCGCCTGATGATGGCGAGGCTATCGCCCGACGGTACCAGCCTTGCCGGAGACGCGGCGGAAATCATGCGCAACGATCAGCCATGGGAGGGCGATCTGGTGGAGGCGCCACAGCTTCTCCATCGGGGCGGGTGGTACTACCTGTTCTATAGCGGAAACGCCTTCTTCGACGACCGATACGGGATCGGCGTGGCGCGGTCGAAGTCGCCGTGGGGGCCCTATGAGAAATTCGCTGGCAATCCCATCGTCTCCAGCGACGAGACTTTCAGCGGCCCCGGGCACCCGTTCCTTTTCGACGCGGGAGGCGGTCGGTGGGAGATGTTCTACCACGCGCGCCTGAAGTCCGACGGTGGCCCAGCCAGAATGCTGATGGTGAGCGATCTCTCCTGGGGCGACGACGGATGGCCGTGCGTCCGCGAGGCGCAGCCTCGCTAGTCCGCCCCACGCGTGTTGAATTCCAGCACGTACGAATCCCCCGTATGCCGATCGACGCAGCTTAGGTTGAGGACGCCGATATCGGTGAGCTGGGCGCGAAGGTCCACCTCCACGGGCCGGCCTTCCTCGCCGGGGCTGCCGAGGGTTGTCTCGATGGGGTTCAGTTCCTCGAAGGCGTCACCTTGAACATCGAAGAGCTGGCCCGGCGCGTCGTGGCGGCGCTGGGTGCTGGAGAGAAACCGGAAGCTGGCTGGCTCGCCAGCCCACACGCATAGATCAATCGCCGCGCCGGAAATGACCTGACTGGTCCCCTCCTCCATGCCGTGGGGAACGATGCAGAGGGCCTTGAGCGGGGGCTCGACGCCGGGGACCGCGGGGGCGGCGGATTCGATGCCGATGTAGTATCCGCGGGCGGAGCCGCCGCGAATGCGGACACCTTTTCCGCGACGCGCGAGACCGAGATACGCGGCGCCCCGCGCAACGGCGAGGTCGAGGTCTGTTCCCGCGAGAACGCGGGGCGCGGGGCGGCCCTGCTCGGCGGCCCAGTTCTCCAGCACGTGCATGAGGCGGTTGCGGATTGGCTGGGCGCGGAATACGCCGCCGTTGAAGAGGATCGCCGTGGGAATCACGGGGAGGCCGACTGCGGGGGCGCTGTCGGGGAGAACCTCGCCCACCATGGCCGCGTGCTGGCGTAGGAAACGCGCCAGATGGCGCGTGATCGCCGCGTCGGCGGCGTAGGGAAGACCCGCCTCGCGAAATCCTGAACGGCGCGGACGCGCGGGCTCGT
>JBBQYG010000274.1:0-3388 GCA_038208905.1 Candidatus Sumerlaeia bacterium | reverse complement strand
ACGAGCCACTCAGCCCCAGAATGAGGAGGCCGAGTCCCAGAATGAATAGCACGATGGTGGATGGCGTCATTGGCGGCTGGCGGCGCTCCCCTGCGCAGGGGGTATGGCGGCCATGACTTGCCGTGCGGTCAAGGCTATCCGGGCTGTGGGGGCGGCCTAGTGCAGAAGCCAGGCGTCCGGCGGCCCCAAGGGCCCGGCAAGGACAAGGGTGAGGCGCGGGCGCTGGCCCTCGGTGCCCTCGGCCGAAGCGAACCGCCGCGCGCTCCCGTTCGCCGCCTCGTTGCCGAGCAGGATCCATCCGTGATTCGTGGAGGGATCGGCAAGCCACGCCGCCACATTGTCGCGAAGTCCATCCCCCGCAAGCACCAGATCGGTGCCAACCGCGCCGGAGTTGCCAATGCCGCTTGCGGCGGGAACGAAGTCGCCACCGGGCGAGGTCCATGTGGAGGTTCCGTTGGAATTCGCGGACCATGTGGCGTCGCCCGAGCCGGGCGTGGTGCCTTGGCCCCCCGGGCCGGGGGGATTCGCGGTGCCTTCGCCCCAGGGGCCCCCGAGGGCGTGCAGCCGAAACGGTTGGGCAGCGGATGACGGCGCGAGATTGAGGCGAAGCGTCAGCGTCACGGATTCGACCGTGGCGTCGCTGGGAATCCCCGACAGATCGAAGCGAATCAGCGCGCGCCGGGCGTTCCCCATCTGGGTGTTGCCCGCATACAGGTGCGCCCCCCCGCCAGCGGCGTTGTCGCTTTCCGCAAAGATCGACGTGTCCGCGGTGCCCGCGTATCCGCCGACACCCTCCGTCAGCGTGATCGTCTCGGCGCATAGGGGCGACGCGGCGGCAAGCATCGCCAAGACCGCGAAATGAAATCTGGGCATGTGACTCAGAAGATGTCCTGAAAGATGTCGTTTAGCTTGGACTCGATATACTGCACCGACTTGAGGATGCTCTCTGTATCCTGCTGTCCCGTGCCTTCTTTGGCCATCAGGGGCGTCATCGTCTGGGTGAACGTCCGAGCGGCGGCGCGGACTTGGCCCGTGGTGGTCTGGCGCGAGTAGAGGACGCAGAGGATCAGCCGCTCCGCAAGTACCGAGAAGTGGATCTTGTCGGGGTCGGCGCCATAGAGCTTGATGGAGAGTTCCTGACTGGTGGACTGGGCCACCATGTAACTGAGCGCGCCCACGACGCCTGCCGCGGTGGCGCCCATCGTATCGCGGTCAACCGGATGAAAATCCCCGCAGGAAGAAAGGATGCAGCCCGTGCGGTCGATCACGAGAGCGCATCGTGCGTCGCTGTCGGCGACCAGAATGCCAAGTGCCTCGTCCATCGCGGAGAGGACGACTTCGGAGAAATAGACGAAGCCCGTGCTGTTGCCATGGCCTCCGGGCGTGTTGGGGGTCTTGTCCGCCATGTGGGAATGCTCCGTGGGGTGGGGCCAGCGGGGGGAGTTAGCGGTATGACCCGCCATACTGCTGGGCAAGCGTGGTGTTGAGCTTCTGGATCACTTCGGAGCAGACGGCGCGGAAGGTCTCCATGACGCCCTCGCCCTTGACGGCGGAGGCCTCGAAGGAACGGCAGCCGCGCTCGTTGAGCGCCTCCTCCATTTCCTCCACCTCGGTGATGTAGAACAGATCGCGCTTGTTGTACTGATAGACCAGCGGGATCGTGTTGTAGTCGTAGCCGTATTCCTTGAGCATCGACTTCAGATCCTCGTGGGATTCGAGGTTGTCCTGAAGGCGCGTCTTGTCGCTGTCGGCGACGAAGACCAGGCCATCAACGCCGTTGAGGACCATCTTGCGTGTGGAGCGGTAGTATGGCTGGCCCGGGACGCCATAGATAAGGAACTTGGTCTTGAAGCCGCCGATGTTCTCTATCTCCAGCGAAAAATAGTCGAAGAACAGGGTCCGGTCGCCCTTGGTCTCGATCGAGGAGAGCTTCGTCCGGTTTTGATCCGGGATCACGCCGTGGATGCACTGGATATTGGTCGTTTTTCCGCCGAGGCTTGGCCCCACGTACACGACCTTACAGTTTATTTCCCGTGTCCTGTAGTTGATTATGGGCATCGAGGTGCCTTTGCGGTGTGTTCCAGATTTAACCGACCGTAATGGCGAGGGCGCCACCCATGCAAGGGTTAACCTGATGACGTGGCGATCCTGGCCTCTGGTGGCGAGGGGGCAATTCGCCGAGCCGGGTTACTCCCCCTGCCCGAGCGAGTAGCCCGGCTTTCCATCGAAATTGCACAGATTTTCAGTCTTGATAAAATCGAATCCCGCGCCATGCAGGCGGTCCAAGAGGGATACGATCTGGCCGTGGGCGATGACCGGGTTCGCCCGGTCGGCGGTCAGGAAGCGGCACCGCCAGTGATCCGTGCAGAAGGTTTCGGGCATGCCACCGGGCCAGACCTTTACCCCGCGGTTGGTGATCATGACGAGTTCCAGGCGCCCGGCGTCCACGCGGCGAAGAGCGTCGCCGAGCTGTTCCGGGGTCCCACTGGTCCAATCCAGGAACACGTCCACGCCGACCAGGTCTTTTTGGGCGCGGGGCCGCGGTGTGCGGCGGATCTCGCTGACCGCGTGTTGCTCGGCGGGCTGGTAGTCCACCGGCTTAAGTTGCTTGGGCCGCTGGCCCAGGCGCGCGATGACCGCGTTGGCGAAGTCCTTGGTGGAAACGCGTTCGACGCTGCGGCCCTCGGTGAAGATGTCGGGCGTGTGGATGCCATCCTCGAGGGTGCAGAACCAGGCGTTGTGGATCCGCGTGGCCACGTCGTTCTGGCCGATGTGGGCAAGCATCATGACGCCGGCAAGGATGAGTCCCGAGGGATTCGCGCGCCCCTTCCCCGCGATGTCCGGCGCGGAACCATGGATGGCCTCGAACATGGCGATGTGCTCGCCGATGTTGGCCGATGGCCCAAGGCCCACCGAGCCCGTGAGCTGGGCGGCGATATCGGACATGATATCGCCGTATAGATTCGGCATCACCAGCACGTCGAAGATCTCGGGAGTCGCCGCAAGGCGCGCCGCGCCGATGTCGATGATCCAGCTTTCCTTCTTGATGTCTGGGTACTCCACTCCGATCTCGTCGAAGACCTGATGAAACAGGCCGTCGGTGAGCTTCATGATGTTGTCCTTGATGAAGCACGAGACCTTCTTGCGGTTGTTGTTGCGGGCGTATTCGAAGGCGTAGCGGACGATCTTCTCGCACCCCGGGCGCGAAATCAGCTTCAGGCACTGCATCACGTCGGTACTCAAGCGGTATTCAATGCCGGCGTAGAGATCCTCTTCGTTTTCGCGGACGATTACTACATCCATCTTGGGGTGCTTGGTCTCGACGAACGGGCTATAAGAGACACAGGGCCGCACGTTGGCGTACAGGCCCAACATTTTGCGGGTGGTG
>JBBQYG010000273.1:0-3405 GCA_038208905.1 Candidatus Sumerlaeia bacterium | reverse complement strand
CACCGCTCAACGATAATACCCCGCTCCGCCCACACGGATTCCCGCTTCGCGCCCATGACCGCTCTCCTCGGCAAGATGGAAAAGCGGCAGTCGAGCAGGCCGAGGGGCCCAAGTCAACATGGTCGGGTCGGGACGGATACACTGAGCCCAACCCCACCATCTGGTGGAGTCGGGCCCTTCCGAGTCCGATCAGCCGACGGGAACGAACTGACCGTGGCGCAGTATAAAGTGCTTACCGCATCCTGATTCATCCTTGGTGCCGTCGCATCTGTATAGGGTCTCCTCGTGTGGAGGCAGTTTCGTGGTAAGTTTCTCGATCTGCTTTCCGCATCTCGGGCACTTCGGTCCGGACTTCCTTTTTACTTTTTTGGGCATTTTTTCGCCCTCCTTTTGGTTATATTCGACGAGATTTTTCACTCATCAGTATTATTGTTCTACGGATTCCTGATTTACACCTTTATTTTTTTCAGGCTTTTTTTACGGGGTCGGTCTGGCAAGATTTTCGACTCCATCAAATGCGAGGTGGATCTGGGTGCTTCTGGCGACGGCAAGTAATCCCCTCGTGCTCCGGCTCCGATAGTTGCAAGATACTTGCAAGTTCCTGCGTGTATCCACCGTGTCTGGGTGTGGTGTCAGCATGCCCCAGGGTTGGTTTTTATTGGATTTCCCACACCTTTTCGGTTGCTTTCGGTTCCCTTTCGCTTCGCTTGTGGAGCACGGCGGTTCGGATCGCTGGGAAGTCAGGCCCCTAGTCCCAGGAAACCCGTCCGATGTGCTGCTGGTGGAAGCTCATACACCACGAGTCGAACGTCGATACGCAGGTCTGCGGGATCGTCAAGTAGTGCAGGGCGGACTTGGTGTACTCCTTCAGGACCGTCGTGAAGACGAAGATGTGGATCCGCTCGGCTGGGATGAGGCGCTGGCGCATCAGCAGAGCCGCCCGGTGGACGAGGATCATCGTCTTGCCTGAGCCTGGCGCACCAAAGATGACGCGATGTTCATCAGGACGTAGCTCGGCACCACGGCGGGCGAGGTGTTTAAGTTCTCGCCGATTCCGTAGGGGCTCCGCAGGACATCCCTCGCCGCAAGGCTTCGCCAAACGGGAGTTCCGCGTTCCCGCCTAACGCGTCGCCAAAATAATCCGCGACACCGGCTTGGCCTCCACGCCTTCCTTGACGAAGGCGACGCTGGCGAAGCTGACGAGGGTGGATTTGTCGGGGGAGTTGGATTGGTGGTAGGCCAGCGTCTTGGCCTTGGCGCGGCCGCGAAGGGCCTCGGTGGTGCAGTAGATGGCGGTGATGCTGCACACCTTGCGCGCGTTGAAGTCGGCGCGGAAGGTGTCGAAGAAGGCGTCGGGCTTGCCGGATTCGATGGCAGCGAGCGCGGCGCGGTCGCCGGATTCGATCTCCTTGGTGCGCGCGTCGTCGTTGGTCTGCTCGTCGCCAAAGGCGGGTCCGCAGTGGGAGAAGTCCACGCCGCCGATGATGCCGACGCTGTCTCCGTGGCGCTCCAGGACCGTGCGGAGGGCACTGGTGAACGCGCGCACCTCGGGGTCGTCCATGGGCGAGGCGCCTTCCTCCTCCAGCAGGTCCTCGATGGTGCCACACAGGATCGGCACGATGCGCGGCGCCTTGTCACCAAAGACCTGCTTGAGGTACACGGCCTGCAATTCGATCGAATGCTCGTCGGCGTGGACGTACTCCTCGGCAAAGAGTTCGCCGCCAAACTCCTTGGCTATTTCGTCCAGCAGCGCCGTGTCGGTTTCCACCGCGCCAAAGGGCGTGTCATAGTTCTTCTTTGTCGCCACAAAGCGGTGGCCCGTGGGGCGGTGCACCGTGCCCAGCACGATATACGTCTTGGCGCCCGTGCCACAATCCTTCAGCGCCTGATAGGCCCAGGCATAGGCCTCTCCGCCGCGATTGTAATCGATATGGGGAGAGAGAATGCCGACCACGGACCCCGCCGGGAGATCGATCCGCGCGGGCGGGGAGAGGGCGCTCATGCGGTGGCGGCGGAACTCGTCGCCGAGCTGCTTCATCATCGCAAGGCGGTCGTTCCCCTGCGCCTGAAAAACCTTGAAGGGGCGCGTGGGCGAGGCGAGGAAGGCCTCGTACTTCGCGCGCAGGGCGGCCACGAAGCGCTCCGACTGAAGCATCAACGCCTCGTCGAGCTGCTGCACCATGCTGTCGATGATGCCCGCGGGCATTATCTGGCCCGTGGCCATGGTGATCTTCTGGGTCATCTCGCCCGTCGTCGTGTTGCCGTCGGCCATCTCCAGGAAGGCGAGCAGCAACGGATCCGGCGCCAGCAACGCGGCCCCCTCGATCACCCCCAGAGGATCGCGCACCATGATCAGGTTCTGGCCCTGATGGCGGACGGGCACCATCTCCAGCGGGCGAAGGGCGGGCTTATCGAGGGGGAAGACGGGGACGTTCTCAAACACGGGCGTGAAGGCTCCAGGCGCGAGGTGCCCCGATCATGGCCGAGGGCTGGGTCATGGCAAGGGGGGAAATTGGCGCGCCCGCCGCGCCCCGGAACTCCCTATGCTCCCCAACGCGGAGCGATCCCAAAGCCCAGGGCAAGCGTCACCGAGGCCCTGGGCTATGGGATATCATCCTCTCGGGGCGAACGGCGTATCTGCTCCGGCGGTGGCGCAGCTTGCCTGAGGAGTTTCAAGTGTTCCGTAAGCGTCCCGCCAGACCCGTGGTGGAAGTTCTTGCGTGGTTATGCGACCGAAGCCGGGGGGGCAGGTTGGTCAGGCGGGGTTGTTGATCTTCCAGTTGTCGGGCAGAAGTTCTTCGAGGCGGTTGATGGGGTGGGAGGGTAGGCGCCTCAGCAGGTCGGTGGCGTAGTCCCACGCATTGTGAAATCCGTTGTCAGCGGCCAGCGCACCCGCTACTTCTTCAACGGACTCACCGAGGAGATTCGCAACGTGCCCGTCGTGACTCAGCGTGACCGTCAGCCGACTCGCCGCGCCCTCTGCAAGGACCGGTGGTCCCACTACGACCAGGTGGGCCCGGCGATCGCGCGGACGGGTGGGGCCTCGGGCTCCAGCGCGTTGCAGGAGACGATCCATCAGGACTCCTTCGGCAACACCCAGGCCTCGTGGAGCACCGGCCTCTGGGGCGGCGCGCGCGAGGGGTGGCACCACAACTCCAAGGAGTATGATGGCGACAGCGGGCTGGTGTATATGTACCAAAGGTGGTATAGTGGGGAGACGGGGACGTTTATGAGCAGCGCTCCGTATCCGTCCCGCCCCGACCATGTTGACTTGGGCCCCTTGTGCTGCTCGACTGCCGCTTTTCCATCTTGCTGAGGAGAGCGGTCATGGGCACGAAGCGGGAATCGTTTTGGGCGGAGCGGGGTATTATCGTTGAGCGGTGGGAGGCGTCCCGCCACACCCAT
>JBBQYG010000272.1:0-3411 GCA_038208905.1 Candidatus Sumerlaeia bacterium | reverse complement strand
GTGTTTTGGGTGGGTTTTTCTGCGCGCGGCCGCCCCGCCCGGGGCTTGGGGGGGGGGGGGGTGGGGGCGGGGGGCCGTGGGGGGGGGGGGGGGTTTTTTTTGGGGGGGGGGGGGGGGGCCGGCCCGGACAGCCTCGGTGGCCACCGTGCCCTGGGCGCCGGTCAGCATGCCGGCCAGCGCGGCGGTGGCGATCTGCGGCAGGCCGTAGCCCCGGCGGTGGGGCAGGTGCTTCTCCAGCAGGGAGCGCAGGCCCAGGCGCCCGAATACGCGCGCGGCCACCGCCACCCCCCCGAAACTCGTCACCGACTCGCCCGGCGCAAAGTCCAGCTTGATCGCCTTCGTCGAATGCTGCTGATTCTTGGTCGCCTTCTGCGCGTTCCCTGTGGTGTCTTGCGTCGTTGCAAACACAAGAGAACAGAGGGGCTTCTACTTTTTAGGGGATTTGTGAAGGATTAGGGGCGGATGTATCGCGATGCTCTGTCCTTCGGTTGCGCGTGACTTGGGCGTCCCTCCCGGGACGGTTCTGCGACTTGGTTAGTGTTCCGGCTATTCCCCATTCCCATCGGATTGACACACCGTTGCCACGCATCGCCCTCACAGCCCTCCAGCAGCGCAACTACCTCACCGGCACGGGCCGATACCTCGCGGAACTGTATCACGCGCTTCCCACGGTGGTGCCCGATCTTGAGTACCTGCTCTATGTGAAGCCCGATCAGGCGGCATTGTATCCCTCCGGCGGGCCCGGCGCCAGCCAGCGGGTCCTCCATTCCTGCCCGTCGTCGCCGCCGCTTCGCGCCGCGTGGGAACTCGTCAATCTACTCCCCCAGATTTGCCGGGACCGTATAGATGTCTATCACGGCCCCGCCAACTTCCTGCCGCCGCGCAAGGTCTGTCCCTACGTGCTCACGCTGCACGACATGGTGTATTTCCACAATCCCAAGAGGACGTTTCTGCTTCGCGCGAAGTACTGGCAGTGGTATCTCCGCGCGACGTGGCGCCTTGCGGACGCCATCATCACCGACTCCGAGTTCTCGCGGGATGAAATCCGCCGCTACCTCCCCGTCCCCGCCGACCGTATCCGCGTCATTCCGATCGGCGTCCATCCCAAGTTCTTCGCGGAGCCAACGCCGGAGCAACGCGCGGCGATGCGCGCCGCGCTCGGTCTTGAGCGTCCCTACATCCTCTACGTGGGCCGCCTCGATCCCGACAAGAATGTCGAGCGCATGATCCGGGCATCCGCCGCTGTCATCCGCGAGCGCGGGCTCGACCACGAGATCGTGCTGGCGGGAACGCGCGACTGGGGCGTCAGCGGGCTCCCCGCCCTGGTGAAGGAACTCGGGATCGATGATCGGGTGCGCGCGGTTGGTTACGTCGCGGAGGAGCACCTGATCCCGCTCTATCGCGAGGCCGACGTGTTCTGCTTTCCATCGCTCAACGAGGGCTTTGGCCTGCCCCCGCTGGAGGCCATGGCGGCGGGCGTTCCCGTCGTCACCAGCAGCATCAGCTCCCTGCCGGAGGTCGTCGGCGAAGCGGGTATCCAGGTGGATCCCTTCGACGTGGGGGCCATTGCGCGCGGGATGGCGGAGGCGCTGGATGGGGCCACGGCGGCCCAGCTCCGCGTTGCCGGGCCCCGGCGCGCCCGCGCCTTCACCTGGGAGCGCACGGCCCGCGAGACCGCCGAAGTCTATCGCCAGGTCCTGTCGCGCTGACGGTGCCGGGAAATTACCCGGCGGGCGGCGGGCTCTCTACTTGACCATGATCCCCGGTCCAACGCCTATAGTCTCGACCGGTCGCAGGTGACGCGCATCCTTCTAGCTTCAGGCTTGGAATACCCGATGGCGGCAGGCTCCCCAAAGTCCCCCAAGCGCGTCACCATCTCCGATGTCGCGCGCGAGGCCGGCGTTTCCATCGCGGCCGTCTCTCGAATTCTCAACAACTCCTATGACGGGTTCAGCGCGCGGGAGGAAACCAAGCAGCGTGTCCACGGCGCGGTCAAGAAGCTCGGCTACCGACCCAGCCGCGCGGCCGTCCGCCTCGCCACGGGCAAGCACAACGCCATCGGCCTCTGCTATCCCGTGTACGATTCGCTGGAGCGCCCCATCGATATTTCGTCGCTCTCCCAGGTCTTCCGCCACTTCGACCTGATGCTCGTCCAGCACGGCATCGCGCGCTGCCTGCGGTCGGAAAGCATGGACCTCGTGGTGATGCCTCGGCATCCCAACCGCTCGATTCCCGACCTTGTTGCCCAGGCCCAGGAAACCGTGGACGGCCTGATCTGGATTAATCCCGAGAACAGCGCCGAGGGGCTCGACCGCATCGTCGAGAGCGGGCTGCGCCTCGCCATCGTCGGCCCCACCCCGCTCGTCGGCGACTTCGTCAACGTGCGGACGGACGAGACGCTGGCCGGCCGCATGGCGATGGGACACCTGATTGTCTGCGGCGCGCGCCGCGTCCTCGTCGCCGTTCCCGAGAACCGCAAGCAGGAGCAGGCCACCGTGGAACGCATCGAGGGCATCCGCAAGGCCGTCACCGACTTTCAGGAGAAGGTGACGCTCGATGTCGTCTATCTCCCCAGCGACCCGACCAAGACACGACTGGCGCTGCGCAAGTATCTCGCCAAGGACGCGCGCCCCGATGGCTTCCTCACGCTCGGGGAGCACCTCCCCTTCGCGGTCCTCGCCGAAGTACTGGAGGCACGACTGAGCGTTCCCCGGGACGTGAAGCTGGTGGGCTTCGAGGAAAATCTGACCTATGTGATGAGCAGCCCCACCATCAGCGGCCTGCGCTATCCCACCGAGGAAATGTGCTTCCGCGCGGCCACGATGCTGATCGACTACATGAAGACGGGCGCCGTGCAGAAGCCCGTCTATATGACGCCTCAATTGATCGCGCGGGAAAGCTGCAACTAGCGGCGCGTCACTTCGCCTTCGCGATCCCCACCCGTGCCGCCTGCCGGTCCAGCTCCTCGTAAATCTTCGCCGCCCAGATTTCCTTCCCCGCCTGGGACAGATGCAGGCCGTCCGCCGAGTTCTCCGGCTTGAGCAGCAGCCCGTCCTCCGCCACCAGCAGCGGATGCAGGTCCAGCAAAACAAGTCCCTTTTCCTCCACCAGCTTCCGCAGCCGCTTGTTGTACTCGATGATCGACGGGGCAAGATGGGCATACTTGCCGAGCACCGGCGGAGACGTGCAAACCACGATGGCACACTCGGGAAGGCGGCTCTGGATTTCGTCCACGATCTTCGTGTACTCCTCGATCATGCGGTCCTCGCTTGGGTCGCCGGTTTTGCTGCCATGGCGCGCGCCCAGGTCGTTGCGGCCGTTCTTGATGAAGACGACATGGGGCTTCAGGTCAAAGACCGATTCCTCCATGCGCTTCGTCAGGCCGCGCGTGCCGATGCCAAGGCGGTCGGC
>JBBQYG010000271.1:0-3439 GCA_038208905.1 Candidatus Sumerlaeia bacterium | reverse complement strand
CTTGGGCGTCTCGCCCGAGCCCCGTCGCCCCCACACGCGGGCAAGATGCCCACGATACTCTTTTACGGCGTCCTCCATCGCGACAAGACTTTCGAGAACCGCTCTAAATGCAGGGATGAGGGATGAAAGGCGAGGTGGTGGAATGAGAAATCGAGCGGGGCTGACAATCATCGAGCTTTTGGTGGTGGTCGCGATTATCGCCATTCTGGCGGCGATCGCGGTGCCGAACTTCCTGGAGGCGCAGACGCGGGCGAAGGTCTCCCGCGTGAAGGCCGACTTCGCGAGCCTCGCCACCGGCATGGAAGCCTACGCGGTGGACTTCAACTCCTACCCGCCCGATGGCAATGGCGGCCAATATGTCGGCCTCGTCAGGCTCACCACGCCGATCGCGTTTATCACGACAATTCCCTCCGACGTGTTCAACATGGGCTTTTTGGACGGCTATGCTTCGACGCGGGCGGAACCAAACACAGAGATCAACCAGGCGCGTCTTTACGAGCTTGGCACCGGCAGCCTCGTGAATCCCGCGGGGGGCTATCCTGCCCAGGTGTGGGCGCTGGCCGCCTATGGCCCCGACCGCGACGACGACACCGACACCATCGGATCCTATCCGCGCACGAATCGCGCGGTCCCCTATGACGCGACCAACGGGACTGTCAGCAACGGCGATGTCTATCGGCTGGGGCCCAATCCGAACCATCCAAACTACGTCTCCGACGCGAATCCGATCAGGTACTAGGCGATGATCCCCATCCACCAAAAGGCGCGCGCGCCGTGGCTTGATGTGGGGATGTGTGTGGGGATATGGATTTTGGCGGGCTATGGCCTTTGGAATTACCAGATTGGGCCAAGCGTTGGTCCCCAGTTCCTAGACCTTTTGCTCATCGGCACATTGTGGGTTTGGGGAGCGTTGCTGCTTGCGCGGACGGCGCCGCTGGTGTCGCGCCTCTCCGACCATGACTGGCGTAGCGAGTTAGCCGTCACCATGGTCACGGCGCCCGAGTTCCTCCGTCGCACCCTTGACCACCGCGTCCTTCTGACTCTGACCTGGGCTTCGACGGTGCCGATGCAGTCGGCGATGTTGTCCCAGGTACTCCTGCGAGACGACCCCGGCGAGCTGGGGGTGTTAGGCGCCTTCCTCTTTGGTGGGACGGCGGGGTGGCTGCTGGCCGTGGCGGGCACCTATGAGTCTCTCCGCCTCCAATGCCGCCACGAAAGACAAAAGTCGCTGTGGGTGGTGGTGCCAAGCATTGCGGCGGCGGCATGTATCGTATGGCCTATCGGGGCGTTGTGGCTTCTGGAGAAAGCCAACCCCAGTCGCGGAGGCGCGGCGGCGATCTTCGCTGGGGCCTTTCTGGTATGTGCCGTCCTCGCCTGGCATCGCCGCCGCGCGGCAATCCGCGACTACCTGAGAATGGAATAGATACCCGCGCATGGAACCAACCACCGGCATTGTCGAAATCGCCGACGTCCTCGATGCCGCCGCGCGGGCGGCGTCGGAAAGCTTTCGGCTGATCTATATCGACCCGCCGTTCTTCACCGAGCGCACCCACGCGGCGCGTGGTGGCGAGGGCGGCTTTGCAGACACGTGGGGCGGTGATCTCGCGGAGTATCTCGACTTCCTCGGCGAACGACTGCGCGCGCTGCGCCCGCTCCTCGCCGAGGACGGGTCGCTGCTGCTGCACCTCGACTGGCGCGCGGTGCATTACGCGAAGGTACTGTGCGACGGTATATACGGCATGGACAACTTCCAGAACGAGATCATCTGGTCCTACAATTCCGGCGGCGGATCGAAGAAGCGCTACGGCCGCAAGCACGACACGATCCTGTGGTATGGCGCGGGGCCGGAACCCTACTTCGATCGCGAGGCCGCGCGTGTCCCCTATGACGCGGTCATCGCCAAGAAGCGCGCCCACCTCTTCAACGCCGCCGGCAAGGTGAGCGGCGACGTGCTCAATATCTCGCGTCCGCCCAACCATGCGAAAGAGTGGACCGGCTGGCCGACCCAGAAGCCCCTCGCGCTGATGCGCTTCCTCGTCCGCTGCCACAGCGCCCCCGGGGACTTGGTCGGCGATTTCTTCTGCGGCAGCGGAACGACCCTGCTGGCCGCGCGGGAGGAGGGCCGCCGCTGGCACGGCTCCGACATCTCGGGCGATGCCGTCGCCATCGCGCGGGCTCGCCTCGCGGGGACAATCGAATTGACGGGAGCGCCACCGGTCGCGCAGTCGGATGAGCAGATGGAACTCCCGCGGAGCGACGACCGATAACCAAAGCCGAAGTGATCGCCGCGTGCCTGGCGCAGCCCAAGGAAGTGCGGGACGAGATCAGGATGATCCGCGCGGAGAACGATGCGGAGGAGTATCCTGACGACGAGCCACTCTTCGAGGAATGGAAGGCCGAGATCAAGAGGCGGCTGGATGCCTATGACCGCGGCGAGGATAAGGCGATCAGTCCCGAGGAATTCTTTGGAACCGCCGATTGGCAGTTGGAGAGATGAAGCTCCGAATCCTGCCGGGGGTGACGGAGGATCGTTCTGAAGCAGAGGAGTATTATCGGAACAACGCCCCAAGTCGGCTGCCCCGTTTCGCGAATGCGATTCGAAGATGCTTCGTGGAGATCCTGCGATCTCCAACCGCGGGTTCATACGAAGAAAGACCATTGTGAAGGAAATTCCTCGAAGGACTTCCCTGTAAGCTGTTGTATCGAATCGGTGGCGTGGAAGTCGCGATCATCGCCATCATGCACCCGAGGCGCCGCCCCGGCTACTGGCGAACCCGGATTTTGCCCTAGCCGCGGGTGCCGCTCCCCGCTAGATTCCTGTCATGCAAGCCACCGAAAACCGTCCCCAGTCGAACAACCCCAACCAGACGCCGTCGAGCCGCTCCGTGCGCATTTTGCTGGCCGACGACGACGCGGTGATTCGCGGCATGGTGGGTGGGTTGCTTCGGCGGTGGGGCTATGAACCCGAGATCGTCTCCGACGGCGAGGCGGCTTGGGCGATTCTGGACTCGGATACGCCGCCAGACCTTGCGATTCTGGACTGGGTGATGCCCGCGCTGGATGGGATTGAGGTGACGCGGCGCCTGCGAGAGAAGTACCCTCTTCGGACGTTGCACGTGATCCTGCTGACGGCGAAGGGCGATTCCGCCGACGCCGTCTATGGCTTCGGCGCCGGGGCCGACGACTATATTCCCAAGCCATTCGACCAGATGGAACTGCGCGCGCGCATCAAGGTTGGCGAGCGCATCGTCCTCATGCAGCGCGCGCTTGAGCAGCGCGTCCGCGAGTTGGAGGCCGCCGCGTCGCGCATCGGCCAGCTCGAGGGCATCCTCCCCATCTGCTCCTATTGCAAGAACGTCCGCGACGACAAGGACTACTGGCAACAGGTGGAATCGTACATCAGCGACCGCTCCAATGCGATTTTCTCCCACTCGATCTG
>JBBQYG010000270.1:0-3585 GCA_038208905.1 Candidatus Sumerlaeia bacterium | reverse complement strand
TGCCTCGGGTCAAGGGAGATACGGTTCGGGGTTCACCGCCTCGCGGTTGCGGCGAATTTCAAAATGGATGTGCGGTTCGCCATCTCTTCCCTCGCCGGATCGGGCGATCACCTGCCCTCGGCTGATCTGCTGCCCCTCGCGGACCAGAAGCCGGTCGTTAAGGGCATAGCAGCTCGCCAGGTTGTCCCCGTGCTCTAAAATCACCATGCGACCATAGTAGGGAATCGAGTCCCCGGCATAGGTCACTTTACCGTCGCGCGCCGCGCGGACCTCGGTCCCGCGAGGCACGGCGATGTCGATTCCCGTGTACTTCTCGTCGGCGCGGTCAACGAAGCGCTTGATCACGCGCCCCTCCACCGGCCAGACGAAGCCGCGGGCACTGGGCCGGATGCCGCCGGAGGGCGGGGAGCTGAAGACGGGCCGGGGCTCCGGCTCCGGACGGGAGGGTGCGGGGGTCGGGGCCGACCGGGCGATCTCGATGCCACCACCCGGGATGTCGCGCTCTTGCTCTCGCGCGCCGCCGGGCAGCCGGAGCCTCTGCCCCACTTTGATCGTTGAATTCATGCCGATTCCGCTGGCCGAGGCAATTTCAGCGGGTGTTGTCCCATGCGTGGTGGCGATGCGGCTAAGCGTGTCGCCGCCCTGAACCGTGTAGAGACCGCCCGTTGGAGCCGACGCCGCCTGCGCGGGCCGGGAAGGCGCCGGTGCAGGCGGCGGACGCGGGGCCGCTGGCCGCGAAGCGATGACCGGGCGGCTTACCGCCTTGGGAATCCACAGCCGCGACCCCGCCACCAACCCCGCGTTCGGAGAGATACGGTTGGCACTCGCGACCATTGCATAGGACACGCCGAAACGCCCCGAAACCCCACGCAGCGAATCGCCCTTCCGCACGGAATAGTAGAACCCGGCCCCCGACTGGGCGGAGGCACGCCCCGCCAGCGCCATGCAGAGCAGGAGGGCAATTGCGAGTGTCTGTTGGATGCGGCGAGCCATGCTCATCCTGGCGGCAGCGCGGATTGCCACCCGTTGAATCGTATCAGCCTGCCTGCCACCGCGAAAACAGCGTCAAGATAAACAGGCGAAATCAGTGTCTCCGGCGACCCACCGAGACCGGCGGCGCGTTCCACGGATCCTCGGGCCAGGGGTGCTTGGGATACCGAGCCCGGAGCTCCTTTCGGACCTCCTGATAGACCCCGTTCCAGAAGCTCCTCAGGTCGCCCGTCACCTGCACTGGGCGATAGTTTGGCCCCAACAGGTGCATCACCACGGGCACCCGCCCGTCGGCGATGCGGGGCGTTTCGGCCAGGCCAAAGAGCTCCTGCAATCTGACCGCGAGGAACGGGGGCCCATCATCGCCATAGGTCAGCTTGATGCGGTTTCCGCTCGGCACAGGGAGGGCCTCGGGCGCCCCCGCGTCGAGGGCGGCGCGCTGCTTGTAGGTGAGCCGCGCCTCCAGCGCCGCGCGAAGCCCCCGCTTGCGAACCGCCGCCAGCGACGTGTGCCCATCGCAGGCTTCGCGCAACGCCGTGGCAAGCGTCTCGCCCTCGAACGCGGGGAGGTCGAGTTCCGACTGCGCCGCCGATAGGAACCGCACCCGCGCCAGAAACCGCGCCGCCGAATCATCCTCGCGAAGGAAGGCATCCAGATTCTCCTCCAGATGCCGGGCAAGGGCCTCCGCCGCGGCCTCGCGATCAACCGCCCCGCCGGTGGGATCGTCGCGGAGTACCAGCCCCGCGAAGCGCACCTCGCGGATGGCGATCATCTTCTCCCGCTCGGGATCGAAACGCGCTCCGCGGCGATTTTCGTAGAGATCGGGAAATACCACCCCCAGCGATTCCTCCTCGATGCCGCTGGCGATGTTCACCGCCAGTTCCGCCCCGGGCGCGTCGCGCGCGTCTATACACAGGAACAGCGCGCCCTGCCTCGCGGTTGACTCGGGATCGAGCACCACGCCGCGCCCGCCGACCATGACCCCCTTGGAGGCATCGGCCGCGCGGCGCACCGCGACGCGATCGGGAAACGCATGGAGCGGCAGCGCGCGCAGCTTGCGGTCGCGCGGCCAACTCTCCGTGCCGCGCGCGAGGCTCTTCTGCGCGCCGGTCGCCTGACGCTGCAACTCGTCCCTCACGCGGCGCAGCGTCGCCATCGCCGCGCGATCCACGTCATCCGACGACGCGGGATCGTCCACGATGTCGAGACGGTCGATCAGGTCCGAATCGCCCTCCCACTTCGCCGCGCGCCGACGGCCCGGACGGCGGGAGAGGATGTCGCGCTCCGACAACAGCGCCGCCATCGTTGCCGCCTCCCGCGCCAGCCCCATCGCCCCGCCGGCGAGGAGAAGCCGCGCGAGCCGCGGGTGCAGCGGAAGATCCCCCATCGCGCGGCCAAGCGGCGTCAGCGATCCATCCGCGTTGGTCGCCCCGAGCATCGCCAGCAGGCGTTCCGCGCGCTCGATGGAGTCCGCCGCGGGCGCCTCAAACCACCGCAGGGACCGCACATCGCGCAGTCCATAGCACTTCAGACCCAACACCGTCGCGGCCAGGTCGATGCGGTGAACCTCCGGCAGATCGGCCGGCGGCATCCCGGCCTCCTCCGACCGGGTCCACATCCGCACACACCGCCCCGGCGCCGTGCGCCCCGCTCGGCCCGCGCGCTGCGTGGCGCTGGCGAGACTGATGCGCCGCAACTCCAGCCGGTCGATGCCAAGGCGGCGATCCTGCACCATCACGCGTGCCAGCCCCGAATCGATCACCGTTGTCACGCCGTCGATCGTCAGCGAGGTCTCCGCGATGTTTGTCGCCAGGATGATCTTGCGCCGATCCGTCGGGCGAAGCGCCGCATCCTGATCCTCCGAGGAAACGCTGCTGTGCAGCACGTGGATCGGATCGCCGAGATCGCCCAGCAGCGATTGCGCCCGCCGGATTTCGCCAATCCCCGGAAGGAAGACCAACACATGCCCCGCGGCGCCACGCTCGCTGGTGACTCGACGAACCGACGCCGCCGCGCGCTCCCACACCGGCGAGCGATCCTCGCGCTCCTGCCACGAAATCTCCACGGGATACATCCGCCCCGCGCTCTGGTGTACGGGCGCATCGCCCAGAAACGCCGCGATACCCGCCGTCTCCATCGTCGCCGACATCACGACGATGCGAAGGTCCTCGCGCACGCTCGACTGAATCTCCCTCAGCAGCGCCAACGCCACATCGGTGTGGATGCTGCGCTCGTGGAACTCGTCCAGAATCACGCACCCGATGCCCTCCAGAAACGGATTCGCGAGGATCTGGCGCATGAGGATGCCCTCCGTAAGCACCCTCACCCGGGTCTGCGGCCCCACGCGATTTTCGAAGCGGATATGGTACCCCACCTCCCCGCCCAGCCGCCACCCGCGCTCCTCCGCGATCCGTCCCGCCGCCGCCCGCGCCGCCACGCGCCGTGGCTGCAACAGCACCACCGCCGGATGCTCCGCCGACAACATCCCCGCCCCCGCAATCGCCGGAGCCACCCGCGTCGTCTTTCCCGCACCAGGCGCCGCCTGAATCACCGCCCCCCCATGCGGGGCGAGCCCCGCGAGAATCGCGGGGAGGA
>JBBQYG010000269.1:0-3663 GCA_038208905.1 Candidatus Sumerlaeia bacterium | reverse complement strand
GCCAACCCAAACAACGCCACCAACGCCACGCGCCACCGTCGAGACTCATCGAGCCCCAGCGTGGGCAGGCGGAATGTGGCTGGCGAATCCATGACCGCTACTGGCGGGCATCGGCGGGGGAGAGGCAATGGCTATGGCCGGGATGCGAGAAACCTACGACGAGAAGAACCGCACCACCGGCCTCCCCGGCAGCTCCGCGATGCCCTTGAAGACCTCGTCGGAGAAGGTGACGCGCATGGTGCCGTTGGGGCGGAATTCGCAGTTGCCGGCGTCGGGGTGTTGGATGCGGATGCGCAGGCTGCGTTTGCCGCCGAAGCGGCGGCAGAGTTCCTTGAGCTCGCGGATGGAGTCCTGCGTCATCAGGTGGCTTTGGAATTCCACCTCCACGCCGGTGGCGTTCTCGCGAAGTTCCTCCGCCGGGCGCGCCTCCATGGCGTCGATGCTGGGGCGTCCGTTCCAGACTTTCACGCGGGCAGTGATCTGGACGACGCGGTCGGGCTCGATCAGCGGCTTACACTTTTCGTAGGACTTGGCGAAGAACTTCACCTCGAAGCTCCCCTCCAGGTCCTCCATCCCCACGATGGCCCAGGTGCGGCCGGAGCGGTCCTGTCGCACCATCACGCTGGTGATGCAGCCCAGCATCCTCACCTCGCGGAAGTCCTCGCCCACCAGGCCCTCGGCCATCTCGTCGAGCTGGCTGCTGCGCGTGTGGTTGAAGCTCATCATCTCCATCAGGTACTTGTTCAGCGGATGCTCCGAGAGGAAGAAGCCAAGGAATTCCTTCTCGTAGTTGGCGCGCGACTTCTGGTCCCAGTCGGTGACGCTGGGAATCCGGATTTCGCCGAACTGGGATTCCGTCGCCTCGTCGCCCGCAAAGAGGTCCTCGGTGGAGTCCGACTGCTGCTTGACGTGGGCGGTTTCCATCAGCTCGGGCAGGATCTGCATCAGCGCGGCGCGGTTGGGATGGAGCGAGTCGAAGGCGCCCACCTTGATCAGGGCCTCGATCATGCGGCTGTTCATCGCCTGGACGGGCACGCGGAGAACGAAATCGGGAAACGACTTGAACGGGCCGTTGGCCTTTCGCTCGGCGATGATGGCGGAGACGAGATTCTCTCCCACCGTCTTCACCGCGCCCATCGCGTAGTAAATCTTCTCGCCGATGGGGTTGAAGAAGTCGATGGACTGGTTGATGTCCACGGGCATCACGCGCAGCCCCACTTCGCGCGCGTTCGTCACATACTTCGCGATGGCGTCGGTGGAACCGCCGATTTCGTTGGTCAGCAGCGCCGCCTGGAAATAGCCGGGGTAGTTCGCGCGCAGGTAGGCCGTCTGGAACGTGATCACCGCGTATGCGGCGGAATGGGACTTGTTGAAGCCGTAACCCGCGAAGGTGATGATCTGATCCCAGATGTGCTTGGCCAGCATGGCGTCGACATCGTGGGCCTTCTTGGCGCCGTCGATGAACTTGGCCTCCATCTTGGCCATGGTCTCGGCGTTCTTCTTGCCCATGGCCTTGCGGAGCACGTCGGCGTCGCCGCGCGTGAAGCCACACAGGTCCATCGCCACGCGCATCACCTGCTCCTGGTAGAGGAAGATGCCATAGCTCTCCTCCAGGATCGGTTCCAGCACCGGGTGGTCATAGGCCACCTTCTCCTCGCCGTGCTTTCGCTTCACATACATCGTGTGCATGCCGGCCTGCAGGGGGCCAGGACGATAGAGCGCCAGGAGCGCCGTCAAGTCGGCGAATTCCGTCGGCTTAAGCGCCTTCACCACGTTGGTCATGCCCGACGATTCGAGCTGGAACACCCCCGCTGTCTGGCCGCGGTGCAGGTTCGCGTAGGTGGGCGCGTCCTTGTAGTCGAGCGCGTCCCAGTCCACCACGATGTTCTCGCGCTCGCGGAGCCAGTTTTCCACGCGCTGGATGATCGAGAGGTTCTTGATGCCGAGGAAGTCCATCTTCAGCAGGCCGATTTCCTCGACCTGCGTCATGTTGAACTGCGTCAGCGGCATCGGCTCGCGGGGCGTCTTGTAGAGGGGGAGGTACTCGGTCAAATCCTTGTCGGCGATCACGACGCCGGCCGCATGGGTGGAGGCGTGGCGGGTCATGCCCTCAAGGCGGGAGGCGTAGTCCCAAACCTTGGCGAGTTCCGGGTCGCCCTTCAGCAGGTCGCGAATTTCCGCCGTGTCCGCGAGCGCCGACTTGAGCGTGGTCTTGAGACCCTCGGGGATCAGCTTGGCGAGGCGGTCCACTTTCTTCAGGTCCACGCCGTGCACGCGGCCCACATCGCGGAGGGCGCCCTTGGCCTTCATCGTTCCGAAGGTCACGATCTGGGCCACGCAGGCGTCGCCGTACTTCTTGCGGACGTATTCGATCACCTCCGCGCGGCGATCGTCGGAGAAGTCGATGTCGATGTCGGGCATCGAGATGCGGTCGGGGTTAAGGAAGCGCTCGAACAGCAGCCCATGCCGCAGTGGGCAGAGTTGCGTGATCCCCACGCAGTAGGCCACCACCGACCCCGCCGCCGACCCGCGACCGGGGCCCACGGGAATGCCGACGCTCCGCGCGTGGGCGATGAAATCCGCCACGATCAGGAAGTACGCCGCAAAGCCCATGTTGCGAATGACCGACAGCTCGAAGTCGATGCGGTCCTTCAGCACCTGATCGGTTTCCACGCGGTCGCCATAGCGTTTGCGCGCCCCCTCGCGGACGTTCTGGTCCAGGAACTCGTCCGCGTTGAGGCCGTCGGGACATGGGAAGTTGGGAAGGTGGTATTTCTTCTCCGGCATCTGGAGGTCCACCATGTCGGCCACCAGCCGCGTGTTGGTGATGCTCTCCGGGTAGTCGCGAAAGACGTGGGCCATCTCCGCCGGGGACTTCACATAGAACTCGTTGAAGTCAAATTTGAAGCGTGACTGGTCGGCCATCACGCAACCTGTCTGGATGCACAGCATCACGTCGTGGGCGTCGGCATCTTCCTTCTTCAGGTAGTGGCAGTCATTGGTCGCGACGAGACGAAGCCCCTGCGCCGCGGCGATCTTGATCAGCTCGCGATTGGCCGTGTGCTGGTCGGCGATGCCGTGGTCCTGGATCTCGACGAAGAAGTGGTCCTTGCCGAACATATCCACGAACTGGCCCGTGTACTGCGCGGCCATGCGCTCGTCGCGTGCGATGATCGCCTGGGGAATCAGCCCTGCGAGGCAGGAGGACGTGGCGATAAGGCCCTCCTTGTGCTTCTCCAGAACCTCGAAATCGATGCGCGGCTTGTAGTAATACCCCTCCAGATGGCCGATGCTGGAGAGCTTCATCAGGTTGCGGTAGCCGGCATAATTCTCTGCCAGCAGCAGCAAGTGGTGCGTGTTCTTCTGCTCGCGCCCGCCGCGCGTGTGGCGGCTGGTGGGGGTTATATACACCTCGCATCCAACGATCGGCTTGATCCCCTCCTTGTTGCAGGCGGCCTGGAACTCGTGAACGCCAAACATCACGCCGTGATCGGTGATCGCGACGGCGGGCATGCCCAGCTCCTTCACATACTTCGCCAGTGCGCCGATGTGATTGGCGCCGTCGAGCAGCGAGTATTCGGAGTGAACGTGCAGGTGGACGAAATCGGCTGGACTAATGGTCATGGCAGCGGGGAACCGGGGTAGGGAAATGAGAGCGGGAGG
>JBBQYG010000268.1:0-3671 GCA_038208905.1 Candidatus Sumerlaeia bacterium | reverse complement strand
TGGCAGGACTATGCGCGCTCGCAATGCAACACACCTACTGACTATCACCACTCCAATCGCCTACTTCAGCTCCTATCCCGTGGACCCCTTTGCACTCCCACATCGACTGACCTATCGCTACTACACCGACCTGCGCGGCTGGATACTTGGCTCTTTTGGTCCTGACCGGGACGTGATGGCGGGCGGCCAACTCCTTTGGCACGAAGGGGATATTGACGCGCCCGAAGAAGGCTACGGTTACCAGGTTGTAGAGCCTGATTGCATGCTTGAGCGCACCTTCAACGGAAGAATCATGCAGCCCTCCCTTCTCCTCATCGGCGGGGGCGGGCGCAACGGGGCCTTCACCTACGATCCCACCAACGGCACGTGGTCGGCGGGGGACATCTGGCGTGTGAAGCAATGACGCCGCCCCCAATGACCCGGCGCGAGTTCCTGGTGGCCGTGGCGGCGTCCGCCGCGATGGTGGGATGCGGGGGCGGGGAGCAGCCGGAGGAAGCGCGCCCCGCTCTGGAGGCGTTACGCCGCGCCGCCGCCGCGCCCGGCCCCGCGATGGCGCGGCTGGCGTCGCTTCCGGTGCTGCCGCATCGCCCTTTGTTCCGGCTCCCGTTTCATCCCAGCGAGGTGCCGGGTTTCACGGCGGCGACGCATCGGGTACACTATGAGCATCACTACATCGAGTACTTTTGCCGCTGGATGGAGGGGGAGCGCCGCGTTCTGGAGCGCGCGGCGGACTTGGCGGATGCCGGCGCGCGGGGCGAATCAGAGGCTGTGGATAAAGCGCGGCGGGCGGTGTGGGGGGCGCTGGAACAGATGCGCGTCTCGGCCAACATGGTCATGCTGCACGAGGCGTATTGGCGCGACTTCTGGGGCGGCACCGAGCGCGCGATGGCAGACGTGGCCCCGCTCGCGCAGACGCTGCTCCCTATTGCCGGGGGCTTGGATCTAACGTGGCTTGTGGCGGGGGACGACGCGCGTCTATATGTCTATAAAGATAGCGATTCGATCCCTCTTGGGCTCCGGCCGGTCGCGGGGATCGACCTGCCCGAGCATGCATGGGCGCTCGATTTCGGGGATATTGGCGTCTATATGGGGCGACTGCTCCGCAACGTGAGCCCCGCCTGCTTCGATGCCTTTACGGCGGCGAAGGAGCCATCACATCTCGCGCGGATTCCTCCACCCGCGGCGCCCACCACCGACACGGGTGACTTTGATTCGCAACTGCGCCACCTGGCCGACCTCCACCGGTTCCCCCACGCCGACGTCGCGGCCGCCGGATTGCTTCTGGCCGCGGGCCCCGGTGGTTGCGCGGCAATCCTTCGCAGGTCGGGAACCGAAGATCGCACGCTGGCGATTCTTAGCGTTGATGCGCCGTCGGGAATCTGGGGACACGACTTGCTGAGCGCGCGGCGACACGGGTGAGACTGCCTGCCGCCTACGTTTGTTCTAGGAATCAATGATGTGTGCTTCCATGGCACCCCACAACTAAATCCGAGACGACGCGGGGGGAGGTGGGAATTGATGTGCCATCCTGCGCGTTCCCCTGCCCACTCGCATCGCTGCGAAAGGCCGTTGCGTCCCCCTAAGCCGGGGGTATTCATCCGCGTTATGCGCTCGTCTCCGATCATCGCGATTTTCGCTTCGCTCCTCGCGGCCGCCACGCTCGCGCGCGCCCAGCCGCTCGACCAGCTCCAGCTTCCCGCGCGGCCCGCGGGTTCGCCGACGGGGAGCGAACTCTATGCGACGTTGCTGGCGGTGCCATTGGCTCAGCGGGAAGCCTTGATCTATGGGGAGTACCGGCGCGGCAACGTGCCCGACTTCATGCGTACCCTTAAGCCGGTGGTCATGACGGCGGTGATCTCCGGCACCACGCGGACGGGGACGATCTATGTGTCGCCGGACTACATGGCGGTTGGCAGCGACGCGGACTTCTTCCGCACGCCGATGTCGGCGACGCTGGCCCAGTGGGTGGCCGACGCGGCGACGTGCACGCTGACGACGCGCAAGATGACGAACTCCGTCTATACGGCGGCGACGGTGAAGCTGGCTCCGCAGACGTTCAATCCCAACGATTTCGATATCGATTCGCTGGAGATCATGTATCAGCACAACACGCGGATCGAGCAGTCGCGCGCGGGCCAGCCGCTGGGCGCGCTGGTGGGCGGAATCAAGAAGGACGTGGTGCTAAGCCAGCGCCTGGTCACCCAGCCCGCGCAGGTAGCAATCTATGGCTGGCACCAGTTGAATGGCCAGGCAATCCAGCCGCTCTCGCTGATTCACGAGGCATCCTATGAAGACTACAGCCACGGCACACGGCTGGTGAATCTGAGGATGCTGCTGGATGGCGCGGAGACGAATGTGCTCGACGTGCTGAACGATCCCGTCCTGCATCCCATCCTCAGCGACGAGGGCCAGTTCACGGTGAGGCGGTATCCCAACACGCCGCCGCCCCCGATTGCCCAGGAGCTTCCCTTCACCGACGCATTTCCCTCCACGGGGCGCCAGCTTCCATTCTGGTCGGACCGCTTCCAGGCGCACACGGTGGTGGCCTACAGCCCGATTTCGCCGGGCGGCGATGGCTTCGCGCTTCGCGTGCGCGATACCAGCGGCGGGATCGACGCCGCGCGGCTTGGCTCGGGGACGGATCGGGACTATTTCGTTGAGTCGTATATACACTGCAACTATCGCCCCGAGCTTGCCGCCAACGGCACCGAGCGCGTCGGTATCTTCCTCCGGGACAACGGCAACGGCCTCTTCACGGGGTCCTCCGGCGCGGGAGTGCCGGGGAACTGCTATGGCATGACGTGGGATTCCAGCGACGGGCGCGTGCGCTGTTTCAGGACTGTCGCCGGCGTTCTCACCGACCTGCTTCCTGTGCCAGTCCTGCTGCCCAGCAGCGCGTGGCGTCACATGCGGGTGGAGGCGGTGGGAACGTCGCTTCGCTTCGTGATGGACGGTGAGGAACTCCTCCGCGCGACCGATGCATCCCACGCCCGGGGCCAAATGGGAATTGGCTACCACGATGTTTACACGACCAACGCCAACATTCTCGGCACCTTTGCCGACAATTTCCATGCGGATCGGCTAGACGCCCTCCCCGGCGAGCCGGAATCGTGGAGCCTCTATTGACGGCTGTCGGGCCGCGTTCTTGCTCCCTCAGTCGGTGCCACCATATCCAATCCGGGATTTCGCCATGACCGCCGCCGCAAACAAGCTCCTCACCCTGGGCCACTCCCCCGACCCCGACGACGCGTTCATGTTCTACGCGCTGGCGGCGGGAAAGATCGAGACGCCGGGGCTCGAGTTCGAGCACATCCTCCAGGACATCCAGACGCTTAACGAGCGCGCGCTCCGCGAGGAGCTGGACATCAGCGCCATCAGCGTCCACGCCTATGCCAGCGTGCTGGGTAAGTACGCACTGCTTCCCTGCGGCGCCTCCATGGGCGACAACTATGGCCCGATGATCGTCTCGCTGAAGCCGTTTCCCGCCGCCGACCTGAAGCGAAAGAAGATCGCCGTGCCGGGCCTGATGACCTCCGCATTCCTGACGCTGAAGCTGTATCTGGAGACCGACAAGTTCGACTTCGTGGTGGTCCCCTTCGACGAGATCATGGACGCGGTGAAGGACGGCCGCGTGGACTGCGGCCTCCTGATCCACGAGGGCCAGCTCACCT
>JBBQYG010000267.1:0-3686 GCA_038208905.1 Candidatus Sumerlaeia bacterium | reverse complement strand
GAGGTCGATGCAGTCAGCGGCTCTGTCGGCGAACGGCAGGGCTGCCAGGCGACCCGTCGCGGGCGCGTGCACGATGGTGTTGACGGCGGCGCTCCGCGGCCGGCGGCTCGGCTCGATGGTGGGTGGCAGCGCCAGGCAGCTCCGAAGTTGCGCCTCGATGAGGCCGAGGCCGGTCTCTGGATTGAGCTTGGCGGGGTTCCACGGGGGGACGTTGCCGAAGTCGAATCCGGTGACGGCGTAGAAGGCGTAGAGGCATGCGCCGATCAGGAGGAACATCAGGAACTGGGGGAAGATGAGGATCGCGCTGAGGATCATGGCGCGGCGCCCCTCCGACACGTTGCGGCAGCCAAGGACGCGCTGGACGTTCATCTGGTCGAAGCCAAAAGCCAAGATAATCCCCACCGTGGTGGGAAAAATGCCCATGATGATGTTGAACGGTCCGCCGAAGATGTTGCGGATCTGGGCCCATGCGGTGGCGGCGAGGGTCGGCGAATCGCCCACGGCGGCGGAGAGCGCGTCGCCGGTGAGGAAGCCGGAGCGGAAGAAGTCGAGCTTGGCCGCCGATAGCTCCGCGACGGCGGACCACCCCTCTGCCCCGCTGGGCGCGGCGCGGTCGCCGGTGAGCAGCGATGGGATGTAGTAGAGCGCGAAAAGCCCGCCGCCCACGAAGATGAAGTACTGGACCATATCCGTCCACACCACGGCCTTGATGCCGCCGATGGCCGTATAGACAAGCGCCACCAGCATGATCGCCATGATCGACATGGTCAGGGTCCAGCTTGGCCAGGAGGTCTGCATGACGATGGTGACGGGGATCGCGCTGACGAGGACGCGGACCCCGGCGCCGAGGGACATTCCGACGACCCCGATGCTCGCCGCGGCAAAGCGCGTCTGGCGCCCAAAGGCGCGGTTGATCAACTGGAACGGCGTATAGACGTCTCCGTTGAAGTAGAGCGGCACGATGTAGGCCGCGATGATGATGCGGCCCAGAACGTAGCCGACGATGAGCTGGATGAAGAGCATGTTGCCGCCGGTGACGACCAGCTTTCCCGCCGCGTCGAAGGACAGCGCCCCGAAGCAGTAGGCGGGCACCCCGATGAAGGTGAGGGCGCTGGTCTCGGTCGCGACGATCGACAGCCCGACAACCCACCAGGAGAGCTCGCGCCCGCCCAGGAAGTAGTCGCGCTTGTCCCCCTGCCCCCGCGCCGCCCACAGGCCAACGGCCATGACGCCGACGAAGTAGATGGCGACAACGGCCCAATCCAACGCGCCAAAGCTCGCGACGGCCAGAGTGGAGACGGCAAATCCGGAAGAAGCCATTCGGGAGTCCAATAGGGAGGGAGTTGTGGGAGGAAAACCGGGGCAGGCGAGGGGAACAACAGGGAAAAGAGGCAATTGGGGCCGCGAGGGAGCTTTAGGGGATTCTGGTTATCCTCCAAGGGGGCGTTTTGCCGCTTGAATCCCTCGGTCGGCGGGGGGTATCCTAGACGTTCAAGACTGAGGGGAACGTGGCGGCGCCCGCGCGCGTCCGTTGCCTCCGCATCCCGCTGGCAGACTGGCTCACCGCTCCATGACCGACGAGAAGAAGCCCGAGAAGAAGCAGCTCACGTACACCGAAGACTCCATCCAGGTACTCGAAGGCCGCGAGGCAGTCCGAACGCGGCCGGCGATGTACATCAGCAACACCGACACGCTGGGCCTGCACCATCTGGTGTGGGAGGTGATCGACAACTCGATCGACGAGGCGATGCAGGGGAATTGCGACCGGATCGACGTGAAGATCCACTTCGACAACTCGGTGACGATCACCGACAATGGACGCGGCATCCCCGTGGGGCCCCACAAGGACCCGAAGATGAAGGGGAAGTCCACGCTGGAGGTGGTGCTGACGGTGCTCCACGCGGGCGGCAAGTTCGAGAAGGAGGCCTACAAGGTCTCCGGCGGGCTTCACGGCGTGGGCGTGTCGGTGGTGGCGTTCCTTTCGGAGTGGCTGGAGGCGGAGGTGCGCCGCGACGGCAAGGTGCATTTCCTGCGCCTTGAAAACGGCGGCATCCCGGCGGAGCCGATCAAGGTGATCGGCGATTCGAAGCGCACGGGGACGTCGATCCGGTTCAAGCCGGATCCCAAAATCTTCACGACGACGGAGTTCAACTTCGAGACGCTTTCGGCGCGGTTCCGCGAGCAGGCATTCCTGAACGCGGGCCTGACGATCACGATCGAGGACGAGCGCAGCGGGAAGTCCCACAGCTATCGCTTCGACGGCGGCGTGACGGAGTTCGTGCGCCACCTGTGCGCCAACAAGACCTCGATCAACCGCAAGCCGGTGTACTTCATGCGCGAGCGCGAATTCGTGCGCAACGACGGGACTCAGGAGTACCTGAGCGCGGAGGTGGCGATGCAGTATGTGGACAGCTTCGACGAGAAGCTGTTCGCCTTTGCCAACACGATCAACACGCGCGACGGCGGCACCCACGTGACGGGCTATCGCAAGGCGCTGACCTCCACGATCAACAAGTACGCGACGAAGAACGACCTGCTGAAGAAGTTCAAGGACGGCCTGAACGGCGACGACATGCGCGAGGGACTCATCGCGGTCATCAGCGTGAAGATATCCAACCCGCAGTTCGAGGGGCAGAACAAGGGCAAGCTGCTGAACGCGGAAGTTGCCGGCCTGATCGAGTCGGTGGTGAACGAGGGGCTCTCGGAATACCTGGAGGAGAACCCCAAGGACGCCCGCGCGATCGTCGACAAGGTGATCCTTGCGGCGACGGCCCGCGTGGCCGCGCGCAAAAGCCGCGAGATGGTGCGCAAGTCGGCGATGGAGGGCGGCGGCCTTCCCGGCAAGCTGGCCGATTGCAGCGAAAAGGGAATGGGGACGGAGCTTTATCTGGTCGAGGGCGACTCGGCCGGTGGCTCCGCCAAGCAGGGGCGCGACCGCCACTTCCAGGCGATCCTTCCCCTGCGCGGCAAGATCATCAACGTGGAGAAGGCCCGCATCGACAAGGTGCTCTCCAACGAGGAAATCCGCACGATCATCACCGCCCTGGGCACGGGAATCCGCGACAATTTCGACTACGAAAAGCTGCGCTATGGCAAGCTGATCATCATGACCGACGCGGACGTGGACGGCGCGCACATCCGCACTCTGCTGCTGACGTTCTTCTACCGCCAGTTCACCCAGCTTATCGAGAAGGGGCACCTCTACATCGCCCAGCCGCCGCTATATCGCGTGAAGAAGGGGAAGACGGAGACGTATCTGGACAAGGACGAGGACAAGGACCGCTTCCTGCTGAACGAGGGGCTGGATTCCGTCCGCGTGACGGCGCTGGCGGGGACCAATGGCGCGCGCAAGGAGCAGGACCTTTCCAAGGCCCAGGTGAAGCAGTTCGCCGAGTCGATGATGCAGCTCTCCCAGGTGAGCCGGATCATCACGCGCAAGGGCATTTCCCTGGAGATGTACCTCGCGGCGATCGACGCGGATGGGCGCCTGCCCATTGGCATGGCTGTCATCGAAGACGCGCCGCGGTATGCCTATACGAAGGAGCAGTTTGCGGCCTTCGATCCCGATTCCGCCCCCGCCCCCGAGAAGCCGATCCCCGCGCCGGCGGGCGGCACGGACCTGTTTGGCGCCCCCGTGGATGAGGTGGTCCAGGACGCCGACGCGGTTCCCCCGGAAGAGGTCAAGG
>JBBQYG010000266.1:0-3699 GCA_038208905.1 Candidatus Sumerlaeia bacterium | reverse complement strand
ATCGAGGCCACGCTAAAGACCCTTGGGCATCTTTCTGAATGACGCGGCCACTCGCGAGCGAGACCGCGGAGCAAGGTAGCATGGTGCGTCTCGCCCATGCGGCGGCACCCGAAAGCACGGCTGGCAGTTGAGCGCTGGTCGTGGATGGGCAGGATGCCCATGCTACCGTGGACCTTGGCCATGGAATGCAGGAAAATGGTCTTGGCGCGTCGCCCGGGAGTTGACCGTTGACGCGCGGGGCTCCCCCGGCGGGAATCGGCGGGAATGTTTGCAACACAGGAGAGCACCGAAACGTGAACCATCTGCCCCTGTTTTTCCTGACTGATTTCGGAATCAAGGACATCTATGTCGGCGTGATGAAGTCGGTGGTGCTCTCGCTTGGGCATCGCGCGCCGGTGGTGGACCTGTCCCACGGCATTCCGCCGCAGGACGTTCACGCGGCGGCGCTGGCGCTGGAGGACGCGCTCCCCTACCTCCCCGAGGAATGCGTTGTCTGCGCCGTGGTTGATCCCGGCGTGGGAACATCGCGCCGGGCCATCGCCGCGCGCCGCGGGGGCCGGATGTTCATTTCGCCCGACAACGGCCTGCTGACGCCTGTCTATACGCTCGGCGACTACATGCTCCGGGAGATCTCTCCCGGCGGCCCCGTCGCGCCCCAGCGCTCCGCCACGTTCCACGGGCGCGATGTCTTCGCCCCCGCCGCCGCGTTGCTCGCGACGCACGCGCGACCCTGGGAATTGATCGGTCCCAAGGTCTATTTCCCCCACCGTCTCAATGCGCCCACGCCCTCGCGCACCGCGGAAGGCGGGATCGAGATGATCATCGTGGCGACGGATCACTTCGGCAACATGACCACCAACCTGCGCCGTAGCCAGATTCCCGCGGGCATCGACCTGAAGGCCGGCAAGTTCCGCATCGGCACGCGGAGCCTCGGTCGCCTCCGCCACACCTTCGACGACGTGGAGGAGGGAAGCCCCGTGGTGTACTTCAACTCGTCGGATCGCCTGGAGATCGGCATCTCGATGGGGAACGCCGCCCTGCACTTTGGCGCGGGCAAGGGCGCCAAGGTGCTCTTCGCCCACGGCGTTGGCAAATGAGCGGAAGTCCCCGTATCGTCGAGTCGCTCGCCGATGTTTCCGTCGCCGGCGCCGGCCCCGTGGTGCTGGTGGTGGGCACGTTTGATGGCGTACACCTGGCGCATCGCGAGCTCTTCCGCGAGGCCGTGGAACGCGCGCGCATCCTCGGCGGAGTCGCCGCCGTCCTCACGTTCCGCAACCATCCCCGCGAAGTGGTCTCGCCCGGCAACGCGCCGCCCCTACTGACGCATTGGCCCCGCAAGCGCCGCCTGATCGAGGAGTGTGGCGTGGACCTGCTGGTGGGGCTTGCCTTCGACAAGGCGCTCTCGGAGATGCCCGCGGAATCGTTCATCCGCGAAGTGGTGGCGGGTGTCTTCCAGGCGCAGGAAGTCATCAGCGGCCCGGCCTTCCACTTCGGTCACGGAGGCCGTGGAAACGCCGGGCTCCTGCTCGCGATGAGCCGCGATCTTGGATATAAATATAGATGCCACGAGCCGGTCATGTGGAAGGGCGAGAAGGTGAGCAGCACCCGTATCCGCCGCGCGCTGGCGGAGGGAGACGTGGCGGCGGCGGCGGAACTGCTGGCCCGCCCCCACCGCAACCGTGGCCGCGTGATCACGGGGGACCGACTTGGCCGGACGATTGGTTTCCCCACTGCCAACCTGGAAATCGTCGATGGCACCGTTGTGCCCGCCAACGGCGTCTATGCGGTGATGGCCACGGTGGAGGGCGCCCGCTGGCCCGGGATGATGAATATCGGCAACCGCCCCACCGTCGGCGGCGTCGAACGGCGGTTCGAGGTCCACCTGATCGGCTTCGACGACGACATCGTGGGCCGCGATGTGCGTGTGGACTACTGCGAACGGCTCCGCGGCGAGGAGCGGTTTCCCGGTCTGGATGCATTGCGCGCACAGCTTGCGAAAGATCGCGATGCCTCGCTGGCGGTCCTCCGCCGCATCGTGGACACCCCATGATCATCGAGTCCCTCGGCGGCAAGCTCCGCTGCGACGGCCGCGACTGGGACGGCACCCCCACCGGCTGGATCGAACTCGCTCCACACCGCCGATGGATATACGTTCAGGGATACGTCCTCCAAGATGGGCGCTTCCTGCGGGACGAGGAGGCCGCGCGCCATGTGGCGGGGTTGATGCGCGGGGAGGATGCTCCGTCCGACGAACTGCTGCTCGGGCTCAACGGCGGATTCTCGATCGTCGTGGCGGATTCCGATGGCTCGATCTCGCTCCACTCCGACCGCTTCGCGACAACCCCGCTGTATCACCATCTCGGCGCGGCATCGGGGGTGTTCTCCGTATCGGACAGCGCGATGGAACTTGCCCGCCATGTCCGCGCACCGCTGGACATCGGCGCGGCGCTCGCGCTGGCAGCGATGGAATTCGTCCCCGGCGACACCACGCTGGCGGCGGGCGTCCACGAACTCCGCGCCGGAAGCGCGCTCGCCTTCCGGCAGGGCGCCGTAACGCTTCGTTCATGGTGGCGCCCGCGCTTGATGCCCGATGCGGAAGCAGACGAGGCAGCGCTGGAGAAGGAGTTGGCACTTATCCTCAACACGGTCGCCGACGAGTGGTCGGAGGGCCTGCGCAGCCTGCTCCCCATTGGCGCGCCTGTGTATATACCCCTCAGCGGCGGACTCGATTCGCGGCTACTGGCGGCACTCTTTTCGCGCTGCCTTGGCAAGCGCGTGCAGGCTGTTTGCTACGGCGATCCGCTGTCCCAGGATGTTCGCTACTCACGCGCGGCGGCTGCCGCACTGGGGATCGAACACCATCTCGTTCCATTCACCGACGGTTCATTCCTCTCGCCGGAGCGCCGCCGCCTCCTTGCCGAGTCCATCGGCCTGACCACACGGCTGACATTGGCAGACGGCGGCCTCCGACTCAGTGAGGAGTTTGCCACTCCGGGGTCCATTTTCCTTCCGGGGCATTCCGGCGACGGCCTCAGCGGTTCGCGCCTGCACGCGGGCATGGAGTCGATGCGCGGTCAGAAGGATGTCTATGCGCTGGCTTCCGCTGGGTATGGATGCTTTCGCGCGCCACTGCTCAAGTCACTGCTGAGGCCGGAGTACCTCGATCGCGCGGAGGCCACACGGGATCTGCTGTTTGCAAGCTGCGCTCTCACACCTTCGGGCGACGCGATGGAGACGGCGCAAGAGTGGCTTCTCTACGAACTGGTTCCGCGCCGCGTGCTGACGGAGCTGATGGTTTACCGCCGCCGCGCCCTGCCGATGCTGCCGTTCTTCGACCGGAGGCTGGCGGACTTCTTCACCCGAATCCCGCGTCGCTACCTCTACAACCAACGCGTGTATATCAACGCGATTCGCAAGCACATCCTGACGGGAGGCATTGCCAGAATTCCGCTTCAGGGACGCGGCGTTCTGGCACCCGTGGGCGACGCCAACCGGCGCACAACCATCGGCTATCAGGCCCGCCGCGTGGCCAACCGCGTGCTCAGGAGCGTGTCGCCGCTCCGCTACGAGCGGCGGCTTTCCTCCTGTCCGATGATGGCGTTGTGGAGCAACGATGGGGTGTTGCGGGAATCGGTATGGAACGACCTCCGCAATTCACAGGTGCTTCCCACCATCTTCCAGATGGATCGCCTGACCGCG
>JBBQYG010000265.1:0-3705 GCA_038208905.1 Candidatus Sumerlaeia bacterium | reverse complement strand
CCTTACCTCGCCGCCTTCGGCGAACTTGCTGCCAGGAACAAGTCGATGGCGGAGATTTCCTTCCACGACCTGCTCCAGCGGGCCGCCGCCGGGGACGCCGACGCCCGCGGGCCCGTTGACTGCCTCGCCTCCTTCACCGGCGCCGTCATCGGCCAGATATCCACCTTCCTCGATCCGGAGGGGGTCGTCATCCACTTCCGGCCCAGCGACGCCGCGCCGATGCTGATCCCCGGCATCGAGGCCGCCTTCCAGGAAAACTTCCACCACATGAGCTTCGCCAAGGGCTCCCTCATCCCCGCCCAGCGCGGCGACCGCGCCCAGATCGAGGGCATCGTCCACATGGCTCAGCAGGAAATCTTCATCGACGACTCGGGCAAGAACTCGATCCTGATTCCCTAGGTGCCCCGCCGCGAATCCACTTGCCCGTCAACCCGGGCCTCCCTTGATTGGCCCCCACTGCCACCGCGCGCGGGGACCATCGCTTGAAAATACTCGTCACGGGAGCAGCCGGCTTCGTCGGCAGCAGCCTCTGCGACCACCTGATCGCGCGTGGCGACAGCGTCGTGGCGCTCGACAATTTCAACGACTACTACAGTCCCGCCCGCAAGCGCGCGAACCTCGCGGCCTGCGCCGCATCCAAGGGATTCCGCCTCGTCGAGGGCGATTTCGTCCAGCGCGAGGCGATGCTCGGACTCCTCGCCGCCGAGCGCCCCGACGCCGTCGCCCACCTCGGCGCCATGGGAAGCGTCCGGCTCTCCGTCAAGCGACCCGACATCTACGTGCAGAACAACATCGTCGGCACCGCGAACATGCTGGAGGCCAGCCAGGCCGCCGGGGTCGCGCGGTTCGTCTTCGCGTCCACGTCGTCGGTCTATGGCCAGACGGAGAAGATCCCCTTCGTCGAGACCGACCCCACCGACCGCCCGCTGGCGCCCTATCCCGCATCCAAGAAATCCGGCGAGGTCATGGGCCACGCCTGGCACAACATGTTCGGCATGAACGTCACCGCGCTGCGATTCTTCAACGTCTATGGTCCGCGCGGCAGGCCCGACATGATGCCTTGGATCGTGCTGGAGAGCCTGTTGAACGACCGCGAGATCACCCTGTTCGACGGCGGCGAGATGCGACGCGACTGGACCTTCATCGGCGACATCGTCGCGGGGGTTGTGGCGGCCATCGACCGCCCACTGGGTTACGAGTTGATCAATCTGGGGCGCGGCGAGCCGATCCTGATGACGGATTTCGTGGCGATTCTCGAGGAAATCACGGGTCGCAAGGCCCGCGTCCGCTTCGTGGATGCGCCCGCCAGCGAGCCCAAGGTCACTTTTGCCAACGTGGACAAGGCGCGGCGGCTGCTCGGCTACGACCCACGGACATCCATCGCGGAGGGGCTCCGCCAGTTCGCCGCATGGTATCGGGAAAACCTGTAGTCCGCCCCCGATTCATGGAAGCAGTGGGTCCAGCCGTTGATTTCGTTTGAAATCGCGGGGCGCCCCCCTGAGAATGCGTTCATCTTTCATATGGCGCGATCCCTTGGCCGGGATCGGCGCACAGAAACGGACGGTGTCGCGATGAACAAGGCAGTTTCGGCGTTATCCATCGTGGGCCTTGCGGCAATCGCCGTCGGCTCTCTGTTCATCATTAACGATCCCGCCCATGCCCAGCGACTCGTCGGCGCCGACGCCGAAGACTCGAGGGTCGTGGCCCAAGCCGCGCCCGCCGCCAAGGGCGGCTTCGACCGCAAGGCGTCGGCAACAGAGGCGGAGGCCGAAGGGGGAAAGCCCGACGCGGCAGCGCCCAAGCGCCCCCCCACCCGCGACGAGCTTGAAAAGCAGGCCGCGGCAGCCACGGTTACCGGCATCGCCATAAGTCGCAAGGCCCGCACCGTTGGGCCCGTGACCGAGGCGGGAACCACCGAGCCCCCGCTTCCCCAGCTCTATCCGTTCACCATCAACAAGACCACCTTCCCCGATTCGCGCACCGTCAGCCTTGAGATCGCCATCAAAAACCAGAGCGGCGTTCACTGGGAAACTGCCTATGTGACGCTGCGCTCCCCGCGGGTGAAGGAAGGCGTCCTCTTTCAGGTCAACGAGTGGCAGATCGACGAGATCGTGGGTCTGGACTACGCCTTCCCCCGCGCCGAGCTCGAGGACCGAGTGAAGGAACTTCGCGTCGTCAGCGTCAGCGGTAAGGAGCGCCAGAGCGCCCTTTCCCAGCGCCTCTCCGCCACCCGGCGCGAGGCTGTGGAGTCCGTTTCGCCAAAGGGCCGCCGCCGCGGCACCCCTGGCGAGGTCCTCAACGCCCCGGGCCTTCTCGCCTACGTGGGCGCGTTCCAGTCCCCCTTCACCGGCATCGCGGTCAAGCGGACCGAATCCCGCGCGCCTCGCACCCGCCTCGTAAAGATCGTCATCCCCGAGGAATCCCTCCTCCCTATCACGCTGGGCATCAACCTCAAGCAAACCAGCGAGGAACGCCAGCAGGTGTCCGAGCTGGCCGTCCAATTCCACGAGGCGGGTCTCGCCGTTCAGGAGTCCTTGTCGCGCATCGCCTCCACCGCCAACGGCAAGACATGGCAGGATGCCACCGCCGCCGGACTGCCGGGCGACGCAGGAAAGGCTCGCGAGCAGCTCGGCGGCTTCAATCAACTCGGGGTTAAGCTATCCGCCGCGGTGCAGCGTTCCGCCGACACCGAAGTCCGCCGACTTTCGACGACCGTCATCGATCATTCCAAGAAGATACTTGGCCAGATCGACGCCGTTGAGGCGGGAATCAGGCCCATGGACCCGGGCTTCTCCCTCCAGAAGTAGGGGAAGTGACCCCGGGAATCCGCCTGTTGCCGAAATTGCTTGGCTCGCGCGTTCCGCAGCCACAAGAATTCGTCTGCTATCGCCGCTCAGAAACCCGGCGCGAAAGGAACCCCAGCCATGAAAGCCCTGATCCTAGCCGCTTTGACCGCAGCCATGGTCGCACCGGGAATCGCGGTGTCCCAGTCCATCGCGGAAGCGAACGCGGTTTCCGGCGGACTGGACACGCTCAACAGCCAACCCACGGGCGGCGGTGGTGGTTTCTTCGCCACTGAACGGGCGCGCGGCGCTGTCGATGCCGCCAACTCCAGCCCGGCATTCGGCCGGGCACCTTCCCAGCCCGGCCCATTCGGCCAGCAAAACCTTTTCGGCACTGATGGCGGCTTCCCGGGCGGCCAGCCAGGGTTTGGCGCTTCTGGCGACTCCACGCCGATTCCTATCCGCGCCACCCTGCGGGCCTGGGCGGGGGAACAGATTTACGACCACTATGGCAATAAGGAACTGCTTCAAGACGCACGCCAGCTCAGCGTCTTCGCCGACGAGGCGGGGAACGTCTTCGACGATGGAACGAACGGCAACGACGCCGTCGCCGGCGACGGTATCTATACCAACATCACCCGCCGCAGCGACTTCATCAGCCCCGAGGCGCATATCATCAAGAGCAAGCTGATCGATACTCTGCGCTTCGTCTCCCCGCCACAGGCCGACTCCCTCACCCTCGGCCAGCTTAACGCCGCCGTCTCCCGCGATCTGCAGGGCATTGGCGGCTCGGCCTATGCGGAGCTGCGGCAGTACCTCCTCCAGCCCCGCAAGTCGGAATCGATGGAAGTGCCCAGCAACCTGACCGCCATGCAGTTCGCTGGCGTCCGCGTTGCCACCACGGAGCCCAATTCTCCGCTCC
>JBBQYG010000264.1:0-3706 GCA_038208905.1 Candidatus Sumerlaeia bacterium | reverse complement strand
GCCGCCCAGACAACCCAGCCATCAGGCCACCCGCACGGCGCCGGGTGAAAGGCCCTCCCAAGGGGGGGCGGGTCAAGAGCGAAAATGAGAAAAAAATGGGGGCCGGGGAATCGGGAACTGGGAATGGGCGGGAACGGCGGGGGTTACGGGAGGCGTGAGTCCCGTGATTCCCACAGGTCTCATGCCATCCCCCTGATTGCCACGTCGCATTGAACGAGGTATTGTGACTGCCATGAGGTGACCGATGGCCATGCAGGTTGGGCGATACGCCCCGTCTCCGACGGGGTCGCTGCATTTGGGGAATCTGAGGACGGCGTTGGCGGCGTGGGCGGCGGCGCGGGCGCGTGGCGGGCGGTTCCTGCTCAGGATCGAGGATCTGGATGGTCCGCGGTGCCGGGCGGAGAGCGAGCGCCAGCAGCTCGAGGACCTGGCGGCGCTTGGCATTGAATGGGACGACGATCCGATTCGCCAGTCGCAGCGCGCCTCTGTCTATGCATCTATACTCGACCAGCTTGAGCGCCGGCGCCTTGCCTATCCGTGCTTCTGCTCCCGCAAGGACATTGCCCACGCGGCCTCGGCGCCACACGCCACCGGCACGGCGGCGCCGTATCCGGGAACTTGCGCGGCACTCCCCCACCACGAGTCGATGGCCCGCGTGGCGGCGGGGACGGCGCATTGCTGGCGGCTGAGGGTGCAGGGCGCGCCGCGTGGATTCCTCGATGGCTTCGCGGGCGATGTGGCGATCAATCTGGAGGAGGACGGAGGCGACTTCGTGATTCGCCGCGCTGATGGAATCTTTGCCTACCAGCTTGCTTGCGCGGTGGACGACGGGGTGTCGGGGGTGACGGAGGTCCTCCGCGGCGGCGACCTGCTGGACTCGGGAGCCAGGCAGGCATGGCTGCTGTCGTGCGTTGGACTTCCAGTGCCTCGGTATATACATATTCCCCTGATGCGCGGAGAGGATGGCGCGCGCCTGGCGAAGCGCGTCGGCAGCGAGGACATGACCGGCTTCCTGGGCCGGGGATTCGATGAAACGGCTATCCGCTCCTACCTCGCGTGGTCGCTGGGCCAGTGCGGGATGGGCGAGAGAATCACCATGGAGGATCTGGCAGGCCGCTGGGATATCGCAAGGGTCCCCCGCGAGGATGTGTTCCTTCGCGAGAAGGAGATGGCGCGGTTTCTTGTATAGACGATTGCCACTATGACGGCGGCGATTCGCCCTTGTCCGGAGCGCGATGAATCGGTCGCTCGTCACCCCAGAGGACGCGTGTGTTCGGGAAGTAGAGACTTCCCCACGACTGTCCCTTCTTCCTCCACGGGCTGACGCCGCGCGCAAAGTTCGGATACAGCGACCGGCATACGACGTAGTCCACGCCACCAAAAATTCCCGAGAGGCCGGTGAAGAGAAAGTAGCTGAGATCATAGCCGATTCCCAATGTGGGGCCACTCAACGACCATCCGACGCCAGCGGATGGGGCACGGGCGATCCGGCTCTGTTGGGCGAAGTACTGCGTGCCGCAGGAGAGGCTCACCAACGGCGCATCCACGATGTCCCTTACGACGGTAAGCGGAGTGACGACTACCTTCACCACGGCGCACCCAGAGCCGATCGAGAGCATGGCAAAGAGCAGGACGAAGAGGGGGAGGCGAATTGCAGGCATCATTGTAGCAAGGTCCTTTCGAAGACATCTGGGATCTATGTCCCCACTGATCCGCCGGTTGCTCAAGTCGATTTGAGCGAGGGCGGTGCCAATAGCCAAGCCCCCCGGGCGTGCGATCTCGGGGGGCTTGAGCTTGGGGGCGGCTGACTTCGGTTACTGCGGCGCTGGGGCGGCAGGCACTGCCTGCTTGAAGATCGCCGTCGTCTCGGTCACGGCGTCGTTCATGGCGGCGCGGGTGGCCTGGCCGATGGCGCTGGAGTCGAAGGCGCCCTCGCCTCCGCCGACGCCAAAGACGCTGACGGCTGGTGTGGCAGTGATGGAGGTCACCTTCACGGCCCACCTCGACGTATAGCGCTGGGATTGGCCATCGGGTGAGAAGATGGGGATGCGGCTATCCGGGTGGCGCTTTGCGAAGGGGAGACATGAGGCGAGAATAGTGGGCAGCGCTTATATCATGACTTACAACAGGCGACGAAGTTGCGTTGCGAAGGCCGAGACCAGCCTTGATCCCATTTTCGCAAAAACATCGCCTACCACACACCGCCCTTGACGGGCCACCCCCGCATGCGAGAGCCTACCCGTCTCAAATTCAGGAGGTGTTCCTTGGCCGACAGCAACACAGTAACCCGCGAAGAAGGCGACGGACTCTACATGGTGGTGAACATCATCGCCCGCCGCGCCCGCGAAATCAACAAGTCCAAGACGGCTTCCACCATCTATGACGACAGCGCCCCGGATCCGTTGGACGTGGCGATGAACGAGTACAAGAACGGCCTGCTGGAGTGGGAGTTCCGTCACCACCTGGTGGGGACGGGCGACGATTTCCGCTCGACGTGATCAGGTTCATCATGCCGGTTGCCGCAAGGTAGCCGCAAAGTAAACGGGCCCCCGAGGGGGGCCCGTTTTGCGTGGACGGCAATCATCGGAGTGGCAGCTCCACGGGCAGGATGCCCGTGATACCGTGGAGGTGATCGCGATGGCGGACGACACGGCGCAGGGACACGCAATCCCGGCGGGCCTGCGCGTGGCCCTTGTTCACGATTGGCTGAACGGGATGCGCGGCGGAGAGCGCGTGCTGGAGCACTTCTGCGCGCTGTTTCCCAATGCGGATCTCTTTACTCTCCTGCTGGACCGCCCGCGTCTCTCCCCCGCCATCGCCCGGATGAACATCGTGGAGTCGCCCTTTGCGCGGCTCCCCCAGGCGCGGCGGCGCTATCGGCACTATTTGCCGCTGATGCCCGCCTACATCAAGCGCCTGCCGACGGCGGATTACGACCTGGTGCTTTCGACGAGTCACTGCGTGGCCAAGGCGGCGCCGCGCCCGCGCAGGGGGCTGCACCTTTCCTATGTGTTCTCACCGATGCGCTATGTGTGGGACCACTTTGCGGATTACCTGGGCAAGAACCCGTTGCAGAACGCGGGGCTGCGCGCGCTGCGCCCCATCATGCAGCGTTGGGATCGCCGGTCGGCGGCGCGGGTGGATTCCTTCGCGGCGGACTCGTCCCATATCGCCGCCAAGATCGAGCGTTTCTGGGGGCGGAGCGCGGAAACGATCCATCCGGCGGTGGAGCTTGATCGCTTCGTGCCCGATGGCGCGCCACCCGATGACTATTTTCTGGTCGTGTCGGCGTTTGTGCCCTATAAGCGAATCGACCGCGCGATCCGGGCCGCCAATCTGGCGAAGGCACGCCTTGTGGTGGTCGGGGGCGGACCGGAGGAGGGGGCGTTGAGGGCTATCGCGGGGCCCACCGTGGAGTTTGCCGGACGTGTGTCCGATGCCGACCTGCCGCGCTATTACCAGCGGGCCCGGGCGCTGCTGTTCCCGGCGATCGAGGATTTTGGAATTACCGCGCTGGAATCAATGGCCTGCGGGCGGCCAGTTCTTGCGCTCCGCGGGGGGGGCGTTTCGGAGACTGTGGTGGAGGGGGAAACTGGCGCCTTTTTCGAGGAGCCGAGCGCCAAAAGCCTTGCTCGTCTCCTGAAGCGGCATGAGGATGGGACGTATCGAACCGCGAGGATTCGCGCGCGCGCGGAGGAGTTTTCTC
>JBBQYG010000263.1:0-3768 GCA_038208905.1 Candidatus Sumerlaeia bacterium | reverse complement strand
TGCGGGCGTGCGGGGGCATCTTGGCGTTGGCGACGCGCTCCTTCAGCTCGTCGAGTTCCGCCTCGTGGGGATCGGTCTCGCCCAGCTCGCGGCGGATGGCCTTCATCTGCTGCTGCAGGAAGAACGACCGCTGGCTGCGGTCAACCTCCTCGCGCACCTCGTCGTTGAGGCGGTTGCCGATCTCGAGGACGTGGACCTCGCGACCCAGGAGGTGCTGAACTTTCTTGAGGCGCTCCTTGGTGTTGGCCTCGCCTAGGATCGGGAGGAGTTCGGAGGTGCGGATCTGGAGGTTGGACGCCACCAGGTCGGCCATCTTGCCGGGGCCCTCCACGTTCATCGCGGCGACGGCGAGTTCCTCCGACATGGCGGAAAAGCCGATGGCCCGATGGAGATTCTCCATCGTGACCTTCTCCATCGCCTCCACCTCGATGTCGCCGGCGCGGGGCTCGGTTTCCTTCACGGGCCCCACGCGCGCCTTCAGGTAGGGCTCGTGGCTCGTGATCTTCTCCATCTCCACGCGGCACACGCCGTGGAGCAGCAGCCGCAGGGAGCCATCGGGAATCCGAAGCATCCGCAGGATATTGCACAGCGTTCCCACGCGATACAGGCGCTTCTTGATCCCGGCCGCCGTGTTGGCGCCCGAGCCGTTGGCCTTCTCCGGCAAGTCCTTGCCATCGGTGTCTTCCGCCGAGTGGAACAACGCCAGCATCCGGTCGCCCTTCATGGCGTCGTCCACCAGGAACCGGGCGCGCTCGTCGCTGATGACGATCGGCGCGATCATCAGGGGGAACACCACCACGTCCAGCGCGAGCACGGCTACCTCCGCCGGGATTTCTCCATGCCCGGACAATGGAGCGGGGACACCGCTCCCCTGTGACACGCCATCGGGGTCAAAAGCCACGGAACGACCTCATTTCTTGTAAAAGCGAACCAACCCGCCGCCAACTTCACGACTCGATGAAAAAAACGCGCCAATTCGCGCGTGAACCGTCAATCGACCGCCACCGGCCCGTCGCGTCGAGGGGAAAAGGGGGTGGCGCGGCGGCGATCCCGGGCGATTTCTTCCCGAACTTCAGCTTCGCCTCAGGTTCGGTGTGTATCGTCCGTCCAGAATCGCCGTCACATCCGCGATCATCCCCAGCCTCCGGAGCCTCCCGCCATGAAAAAGTCCGCTGTCCGATCAATCGTTCTGACCTCGCTGGTCCTTGCCGGCACCGCGCCCTATCTTGGCTATGCGGAGCATCACGAGGACGACGATGACGCCGTCGCCGAATCCGCCCTTCCCGCCGCCGTTGCCGCGACGCTGAAAACCGCCGCCCCCGGTGCCACCTTCGAGAATGCCTCCGTGGAGGACGAGGACGGAGCCAAGGAATACGAGATCGAGCTGAAGAGCGCGGCCGGCGGCGAGATCGAAGTGATCATCCTCGCCGATGGCACCCTCGTGGAGGCTGAAGAGCAGCTTGCGGAAAAGGGCCTTCCGGCCTCCGTGGCCCAGACGATCAAGACAGTCGGCCCGTCGGGTAAGGCCAAGGAGATCGTGAAGAAGACCATGACTCTCTATGCGGTGGAGAAGACGGTCGGCGAGGTCACCTATGAACTGACGGTGGACGCGAATGGAGAACTGGTCTCTTTCTCGTCCAAGCACGAGGTCGATGAGGACGGCGAAGCGGCAGAGGGCGCCCCCGTCGCCGAGGCCCAGATCCCTCCCGCCGTCATGGCCACCGTCGGCATGGCGGCCGCCGGCGCCACCTTCCAGAAGGCCGTGGCCGAGGACGAGGACGGGACAAAGGTATACGAGGTGATGGTCAAGTCGGCGGACGGGAAATCCAGGGAAGTCATTGTGAGCGCCGACGGCCAACTGATCGAAATCGAGGAAGACCTTGAGGCAAAGGACCTTCCCGCCGCAGTCGCCAGGACAATCAAGGAAGTCCTTCCCCAGGGCGACACCAAGGAGCTCGAGAAGAAGTCCGTCGTTCTCTACGAAATCGAAAAGGAAGCAGGCGAGACGACCTACGAAATCAGTGTTGATGCCACCGGCAAGGTTATCTCCCTCACGGCCGAGGATGAGGACGAAGATGACGAGGACGGCGAAAAGACCGAGAAGGGCGAGAAGGGGTAGTTCCACCGCGATCGGCGTCTCGTGGACGGCGCTCCTTTTGGCGCCGTCCACTCTCCGTATGGGCAAGTTTGGTTGATCCAACTCCGCCGCCCGGATCACCATTGGCCGGCTTCCCAAGCCACACCGCGCGCAGCCCCTTCGCCAAAGGACATGGACAAGTCTTGCGAATTCTGATGGTCGAAGACGAGGCGCGCCTGGCGCGCAATGTGAAGAAGGGAATCGAATCGATCCCCTCCTTCGTGGTGGACGTCTGCCATGACGGAGTGGACGGACAACACCTCGCCCTCACCAGCAGCTACGATCTGGTGATCCTCGACCTGATGCTTCCCGGCGTCGACGGCCTATCGATCCTGCAGGCGATTCGCGGCGCCGGCTTGACCACTCCCGTCCTGATCCTGACGGCGCGAACCAGCAAGGCCGACGTTGTAAGGGGGCTCGACTTCGGCTCCGACGACTATCTGGGCAAGCCCTTCGACATGGGCGAGCTTCTGGCCCGCGTAAAGACCCTGATTCGCCGAAGCCACAACCGCCCCGATCCCATCCTGAGAATTGGCGACCTGGAAATCGACACCCACCGCCACGTTGTCCGCCGCGGCGAGGCCGAGCACACGCTCCCGGCGCTGGAGTACCGGCTCCTCGAGTATCTCGCCTATCGCGCCGGAGAGGTCATCTCGAAAACCGAGATACTGGAACACCTCTACGATTACAATTGGGAGAAGTTCTCCAATGTCATCGAGGTGTATATCTCGACGCTGAGAAAGAAGCTTGAAACCGACGGTCGCCCGCGGATGATCCACACGCTGCGGGGCCAGGGGTACGTGCTCGCGGTGGAGCCGCCCGGGGGATCGTCGGCATGAGAGAGCCCCTGAGCCTGCGGCTCCGAATCGCCCTGATGCTGCTGCTCGCGGAATTCCTCCTGCTCGCGGTCTTCGCCACGGGGACGTTCCTGTTCACCCAGCGACGGCTGGTGAAGTCGTTCGACTCGTCGCTGGCGGGAAATGCGGAGGCGCTGGCGACTCTTGTGAGCCAGGAAACGGACGAGGGCGGAATCGAGATCGAGTTTTCCGACAATCTGATGGAGCGGTTCTCGCGGCGGGAGCGGCCCGATGTATTCGTCCTGCTCGCGGCGGATGGGTCGGTGATCGGGCAGTCCCGCTCGCTGGAGGGAATTCCCGGATGGGTCAAGCCCTCGAAGTCCCGCCGCTTCCGCGACTTCGAGGCGTTCGGCAAATCATACCGCGGCGTGCTCGTCCCCGCCCGCACCCAACTGGAGGATGGCGGACCCGACGCGGAGGGCCCCGCCATCACGGTGTTCTTCGCGGCAAACCGCGACGACCTCGACGACGACCTCACGGATATCCTGGAGTTCCTGTGCATCGCCGCGGGAATCACGATGGTGCTCTCTATTGGCGCGGCGTTCTGGATTGCGGGCCATAGCCTGGCGCCGCTCCGTCGGCTCGCCGTCGACACGGGAAAGATCGACGCAAGCAGCCTCGACCGGCGCTTTGACCTGAAGACCCTCCCGCCGGACCTCCGCCAGTTCGCGGGCTCATTCAACGACTTGCTTGCCCGAATCGGAGACTCGTTCGAACGCGAGCGCCGTTTCTCTTCCGACGCCGCCCACGAGCTCCGAACGCCGGTCGCCGTGC
>JBBQYG010000262.1:0-3772 GCA_038208905.1 Candidatus Sumerlaeia bacterium | reverse complement strand
GCCCCATCCCCATCCAAGTCGCCTACCCAGCGTGCGCTGCAACGCCAGCATCCAAGGCCCGGCCAATGCGATCGTCATCGCGCAGAGGAACGACATCTGGAAATCCACCTGCCACACGGAGCGCGGAATGAGAATCGCAAGCAGCGCCCCCACCGAGCCCAGGCACGCCATCGGCTCCACGGGCCGCCTCAGCAGATCGCGCCCCTCCCACGCCATCAGGAGCAGCGCTGCCCTCAATACCGGCGTTCGCAGGCCCACTATGGAGGCGAATCCCGCGAGGAAGATCGCCATGACGATGAACTTGGTCCAAGGCCGCGCGCCCGTCATGCGCAGCAGCCCCATCACCACCCCGCCCACCAGCATGGTGTGCAGGCCGCTCACCGAGAAAATGTGCAGCAGCCCGGTGCGGCGGAACGGCTCCGATTGCTCGCGCGCCATGCGATGCGTTCGCCCCAGCGTCATCGCCAGCAGGACGGCGCCCTCCCTCGCGGGGAGCCAGTTGAGGATCAGCCGCTCCTGCCGATCCGCCACGCGGCCCATCGCCGCGAGAAACCACCCCATCGGGCCGCGGTCCCTGGGGGTAGGCTCCAGCATGCGGGCCTGGACCACCGCCACCGCACCGAGCGAGCGCAGCCATTCGTAGGGCTCGCCGTCGGAATCGCTTCGCGGCAATTCCAGCATCGCTCCCGCGACGCGCACCTCGTCTCCGGGTACCAGATGGCCCGCCGCAAACGCGAACGGGCGGTCGCCCCCAACGCGAACCGCGATCTCCGATGCGGACTCCACGCTGGCTCCGCCCGACTCCAGCGTCGCCCCCGACGCGATCAGCACCGTCCAACCCGTCGCCGTCCGGCGGGGGAGCGACGCCACTTCTCCCTTGATCACCGCCAGCGGGCTTCCTCCACCGGGCGCCATCGCCTCCACCTGCGCCGAACCTCGCGCGTCGCGGTTCAGCAGCCACGACTCCTGAACTCCGCCAATCGACGCGAAAAGAAGGCAGAAGGCGACTGGATACAGGATACTCCGAGCAGGCGCGCGAGCCAACCCGATCAACGAAAGGACGCCCACCCCCGCCCATCCAACCGTCCCCAGCGGAATTCCCCGCGCCACCGAGTGCCCCGCCACCAGCGCAAGAATCGCCAGCAACCCCGGGCGCACGAACGCCGGGTGAAACCTCTCGCGCTCGACGCCGGGGGAGTTGGCCATGGAATCCTCGCAAGGGCAGATGCGTATTGCCCAGCAGGTTGCGAATCGATTCCCCCGGGCAAGCCCGATGGCGCTTCGCCGCAATGTTCTCTCCTTGCCATTGCGCCCTCAACTCGACGATTCCCGGCGCGCCATGATCGAGCCCGACAAGAGTCCTTCCGCCGCGCCGGGGCTGGGCCTGCCAGCCTACCTTCTTTTCCTGATCGTGTTTGCGCCGCTCGCACTGTGGCGCGCCTCGTGGCAGGATAGCGTGTGGGTGGACGAGTTTCACTCGCTCTTCATGGCGATGCGCCCGTGGGACGAGGTGCTGGCGTTAGCGCGTTTCGACGCCCACCCGCCCGGCTTCTATCTCCTGCTTCACTGCTGGCTGAACCTTGGCTCGTGGCTCGGCATTCCGCCAACGATCCTCTGGGCGCGGCTACCAGGTTTCATCGCGTGGCTGCTGTTCTCCGCCGTCTGCTGGTGGGGGGGGCGCGCCGTGTTGGGTTCGCGCCCGGGTGCCATCTTCGCGTGGGTCTTGGCGGGCAGCGCCATGCTCGCGATCACCGCTCGCGACGTGAGGCACTATGCCTTCGCCGTGCCGCTGATCGGTTCCTGCGGACTCATCATGCTGAGAATCATCCGGCTTGAGATCGAAGGCCAGCTCTCGCGGCGCCGGGGTGCTTTTCTCTGGAGTGCTTATGGTTTTCTCGCCGGCATTGCGATGTGGATGCACCTGCTCTCCGCGATCATGCTCCTGCTGCACGGGCTGCTTTGGCTCGGGATGGTCGCATGGCGGCGGCGCGCGCTGTTGTCGCCCTTTGTGATTGGCGGGGCCCTGGCCCAGGCTCTGGCGGTGATATCCTTCCTCCCCTGGGCCACCGGCATTGCGGAAAACATGGGGTTTCAGTCGCGAATGGAAACGTGGTGGATCACGCCAACGACCTTCGGCAATTGGTTGGGGGTGTTCTTTTACTGGTTCCCACTCGGGCGCCCTCCCGAGGCGAGCCTTCCGTTCGGCCACCCACTCGTCATGGCGCTCGGCGCGCTCACGGCGCTGCCGATCGTGGCCGCACTGCTCAGGCGTTGGATATCCCCGCCGCCTCCTAATGGCCACCTGATCGAAACGGCGCTTCCGCTCCTCCTCGCCTACGCCTTCGTATCGATGCTCTGGCTCATCAATCGATTCGAATTGGGCAAGGTCTTCCACGGCCCGCGCTACACCCTCTTCGCGCTGCCGCTGTGGGCGTTCGGGTTGGTGGGATGCGCCCGATATGCGGCCCAAGACTTGAGGCGGTCCCACCTCGTCACGCTCCTGCTGCTCGCGCCCTGGCTGGCTGGATCTGGCCTGTCGCTCGCCATCAGCCTCCTCCAGGAGCGCACGCATATGCGTCGCCTCTTCGAGGAGCATCGCGCGCTTCTCCCGCCCCCCGGATCACAACTATGCATTCTTCCGATCAAGGCGACCCCCTATCTCGACGAGCTGTTTCCGCAGTACCAGTTGGTCTCTTTGGAGGAAATGTTGGCCCGCGAGGATGGCGTGCAAGAGATAGACTTCTATACGATGGGCGCCTGGAAGCAATTCCACTCGCGTGGATCGCGGGCCCTGATCGCCGCGATGGAACGCGGGCAGCTTCCGGTGTCCACGCGGCGGATCCTCATTCCTCCCGACGCGTGGATCGCATCGGAGGTTTTCTATCGCATCGGAAATCCGCGCATGGAGGTCGTGCGCCGGTTCGCCAGCGGCTCCGGCCACAAGCCGCGTCCGGAGTTCGAGCACGCCGTGGCCATCGCACTGCCCGACGACCAGCTCGTCATCAATGGATTCGATATTCCCGAGCTTTCAGGCGACGACTCCACATTCGCATGGGCGGCGCAGGACCCCGTTACGGTGGAGTTCGATCGCCCTGTGCCCGCCGGTCACTACACCCTCAAGATGCACATCTTCCGCCATCCTCAACCGTTCGCTGAGGTTGAGATGTCCATCCGCGTCAAGGGCGAGCCCACGCAGCACACTTGGCGGCAACCACAGGGCGAGGCTCTTGTCTCGATACCACTTGTGATCGACAAGGATCAGCGAAAGCTCCAACTGGAGGTGTCGCACCCGGGCTGGTCGCCCATGGCCGCGTGGCCGGGCAATCCCGACTTCCGCCTGCTGACGTTCCTCTTCAACTGCGCATGGATCGAGCCCGCTCCATCCGCCGCGGCGCCCTCCCCTTGATGCTTGCGCCAGAAGCGCCATGACCACAGAGTCGCCTCTCCATTGGGCGCGATTTCTGCGTCGCTCTTGCGGCTTTCACTTTTAAGACAGGACATTGCCTTGGATCCAAACTCAGCCCTTTCTCTTTTTGACCAAGCAGTCAACTGGCTCATCCTCAATGCCGCCAAACTCGTTCCCATTCTGATTCTCACGGTCATCGTGGTCTATATCGCCAATCGGTTCGTGGGCGAGGGGGTCAAGCGCCTGCGCGAACACCTGATCGCCCGGGCTGTCAAGAAATCCGAGTTGCCGATCGAGGCGGAGAAGCGCCTCGGCACGCTGTTCATGATCATCGAGAAGATCATCCACGTAGTCATCTGGGGAATC
>JBBQYG010000261.1:0-3828 GCA_038208905.1 Candidatus Sumerlaeia bacterium | reverse complement strand
AGCGCCGTCATCGCGCCCAACATGGCCGCCCCGATCGTCGCGCTGCAGGAGGCACTCCGCCACGTGGCCGAGGTCTATCCCAACGCCCTCGCCGGGCATCGCCTCGACGTGTGGGAGTCGCACCAGGCGGCGAAGAAGGATGTCAGCGGCACCGCGCGCGCACTGATCCCCCACTTCCAGCGCCTCGGCCTCGTCGGCGACGAATCGGCCATCGCGTCTATACGCGACCCCGCGCGCCAACGCGAACTCGGCGTGCCGCAGGACGCCCTCGGCGGCCACGGCTGGCACCACTACGAGGGGACCTCCGCCACCGGCGACGTCACCCTGACCCTCGGCCACCGCGTCAACGGACGCCGCGTCTATGCGGAGGGCACCCTGCGCGCGGTCGAGTTCCTCTGGCAGGAAACCGAATCCGGCTCCCGCGGCGAAGTCTTCTCCATGGCGGACGTCCTGCGCGCCGGAGGCTGACCCGATGCCCCGCCACCGCGAGGACGTGCAAACGCCCTTTACACGAAACCGGGGCCGTGGGAGGCTCCGGGCAGATTATCGAGGCATCCTGGGAGCACCATGGCACATCGAAGTCTTAGTTCGCTGGTCTTTGCCGGGTTCGAACCCACCACGGCGGCCACGTTGATCTCCCTGATGGGGGACGATGGGATGCCACAGGAACTCCGCATCATGGCGGGGCTGAATTTCGAGCCGTGGCAGTCCAGCCGCTCCGGCCTGATGATCATCGGCATGACGCCGGAGACCGATCTCGTCCGCGTGTCACAGGTGATACAGAACCGCACCACCTATTGGGATGTGGCGGTTTGCATTCCCGAGGTGCTCTCCTACTACTCCGTGGCGCTGCTGGCCCAGGGCGCAGCCAAGATTTTGAGCCACCCCGAGGAGGACCTTGAGGGGACCAAGCGCCAGCTCCGCACGCTGCTGCGCACGATCAGCGACTTGCAGTCCGACGCCTTTGGCCTCGAGACCTCCGACCTGATCCAGCTCTACGGAGAGAAGCGCATCGCGCGCACAATCCGCATCACGGGCGGCGGCACGGCGGGATCGATCTACCTGCACAATGGCTTGGTGATGCACTGCGAGACGATGGACCACGACGAGGGGATGGCGGCCTTCCGCCGCCTCCTCAGCATCGAGAGCCCCGAGATTCGAGTCCACAAGGGATGCCTGACTGAGAAGAGCACGATCCGAATCCCCGCGCTGTCGGCCCTGCTGGAGGGCTCCCGCCAGGCCGACGAGTACACCCGCGACAGCCTGGTGAGCCCGGTCCCCGGCGCCAGCGAGCGCTTCGCCGATTCCGACTTCGACAACATCTCCTCCGCCGCCGACGCCCACGAGATCTTTGCGGACGACGATCTGGATATTCACTGAAGGCAGGGAACGGCGGAAGAAGCGGGAAAGACGAGACGGCCTGGGGTTGGATAAGATTCGGGGGAGGCGGGTCGATGAGACCCCGCCTCCCCCGATTTGCTTTTACGCCGTTCCCGCCGTTTCCCTCCACCTACGGCAGCGCAAACTTCGTCACGTCCAGCGACTGGAGGATGACCGCCAGGGTGGGGTCGTCCTGGTCGGCCTGGAGGGGCTTGTTCACCCACAGGTAGTCGAAGGAGAATATCCAGTTGTTGCCGGCGATCTCTGGCGGTGTGGCGAGCCACAGGTCGTATTCGCGGGGGGCGTTGGTGGAGGGGAGGAGCGCGGCCTCGCCCACGGATTCGATATTGACGAGGGCGGAGAACTTGAAGGAGCTGTCGTTCACGCGCATGCGCATGGCCGGAAGGGCCAGCGTGGCGCCAGCGTCGGCGGTGCTTCCCACGCGCCAGCGGACGCGGTACAGCGTGTTGGCCTCGAAGGGCACCGTGGTGTCGATGCCCCAATAGCCGAAGATTTCCGGCGGGGCGGGTCGTGACGAAGTTGGCGGAAGGGCCAGGCCCTGAATGCGCAGACCGTTGACGGTGCTGAACACCAGGGGCTTGGCGATCACGGGATTCATGGGAAGCGACGACCATCCGGAATTGCCGCCGCCAAAGGTGAAGTTCGTCACGCGCTGGCCACCGGAGCGGTCGGCGTCGCCGATCCAGTCGATGCGCGCCGACGAGAGCGACATGCGCGCAAACGCGGCGTCGCTGGGGTCGAAGTTCAAGACGTCGAAACTCAGGCGGAAGGTGTCACGCGTGGCGGGCTGGGCGAAGTACTGCGTGTAGGTTCGCCCTCCTGTGCCCGGGGAGAATCCGCCATCGCCAGTGGATGTGGCCACGACGATATCGGACTGCTGGAAGTTGATCGACGAGGCGCGCAGGCGAACCACCGGAGCGAGGGAGGCGTTGGCCTGATCGCTGAAGGCGCGCCACGTCGCGCGATAGAGCACGCTGGCCGTGGAGCCCTCCGTGGCGGTGCCAACGGTGATGCCGTCACGCTCCCAGAATCCGAAGGAACTCGTGTTGCCGTTCGTCACGATGTCCAGCGCGTCGTTGACGTCGTTGAAGCGGCCAAAGGTTTCCTCGGAGGGGGGCGGCGCGCGGGAAAACGTCCAGCCGGAAGCGTTGGACTCGAAGGAGAAGAACGTGGGGTCGGGCGTGGGCGTGGGGGATTGCGACTGAGTTGGAGAGTCGGTTGGGCTAACGGTTGCGCTTGGTGTTGGAGTTGAATCCGAGGTGGGCGTCGCTGTCTGGCTCACTGTCGGCGTTGCCGATGGCGTGAACGAAGGAGTGGCGGTCGGCCCCGGCGTCGTTGGAACGACAGTTGGCGATGGGCTGGCGGTCGGTGGTGGCGTGGTGCTGATGCCGATCGTGTAGTTAGAGGGGACCAGCGTGGGAATGCCGCCCACAGTGATCAGGTTGGTGCCGGTGACGGAAACGAAGAGGCGGCGGTTGGGGATGATCTCCACCTCGCCCCCTTGCTCGATCGTGACCACGAGCGGATCGGGGCCGGGGACATCGTAGCGCGCGAGGAAGGTGACAGAATCGGGAAGCAAGTCATAGCGCAGGCGCACGGTGACGTTCCCGACGGTGGCAACCCGCAGGAAGAGGGGCTCCTCGCTGTCGGGCGTATCGGTGTAGTAGTTGTTCACGTCGCCGCCGGCCACGTTCTGGATCAGCGCGGGGTCGTCGATTACGAGTTCCGTAACGCCGCTCAAGTCCTGCGTCGGCGAGGGCGAGGCGGACGGCGTTAGCGAGATGCTGGGCGTGGCGGTCGGCGTTAGCGAGATGGTCGGCGTGGCCGAGATGGTCGGCGTGGCCGAGATGGTCGCCGTGGCCGAGATGGTCGCCGTGGCGCTGATCGTCGGGCTCGGCGACGGCGACGGTGTCGGCGTCACGAAGGGTGCGCTCAAAATCTGGATCGTGTAGGGAAGTCCAAACACGCCCTTGGGGGGCTGGGTGGCCGCGACGGCGATGTAGAGACGGCTGCCGCGCGAGATCAAGGGCGCCGAGTCGGTGTCGTTCACCAGAAGCTGAAGCTCCGCGGCCGCGCCGGCGTTGTAGAACGCCTCGTTGTTCCCCGCGTCGGGGGATTCCGAGTAGGAAAACACAACATCAACGTCGCCGCCGGTCGTCACCCGGACGTAGAATTCCGCACTATCGTCGGGGATGTCGTAGTAGAACTGCTCGAAGATCTGCTGGTCGGCTTCATCGGAGACGATGGCGCCATCGAGAACCAGCTCCCGTGCAACGCCGGGGTCCGCCGTCGGCGACGGGGAAACCGAGGGCGAGGGGGTCGGCGACACGGTCGGCGTTGCGCTCTCGGTGGGCGACGGCGTCGGCGTATCCGTGGCCGTTGGCGTTGCTGATTCGGTCGGCGATGGCGAAGGCGAAGGCGAAGGGG
>JBBQYG010000260.1:0-3867 GCA_038208905.1 Candidatus Sumerlaeia bacterium | reverse complement strand
CCTATCGCCTTCGTACTCCCGGATCGTTCCCGCGCACCCTGACGGGCGATGTCACGGCTTTGATCACCGGAAATATCAGCGAAACGGTGAATACCAGCCTGGTTCTAACCACCGGGTCGAACTCGCTCACCTTTAAGCCCCTTGCTGGCACCGCTCCGGTGGTGACGTTTGCCCGCGACCTCGATCAGGACGGCTTCAGCGGCGACTTCCTCATTGGATCGGTCGGAGCTGGCGCCAATGCGCTGGTTGCCACCAATAACATCATCATCGACGGCTCCAACACCGTTGGTGGCACCACGCGCGACATGACGTGGACGGCGGCCAAGACGCACGGCTCCTCGGTGATCATCCACATCACTGGCAGCGCAAATGCTACACAGATCAAGAACATGGTGATCACGAATAGCGGCACTAGCACTGGCGGCAACACGGCGGCCCTCCGCGCGTCCACCAATCAGTTTGCCGTCGGTACCACTGCGTGGGACACGCTCAATGCCGGATTCCTCGCCCCGGGTGCGTATGGGCCGAACAACTACATCATCGAGAACAACGCCCTTACCGCGACGACGGTCTCACAGGGGCACGGCCTCAATGTTTCCACGATCGGCACGATCCCGGGCGGCACCGCTCAAAACGGCTGGATATTCCGCAACAACGATGTGACAGCCCGCATCCGAGGCGTCTTTATCAACAACGGCTACGGCTACGACATCGATGGCAACCGGTTCACGATCGGTGTTGGTGGCGTGACTACGCTCGATAGCTGGGGCGTGTTCCAGAACAGCTCCAACACCCCTCCCCCTTACACAACCCGCGTCCGCAACAATCGGATGTATGTGACAAATGCGTCGGCCCTCGCGACAACGACCGGCGCGAATGGTATTCATATGGCCACGTCCGGTGCTGGCGTTGACCGCATCGTCGAAGTGACCGGCAATGAGATCGTTGTTGAGAACACCGGAATCCGCAATTCTGGCGTGAATCCGAACATGCGCGGCATCGGCAACACCTCGTCCGTTAGCTTCCGGGCCTACAACAACACGATGTTGATTGCCGACAATGCCAGCACGGCAAACACCATAACGGGTGTTGCGGCCTACGGCATCGGCGGATTCGTCGGCACGGGATACAACGCGGATATCCGGAACAACATCGTGATCGTGGACGAGGCCAATGTCCCCGCGATCAGCCAGAACGCCCTTCCCGCTGGCGTCGGCTCGGGCTTCGTCTCGAACCACAACATCCTCGCCGGCGCGAGCGGCTTCACCGGTCGCCGCGTGGCCGCCACCGCCATCACACTGGCCGATTGGCGCACACTGGCCGGCACGGACGCGCAGAGCGACCAGTTCAGCCCGCTGTCCGACTTCACCGACTCCGTCCTCCCCGGCGTAGACCTGACGCTGGCCGCCGCAGCCCGCACTGCGGCACTCTATGGCGGTCCCGTCATCGCCGCAGCAGGCAGTGACTTCCAGGGCGATGCCCGTACCCCCATTGCCTATCGCGGCTTTGATCAGCTGGCAGCGGCCCTCGCGGCCACGGCCAATGCACCCACGGCCCCGGCCCTCTCCACGCCGACCATCCCGGAAAACACCGTGAACGGCACCGTGGTTGGCTCCTTGTCCACGACGGATGCGGACGCGGGCGACACGCACTTCTTCACGCTGACGAACAATGGCGGCGGCGCCTTCGCGCTCTCCGGCACGGACATCGTCGTGGCGAACGCCTCCCTGCTCGACTTCGAGTCAGCCGCGTCGATCTCGATCGATGCGACCGCCACGGACGAGGGCTTCACTACCTCCTCGACCGCCAACATCGCGATCACCGTCACCAACGTCAACGAGGCCCCGACGGCCGTTGCGCCGACGACCGTTATGTTCGATGAAAACAACGCGCCGGGCGCCGACATCGCGACTCTGACCACCACCGATCCGGATGCTGGCGACACGTTCACCTACACGCTGGTTCTTGGCGCTGGTGACACCGACAACGCGCTGTTCCAGATCGCTGCGGACAAGCTCCAGGCCATCGCCGCGTTCGACTTCGAGACGACCCCCGGTCCGTTCACCGTCCGTGTTCGCTCCACCGACGCCGGCGGCATCCTCTTCGCCGAGCAGGCCATCGCCATCACCCTCGCTGACCTGATCGAGACCTCCGTCAACGAGTGGATGATCCTCAACGACAAGTAACCGCCTCGCGGCCTCGCGCCGCTTGGGCAACGCCTGACCTACCGTCGCCCGGGTGGATTTCTATCCACCGGGGCGACGGCTTTAAGGGGGGAAAGGCGGGAACGATGGCAACTGCGGGAACAGCGTGGACAGCAGCGGAGGAATGGAAAACCCGCCCCTCGCCCCCACCCTTTTCTCGTCGTTCCCGCCGTTCCCGCCTTTCCCCGCCCTTCGGGAATTGACACCCCGGCCCGCCGTGGGAATCTGGCGGATAGCTGTTCGTGGCTGGTCACACTGCCGTGGGAAGACTCTCGCTCCATGCCGTTTAACTTTCGCGCCCTTCTCGAGGGAGGGGTCAAAAACAACGCATCCGACATCCACATGATGGAGGACGTGCAGCCGTATTTCCGCATCCGCGGGGACTTGAAGCGGGTGGAGACTCCGCCGCTGACGGCGGAGGACATGCGCCAGTTGGTCCATGAGGTGATGCCGGAGCACCTCAAGGGCGAGCTGGAGGCGAACTACCACGTGGATTTCTCCTACGAGATTCCCCAGGTGGCGCGCTTCCGCGTGGTGGTGTATTTCCAGACGGGGAAGCTCTGCGCGGCGATGCGCAGCATCCCGATGAAGATTCCCACGCTGGAGGATCTCAAGCAGGACGACGTGCTGAAGCGCATCGCGGAGAATCACCGCGGCATGGTGCTGGTGACGGGGATCACGGGCTCGGGCAAGTCCACGACGCTGGCGGCGATGATCAACCACATCAACACGACCGAGGCGCGCCGGATCATCGCGATCGAGGACCCGATCGAGTACCGCTATTCCAACATCAAGTCGGTTATCAGCCAGCGCGAGGTGGGGACCGACGTGGGAAGCTTCGCGGAAGCGCTGCGTTCCGCCCTGCGCGCCGATCCCGACGTGATCCTGGTGGGCGAGATGCGCGATGTGGAGACGATCCGCATCGCGATCAAGGCGGCAGAGACGGGCCACCTGGTGTTCTCCACCCTGCACACGCGCGGCGCCGTCCACACGATCCAGCGCATCCTTGGCAACTTCGAGCAGAGCGAGCACGACATGCTGCGCGACCAGATGTCGCTGAACCTGCTTGCCGCGATGACCCAGCGCCTGGTGAAGACGGCCGATGGCAAGGGCCGCCGCGCCGCCGTGGAGATCATGATAAACAACGGCGTGGTGGCGAAGCTGATCCGCGAGAACCGCATCTCCGACATCCAGGCCTACATCCAGGGGCGCGAGGAAGGCATGCGCACGATGGACCAGGCCCTCGCCGACCTCGTCCGCGCCAAGGAAGTGGACGTGGAGGAAGCCAAGGCCCACTGCAACGACTTCTTCGCCCTCAAGCGCGCCATCCAGGGCATCAGCTCCTCGGGCGACAAGGGCGGGATTCTTGGATAGGGAGGGGAAAGGCGGGAACGGCGGGAACGGCGGGAACGGCGGGAAAGGCGGGAACGACGGGAACGACGGGAACGACGGGAAAAGCGGGAACGACGGGAGCAGGGGTTGGGTTACACTACCGCAGGGCTGAGGAGTTTACAGAAGTCGCTTTGCGTGAGAGCGGTTCTCGAAAGTCTTGTCGCGATGGAGGACGCCGTAAAAGAGTATCGTGGGCATCTTGCCCGCGTGTTGGGGCGACGGGGCTCGGGCGAGACGCCCAAGCTACGTTGGAATACGACAGGACTTTCGA
>JBBQYG010000259.1:0-4030 GCA_038208905.1 Candidatus Sumerlaeia bacterium | reverse complement strand
TATGTTGCCGGTCCATCTCCCGCCTTGACCCACCGGGAGGGGACCAACGGGATTGTCGCACTCTACCGACCGGTGCGTTTCCGCCATGCTCGACATCCGACTTTTCCGCGACACTCCCGATCAGCTTCGCACGCGACTGGCGACGCGGGGGGATCATGGCGCCGTGGTGGACCTGGTGTTGGAAGTGGACGAGCGGCGCCGCGCGCTGGTGCAGGAGGGCGATGCCATCAAGGCCCGCCGCAACGCCATCAGCCGCGAAATCCCCGAGCGCGCCAAGGCCAAGGAGCCCATCGAGGAACTGAAGCAGGAGTCCATCCGCCTGGGCAGCCGCATCGGCGCCCTCGACGAGGAAATGCGCAAGGTGGACGCGGAGCTGCACACGCTGCTGCTGGGCATTCCCAACCTGCCGCAGGAGGGCGTCCCCGTCGGCAAGGACGAGCACGGCAATGTCGCCCGCCGTTCGTGGGGTGAGCCGGTCTCCCACCCGTTCAACGCCAAGCCCCACTGGGAACTGGGCGAGGCGCTGGGCATTCTGGACATCCCCCGGGCCACCAAGCTGTCGGGGTCGGGCTTCTATACGCTCAGCGGCATCGGCGCGCGGCTGGAGCGCGTGCTGATTCAGTGGATGCTGGACGAGCACACGTTGAAGAACGGCTATCGCGAGTATTCCGTCCCGTTCCTTGTGGGGCCCAACGCGCTGATGGGGACGAGCCAGCTCCCGAAGTTTGCCGACCAGCTCTACTCGATTCCCGAGGACAACCTGTATCTGGTTCCGACGGCGGAGGTACCGCTGACGAACCTGTGGGCGGAGGAGATTCTGGAGGCCGATCAGCTCCCCATTGCCGCCGTGGCCCACACCCCGTGCTTCCGCCGGGAGGCCGGCGCCGCCGGGCGGGAGAACCGGGGCATCTCGCGCATTCACCAGTTCCACAAGGTGGAGATGGTCCACATCGTCCGCCCGGAGGACAGCGCCGCCACCCACGAGAAATTGGTGGGCCACGCGACGGGCCTGCTGGAGGCGCTGGAGGTGCCCTATCGCATTCTGGAGTTGTGCACCGGCGACATGGGCTTTGGAGCGGCGCGCTGCCTGGACATCGAGATATTTGCCCCCGGCATGAACACCTGGCTCGAGGTATCGAGCTGCTCCAACTTCGAGAGCTTCCAGTCGCGCCGGGCCAACATCCGCTATCGCCCGGAGCGCGGCGCCAAGACCCAGTTCGTCCACACCCTGAACGGCAGCGGCCTCGCCCTCCCCCGGCTGATCATCGCCATTCTGGAGAACAACCAACGCGCCGACGGCTCCATCGCGATTCCCAAGGTGCTGCGCGAGCGGATGGGCGCGGAGGAGATTAGGTAAGGCAGGGAACAGCAGTGAGAAGCAGCGAAAGGGAGGCAACAGCAGGAAGCAGCAGAAACAGCAACCCCCGCGTTCACACCTGCCTTTCCCTGCCTTTCCCTGCCGTTCCCTACCTCTTGCTGCCTCTCCCTGCCTTTCCCCGTGACACTCTCCGAAAAACCGGCAAGTGATTTGCATGGCCAGTCGCCAATGAAAACCTCCCTCCCTCCCAACACCCCCCCTCCGGTGATCGCCGGATGCATTGACGCCTGTGAGCGTTGCCTGGCGGTTATCCGGTCGCTTACCCCCGAGCACTTCGTGGCCGCGGCCCCGGGGCACTCCAGCGTCGCAGCCCATTTGAGGCATGCCATCGAGCATTTTGTGTGTTTCTTCAACGGGCTGGAGACCGGGGAGATCGATTATGACGCGCGGGAGCGGGATCCCCTGCTGGAATCGAGCCCCGATGCGGCCACCGGCGCCCTGACGGCGATTCGCGACGGCCTGCTCAAGTTCCCCTGTGAGGCATTGTCCTCGCCGATCGAGCTCCGGTTGCTCCCCGCGCCGGGGCTGGAGTCCATCGTGGTCACCACCAGCATCGAGCGCGAGCTGGCGTATCTGGCGAGCCACACGGTGCATCACGTGGCGCTGGCGGCGATGGCGGCGGCTCTGCAAAAGATTCCCACCGATGCCAGATTGGCGCTGGCGGTATCCACGGGGGAGTACCTGTCCCGCTAACGCGTGTTGCAACGGTTCGCGTTCGGCTCTCCAATCTTCGTGGCATACTGGGCCGCTGGCCCCTGAACTCGACACCGCGCGGCGGGGCGACCGGATCCGATGGCCAATTTCATCCAGACGATCACCGACATCATCGCGGGGCTTGCCGAGCAACCAGTCCTTCAGGGGACGCTGGCGGCGATCTGCACCTTCGTGCTGGAGGACCCGACGGTCGTTTCCTGTGGGCTGCTGGTGGCGGCGGGAAAAATGAACGTCATGGCCGCGCTGATCGGCCTCTCCCTTGGCATCACCATCGGCGACCTTGGGCTGTATGTGATCGGGCGGTTTTTTGGTCCGCGGGTTGTGCAGTGGAAATGGGTGACCCAGGAGCGGCTGGACGCGGCCAAGGCCAAGGCGGAGAAGAACCTGCTCCTGGCGGTCTTCGTCTCGCGCTTTCTCCCCGGCACGCGCATCCCCACCTTCGTGGCGGCGGGCCTGCTGGCCGCGTCTCCGGTACGGTTCCTGGCCGTGGCATTGTCGGCGTCCTTTGTGTGGACGGCGGTGCTGCTGTTCCTGACGGTCAAGATCGGCGAGCAGATCCTCCCGCTCCTGGGGCAGTTCAAGTGGTATGCCCTGGGCATCGTGATCCTGCTGGTGGGCCTGTGGGCCGCGCGCAAGTGGGGGCGGAAGTCCGGCGCGACGGAGGAGAAGCGGCACCTCGCCGCGGAAGCCGCGCCCGTCGTCTCTCCCTTCGAGTTCTGGCACCCGGTGCTTTTCTATTTCCCGGTCGGGCTCTACTACACATGGCTGGCGATCCGCTTCCGCAGCATCTCGCTCCCCTCGCTCGCCAACCCATCGATCTACTCTGGCGGAATTTGCCGCGAATCGAAGTCGGAAATTCTGGCGCTGGTGCCGCAGGAGCACCGCCACTCCATCGCCGCATATACAACGATACAAAGGAATCGCTGCGGGCGTATCCCTCCCGAGGAAGTCGCAAGCGCCACGGAAAAGATGGCCGCCGCCGGACTCCATTATCCCGTGGTCGCCAAGCCCGACATGGGTCAGCGCGGCGATGGCGTTCGCCTGGTGAAGAACGCCGCCGAACTGGCGCGCTACCTCCGCCGGTTTCCGCCCCAGGTGCCGATCATTCTGCAGCAGCTTGCGGACCTCCCCAACGAGGCGGGCATTCTCTACTACCGCAAGCCCGGCGAATCGCGCGGCCACATCATGTCGATCACGCTGAAGGATCTCCCCGCCGTCACCGGGGATGGCATGCACACGATTCGCCAGCTCATCCTCGCCCAGCCGCGCGCGCGCCTGCTGGCGCCGCTGTACTTCCGCAAGAACAAGGCACAGCTCAATCGCGTGCTGGGCGTTGGCCAAATCCACCCGCTCGTCTTTGCCGGCAACCACTGCCAGGGGGCCGTCTTCCGCGACGGCACCAGCCTGGCCACGCCCGCCATGACGGCGGCCTTTGCCCGCATTGCCGACGCCATGCCGGAATTCTACTTCGGGCGTTTCGACCTCAAGTTCCGCGACATCGAATCGCTCCGCCGCGGCACCGACTTCATCATCGTGGAGATCAACGGGGCCTCCGCCGAATCCACCCACATCTGGGACGCCCGCACGAAACTCGCCGACGCCTACCGCGCGCTCTTCCGCCAGTACCGCGTCCTCTTCGAGATCGGCGCCGCCAACCGCTCCCGGGGCTACACCACCATCGGCGGCATGCGCATCCTCAAGGACTTCATGCAGTACCGCGCCACGGCCAAGCACTTCCCAAGGACAAGCTGACGCTGGGAACGCGACGGGATCGAGTGGCGGCGGTTTCAACGTCGCGCCGGATTCACGGACCGTGCCGGTAGGGACGAAAACAGTCGCGTGTTCCGTCGGCTTTGACGCGCTTCGCCTTGCCATCGCGTCGGTGAATGGCTCTCCCCCACGTGGGTCTTGCGCAACTGAGCGCCAACCGCCTCCCCC
>JBBQYG010000258.1:0-4059 GCA_038208905.1 Candidatus Sumerlaeia bacterium | reverse complement strand
CGTCGGGGGAGCGGCCGTCGGCTTGACCTCGCCCGGCGCCGGGGTGGGTGGAACCAGTGTCGGAGTGGGCGATGGCACAAGCGTCGGCGTTACCGCAACGACCACCGTAGGGGTTGGAGTCGGATCCGGCCCGGGCTTGGGTCCCTTCCCCGAACCGGCGATCACCGCGATCACGGCACCCACAACGGTCAACGGCACGATCACCGCCGCCGCGATCAGAAGCGCCTTCTTCGGCGATACCGTAGCTGGGCCCGCAGGCGCAGGAATCGCCGGGGAGGCCGCGCCCTCGCGGTAGGGGATCGTCGGCTCGGAAAGCTGCGACGGCGATGTCTGCGTCCCGCCCGTGAACCCCGTCTGTTGGGGGGAGGCTGGGGCGGGATCGCGATAGCCCGGGATGGGCCCCTCGCTGATCGTCGCAGCGCCGGGATCGGTCAGCCTTGACCCGCCTGTGGCACCAGACGGCGGCCCCAACTGGGACTGGATTGTGGGATCGCTTCGAGACTGTGTATTGGCAAGTGGAGCCGTCGGGCGAAGGGCTTCCGTCCCCCCCGCCTGTTCTTTTGGCATCGGCCAGATCTGGGACATCGGCACGTCGAAGATCGGCTGCAACGACTCATAGAGTTCCTGCCCTAGTTCCGCCGCCTCCTGCGGCCGGCGTGCCGGGTCCTTTTCGAGGCACTTGTACACCAGCTTCTCCGCCGCCTCCGGCAGCATCGGCACCCGCGCGCGCAGCGGAGGGGGAGCCTCGCTCAGATGCGCGGCGGCGATCGTGAAGCCCGTGCCCGAGAACGGCGTCTGGCGCGTGAACACGTAGAAGATCACGCAGCCGAAGGAGTAGATGTCGCTCGCGCCGGAGATCCCCATGCCGCGGATCTGCTCCGGCGACATGTAGCTCGGCGTGCCGATGGCCTGACCCGTGGCCGTCAACTGCTGGTCGTTCATGGTCAGGTTCGCGTTCTCTTCAAGGTGCGCGATCCCGAAGTCCATGATCTTAACGCGCCACTTCCCCTTGGCGCGCTGCTGGACCATGATGTTGTGCGGCTTGATGTCGCGGTGGACGATTCCGAACTCGTGGGCGTGCCCCAGTCCATCGAGCGACGCGCGAAGCATCGTCGCGAAGTCCTTCACCGTCAGCCCCGTCGGCGGGCGCGTGACGATGGTCTTCATGTCCTGCCCCTCGACGTACTCCATCACGATATAGACGGAGTCCGGCGATTCCTGATACTCGTAAACCTGCACGATGTTGTCGTGAACCAGCTTGGCGACCAGCTTCGCCTCGCGGCTGAATCGCGCCAGGAAACCGGGGATTTCCAGTGCCGCGGGCAGCGGCACCTTGATGGCCACATCGCGGCCAAGGTCGATCTGCCGGGCCCGGTAAACCGTGCCCATGCCGCCCGCGCCCAGCACGGCGTTGATCTGGTATTTCCCGGCAAGCACCTCGCCAACGGCAAACTGGCTCATATCAACTCGTCACGCCGTCATTTCGGATAAAGGCTGGTAATGCTAGGGGGGCGGCGCAAGGGTGCCTATTGGAATTTTTGCCGCGAGGCCAGTCAGACTCGGTCCGCCCGAAGGAGCGACTGCGGCATTGCCGACACCGCCACCGGGATGAAGTCAGGCACTTGGCGCGACATCAATCGAGTGAACCCGGGGCACCCTCTCTCGGGACTGCTTTGCCGGCGAGTTCATGGCGCAGATGCTGATGCAGCGGTAGTCCGGGGCGCTACAGCTCCAACCCAAACCCGCTCAGTTTTTCTAACCCTGCTTCCCCCAGCCGGTACATCTGTTCCAGCCGGATCCCCGCCCTCAGTTCCGAGCCATAGGCGGCGGGCTCCACGGCGATGACGTCGCCGATTTCCAGCGTGTCGTCCCACTCGGGATTGAGATGGGGTGCCTCGTGGGGTGATAGGCCGACGCCGTGGCCGAGGTGGTGGCGGAACTCCCAGCCTTCGTGGCCGTCAAGCATCGCCTGCGCCTGAAGAAAGACTTCGCGGCAGCTTGAGCCCGGGCGGGCGGTCGCTTCCACGAAGTCCAGCGCCTCAACCACGCGGGCGTGGGCCTGCCGCTGGCGCGGCGTGGGCTCGGCGCCCACGACGAAGCTGCGGCACAGGTCGCTGTGGTATCCACGCACGGGAATCGTCAGGTCCAGCACCGCGATCTCGCCCGCCTCGGCGGGGCGGCGGCGCGGGGACCCCGCGATCTCGCCGATGCGGAAGTCGTTGCCGATCTCCGAAAACACCTCGCCGAGATGCAGCGCCGCGGCGCGCTGAATCTCCGCGAAAAGCTCCACCTCCGTCACGCCCGGCTTCAGCGCCACCCGCGCCGCCGCGTAGCCCGCCTCCGTCGCCGCGATGGCGGTGCGGATTACTGCAACCTCGTCCTCGTCCTTGCGGCGGCGCAGCGTATAGACATCGTCGAGGATCGAAACGGCCTCGCCGCGAAACCAGTCGGGACGCATTGTGTGATCGAATCCAAGACGCTTCAGCTTCGCCAGCCGACTACCCAGCGCCTCCGCCGCGCGCCCCATCTGATCGTCCGCCAGTGTGCCATAGCGGTTGAACGTATAGACATCCACCCGGTCGGCGCCATGCCCGCCATCGGGCGCGCGGGGCGCCACAAGGGTCGTGGGACCCTCGGTCTCGATCAGTAGCAACGCCGCCGTATTGTGTCCGCCCCAGTGCCCGCCGAAGTAGTGGACATGACCCCGCGCGGAAATGAGGGCGCCGTCAAGGCCACGCGCGCCCAGCAATTCGCGCAGGCGATGGGCGCGGACACGGCACGCGGCGGGGGAGAGGCTGAGGGTCATGGCGCGGCGAGGGCTCCTGATCGGCGGGTGGTGTTCCATCGCATCCCGCCCGCGCTGTCGATGGCGAGGCGAATCGTGCCGTCGGCGTCGGTTCTCAGGACGCGGCAGCCCACCTCCGCCAGCCGCGCCATGGTGTTCGTGCTGGGATGTCCATACCGGTTGTTGCGACCACAACTCATCACGGCGACGCCGGGCTGCGCCGCCGCAAGGAACGCCATGCCCGTGCTGGTTGCGGCGCCGTGGTGCCCGGCCTTCAGTACGTCGCACCGCAGATCGAGGCCCGCCGCGATCATGGAGTTCTCCGCCTCCGCCTCGGCGTCCCCCGTCAGCAGGACGCGGCGCCCCGCGAACTCCACCATCAGGACAATCGACGCATTGTTGCGTTCTCCCGGCTCGCTGGCGAACTCGGGAGACGGATGAAGGACAGTGACGCTTGCCCCTTCGTCGAAGGGAATCGTGGCACCCCGCGCGACGCTCGCGACGGGAAGTCCGAGCCGCCGCACGGACTCCTCCAGTTCCTCGTAGTCGGGAGAGGTCGCCGTGCTTCCGCCAACGTAGAGACGTCCCACCGGGACCGCATCCATTAGTTCCGCCATGCCGCCGATGTGATCCGCATCGGCGTGGGTCGCCACCACGAAGTCCAGCGACCGCACCCCGCGCTGGCGCAGCATTCGCGGAATCTCCCACGCCGCCGCGTCGGGTCCTGCGTCCACCAGAGCGGCGCGTCCACTCGGCGAGACGATCAGGATCGCGTCACCCTGCCCGACGTCGAGGAAGTATATCTCCAGCGCGCGGGTCCGCGTTTGGAATATCGGTAGCCACAGGAAAAGCGCCGCCATCGCCATTGCCGCTGGCGCATAGTCGCGGATCAGTGGACGGGGCTGCGCCTTGCGCCGCGCGGCGAAGAATGCCGACCCGAATAGCAGCGCATAGAGCAGCATCGAGAACAGCGGCGGCCACGCCGCGCCCTCGACAACCCCCAGTCTTGGGCCCGCCAGCAGGCCGGCCGTCCACTCCGACGCGGCGAGCGGATAGTACAGCCAGCGAAGGCCCTCCGCCGCGACTCCTCCCGTCGCCTCGGAAAGCGCCAGCAACACGAACGCCGCCTGCGTCGTCATCGCAAGAACCGGGAGCAGGATCATGTTGGCGATGGGCGCCATAACCGAAACATAGCCCCATATTGCCAGAAGCACGGGCGACAGCAAGATCTGAATCAGCGCCGAGAGGCACACCACTTGGGCCGAGCGAGTAAC
>JBBQYG010000257.1:0-4084 GCA_038208905.1 Candidatus Sumerlaeia bacterium | reverse complement strand
CGGGCCTGCCGCTTAGTGCGCGCCCCCGGAGCGGCGATGGTGGAAGTGCAGAGCCTGTTTGCGCGTTACGTGGTGGGCGGCGGGGTCATGATGATCGCGTTGATCCCTTGCCTGGTGCTGGCGGTGGCCTATGGCATTCAGGGAGCCCTGAACCTGAGGATCGGGCGGATCGCGCCGCGGGATTTTGCCGGGCGCATCCGCGAGGCGCGCGCCCAGGGCGGCGTGGCACAGGCCCGCGCGCTGATCGCGGAGGAGTCGCACAGCCTGGCGGAGATCATCCGCCACGTGGATGCCCATCTGGAGTTCCAGCCCGACGCCGATGTGGCGGAGGTGCTGCGCGAGCAGGTCGAGTCGGAGTGCGACGCGCTCCTTCAGCAGAACAGCCAGCTCAGTGTGATCTATCGCGTGGCGCCGCTGATGGGTCTCCTCGGCACGGTGTTCGGCATGATCCAGACGTTCAACAACTTCGCCAGTTCCGCGCGGCCCGATGTGCAGCAGCTTTCGAGCGGCATCAACGTGGCCCTGATCACGACGGCATGGGGACTGAGCATCGCCATCCCCGCCCACATCGCGCTGTACATGCTGCAGCGGCGCATCTCCACCTTCGAGCAGATGACGCTCCCCCTGCGCGGGGCGGAGGCGTTGCACGCGCTGCTCGACCGACCCGTGGGCCGTTCGAGCGGCGCCGTCCCGACCACGCGCGCGGCGGAGTAGCCCCATGGCAAGGCGTCGGCGCGGATATACAACGATGGGCGAGGATTCGGAGCTGAACCTCACGTCGCTGCTCGACGTGATTTTCAACCTCCTGTTCTTCTTCATCCTGGCGACGAATATCCGCACGGACGAGAGCTACTTCGAGCTGACTCTGCCGGAGATCAGCGATGCCCCGGCCCGCAAGCCCGACACACAGATCCCCGTGATCTTCGTGGCAAAGGACGGCACCTTTGGCATTGGCGACCGCAAGCTGATCGCCCAACAGCTCCGCGCGGAGCTTCGCACATTGGTGGAGGAGGTGAAGGTCACGCGCGTGATTCTCCGCGCGGACGCGGAGGCGACAATGCAGCAGGCAACCGACGCGCTCTCCATCATTCAGGAGTCGGGCATCCGCGAAATCATTCAGCCGGTGAAGCTGCGGTAGAGCGAAGCCCATCAGGCCCGTGGCATTTCAAAGTACCCTGGGCGTCCCGCCCGAGCCCCGGTGCCCCCACGATTTTCCTGGCGCCGTGCAAGCGCCTCGTGAGCGGGCGAGACTCCCACGCTACTCGATTGCGGATCCCCGCATCACGACATGTCTTAGAGAACCACGATTACAAACCGGTCGATCAGTCCACGATGCGGAAGCTCTGGAAGCGGCGCACCTCGGAATAGAATGCCCCGGCGGGATTGGCGGGCGAGTCCAGCAGGCGCTGGGCCGCGCGGAATCCCATGTGGATCGAGTGGTCCATGTTGTTGTGCAGGAAAAGGCCCTGCCGCCCGGCGCTGACGATGCGGGGAAACTGGCTGAGGTACTTCACGATGCGGCCGATGCGCTTGCGATAGTCCAGATCGTAGAACGGATACGTCCCCGGGATGCGGTGTACCATCGTGGCGACGACTTCGCTGGACTTGAGGATCCCGGTGCGTTCCGCCCCGCGAAGCGTGGCGCGGATCAGGGCCTCGTCGGACCGGTTCCACGTGGCGTCGTCGCGCTGGCAGGTGATCTCGAACACGATCATCGACTGGTCGGCGCGGCCCATGGAGGCGTGGAAATTCTTGGGCTCGTAGCCGCGGTTGAACACCGTGTCCTTCTCGGGGAAATAGAGCCACTGCGAATCCGTCACGCGCGGGCGATCAACCACGACGCAGACGAGGAAGTTGGCGATGTAGCGAAGTTCCCGCGCGGCGGCGGCGGCGCCCGCGTCGGGCTCGTGCGCCTGGAGCATTCCCGTCAACTCGTCGATGGGGATCGTCGAAATCGCGGTGTCGGCCTGATGGGCCTGCGGCTTCCCGGTCTCGCGGTTCTCCGCGATGACCTGCACGTGGCCCGTGCGGAAGGTGCTGATGTCCACCACGTTGCGGACGAGTTCGATCTTGCCCCCGCGGGCGACCACGCCATCGCGCAGCTTCTTGACCAGGCTCTCCACGCCGCCCGCGATGTAGTAGAACTTTTTCACCGCCGTGGGCTTGTTCTTGTCCTCTCCCACCAGCAGCTTGCGAATCATCTGGTCGAGCCCCCCCGCCGAGACGCGCACCCGCGCGATGTCGGCGTGGATCAGCGTGGGGTCCACCTTCCACACCTTGCGCGCATAGGGGCCCACGAGAAGGTTGTATAGCTCGGGCCCGAAGCCGGCGATCATCAGCGACTCGAAGGATTCCTGCTCGGCGCTCTCGCCCTCCAAGAATGAGGACGCCTTCTGCCACGCATAGCTGGCGCCGGCGCCGGCCAGCTTGGCCACGCCCAGGTGGCGTATGATTTCCACGGGGCGCGGGGTGTACTCGATCCAGCCCCCGCGCAGCCACATGCGCGAGGCGCGCTTGACCGTCGCCATCTCCTCGCCCATCAGGTCCTCGAGGAACGCCTGAACGTCGGGAAGTTCCGTGAAGATGCGGTGCGGGCCCAGGTCGGCCACCTGACCGTTCAGCGTCAACGACCGCGCCAACCCACCCGGGCGATCCTCGCGCTCCAGGATCGTCACGTCTAGGCCGGGGTCCTCCGACAGCAACCGATGCGCCGCCGCCAGGCCACACACGCCGCCGCCGAGGATGAGGATGCGGCGGATGGGGGGAGGGGACGCTGCCTTGGAGACCATAGGCCAAGGTGGTCGGGAAGCGGGTGGGTCGACAAGCCCAATGGGCAAATTGCTGAGCGACGGAACGGACCCAAAAAAGCGATGCGGCCCCGTTGCCGGGGCCGCATCTGGAGTTACTGGTTGAGGCGACTACCCTTCGATTAGAAGGGGTCGTACTCGGTGATGACAATGCGCTCGATGGTCACGGTGCTAGCCGTAAGGCGGAACGCATCATCGCTGTGCGTGAACTGAACATTGACCGTGGGCTTCGCGGTCGGGGTAACACCCTGAGCCGGCGGGGAAACGATCGCGCTCCAGCGGCGAAGCTGGTTCGAGAAGCTGGCCCCGTTGGCCGTACGGTTAGAGATGCCGAACTGGCCACCGGCAAGATACACAGCGTCGAAGTTGACCGCGATGATCATGAAGGGAGCAAGGGCGCCGCCCGTGGTGCCGTTGCCGGCAGCCAAGTTGGAACGCGCCCAGACATCGACCGCGTAGAGCTTGCCGAAGGCGAAGTCCAGACCCGTGTTGAGCGTATCGGGAGTACCGATACCGCTGGCGGCGAAGCCGAAGTTGGTCGACTCCCACTGGGTATTGGCGCCGGTGGAACCATCGGCGGGGAACGCCACGGCGACGTTGGCACCGCTTGCTTCGCGGGTCCAGGTCTCGTTGTAGGCGTTGTTGAGGCCGAAGTTGTTGGGGGCGTTGGTGCTAAAGAAGATGTCGGCGCCGACTGTGGAACCGCCAACGACACCAAACGCCTGAGTTGCAGCACCGGGGGCGGTGCCAGTTTCTGCCGGGTCGATGGCGCTGAGCGCACCACCGATGTTCTTGATGACCGTGCCAGCGCCAAGCGAAGCGCGACCGGGGGCGACTGAGACGGAGTAGCCATTCACCGTGACTTCGTCCGCATTCCCTGCGGCAGAGCTGACGTCGATCAACTGGACCTGAATCGGAACAATGACCGTGGACTCTGACTGCAGATAGATGTCGACGTTCTGGGCAGACGTTCCCAGCTGGGGCAGCTTGCGATTCGTGCCGTCAACGAGGGCGGGATTCGCACGTGTCTCAAGGAAGCGCGCACCGGCAACGCCCGAGTCATTGGGCAGACCGATTGCGAAGCCTACGATGGCTCCCTTGGTCGCGGCATTGGAGGAGAGCGCGCTGAAGCGAACGCGGTAGATGCTGCCAGCGGTCAGGCTGACACCATTCGATGCGTTGGCGCCAGGAAGCGCAAACCCGGAGAAGCCGATCTGGGCGTTCGTCGAGGCCAGACCGATTGGACCATTGGTCGTTCCCAACGGGGTTCCGATGGC
>JBBQYG010000256.1:0-4166 GCA_038208905.1 Candidatus Sumerlaeia bacterium | reverse complement strand
ATGCCCGGGCCGCTTGGGAATGCGATGGTGGGGAATGGCTTACTGGTAGATGATCCAGTTGTCTGATTTCATCGGATTCGAAATAGTGGCCTTGATGACGCCGTCGAAGGCGCCTTCGATTCCGAACAGGAAGTTCTCCTCGTCGATCACGTGGAGGGACTTGCCGTTGACCGCGATGTCCGTCAGCCCGGGAACGGCATCGATCACGTTCTGCTCTGTCGCGATCACTTGGAAGCCGGTGCCGTCCGCGTTGAAGGTCGCAAAGAACTCGACGTTTGCGTTGCCGGTGCCGGAATTGCAGACCATCAGGACCTTGCCGCTGGGTAGTGTCTCCAGAACCATTTCACCAAGTTCCGTGGAGGGCGTCCCACCAACGGCGGCATTGACGGCCGCAAGAATGGTATCGGAGGGGATAAGCATGGAGACCGCCGGCGACCCGCCCGTGGTCACCTTGAGGATGTCGCCGCGCTTTGCGGTGCCGAAGCCGTTGGAGATGACGAGGTTGCCGTCGTTGAGCACGGCGAGGTCGGAGATGCTGACCTGAGTGGAGCCGCTGCTGAGCTGGGCGAGAATTGCGGCCTTGTCGACGAGCAGGATCGGATCCTGCTCCGAGCCGCTCATCGTCGTGTAGCGGATTTCCTCGATGGCGCCGTCGCCGAATGTATCGATCACCAGATAGGCGCGGTCATTGGCCTCGTCGAGCGCGATTGCTGCCGCGTCCTGAGCGTCGGCGCGGGCGACCAGCGTGGTGGGCGTGCCGGCGGGCGTCACGCGAAGGATGACTTCTTCGCCGCCGCCGATGCGGCCGATGTAGAACAGGTTGCCAGCCAGCGCGCCCGAACGGGCGATCGTCAGCGCATTGCCTGACGCGCCGGTCAGCGGCGAATAGCCCGTCGTGCTCTGGATCGTCGCCTCCGTCAGCAGGTCCGTCAACGCGCTCGACTCATACTTCACGATGCCGTCCTTCTGGCTGATCGAGTCGAACACATAGATGGGCGTGCCGGCGGGGCCCGCGGCGAGACCATTGATCTGAACGTCGTTTCCCGTGCTGAACATGGTGAAGACCGTGCTGGCGATCTCCACCGAGAACGTCACGGTCTGCGCGGGGGCCGTCGCGGCGGCCAGCAGCAGCGCTGCGGTGGCAAGAAATGATGTCTTCTTCATGGCTGGTTATGCTCCTGTTTTGATGGTTGGTGTATCAGTCCGGGCAACGAGACACTGTTTACGAAGCCCCCCCCGCGTCGAAAGGCGTTTCCGTGGCGGCGTGTCGGGGCAGCGGTGGCGAGGCCCCTTGGATACCTTGCAATAGTCGTCATTAAGTCCTTTATCTGATTTCGGTGAACCCCTGCGGCTCGCTCGAAATCCCTAGACCACGACCACGGCGGGCGTATGCTTGAGCTAGGTATTCGTTCCCCCCGCGAAAGGAATCTATCAATGAAAAAGAGCCTGCTGCTGTTGATGGCGTTGATGGTCTCGGCGCTTGCCGCGCCGCTCTTCGCCGCCGTCAAGACGGAGAAGGTTGAATACAAGATCGGCGAGGTGGTGCTGGAAGGCTTCCTAGCCTACGACGACGCAAGCACTGAGAAGCGGCCCGGCGTGCTGATCGTCCACCAGTGGCTCGGCATTACCGAGCACGAGGAGAACGTGGCGAGGAAACTCGCCGAGGCAGGCTATGTCGCCTTCGCCGCCGACATCTATGGCAAGGGCACCCGCCCATCAGGGCCATCCGAGGCCGGCGTTTTCGCCGGCAAGTACCGCGGGGGCGACCGCAAGGAACTCCGCGCGCGCGCGAAAGCCGGGCTCGACACGCTCAAGGCCCACGCCCTCGTCGATGCGTCGCGCACGGCCGTGATCGGATACTGCTTTGGCGGAACAGCGGCCCTGGAGGTCGCGCGTTCCGGCGCGGACATCAAGGCGGCGGTCAGCTTTCACGGCGGCCTTTCCGCCGTGAATGCCGACGACGCAAAGAACATCAAGTGCAAGGTCCTCGCGCACCACGGCGCCGACGATCCCTACGTTCCCGAGGCCGAGGTCCTCGCCTTCCAGAAGGAAATGCGCGACGCCAAGGTTGACTGGTATCTGGTCGCCTACGGCAACGCCGTGCACTCCTTCACGGACCTCAAGGCCAACTCCGACGCAGCCCGCTATAATAAGGAAGCCGACATGCGCTCGTGGGCGTCCACGATGGACCTGTTCAAGGAAGTCTTCGCCAAGGAGCCTCCGCATACGCGCCAACTCACCCAAGGGACTCACCTGTCCGCGACTGCCCCGTTTCCGATCACCGACGGCAACTTCATGATGGAGAAGGAGCCGATCGTCCGCATCGGCCTCGTGCTGGTGGAGGATGCCAAGACGACGATCGAGTTGGTGGCGCCCGTCGCCGGCTTCACCGCCGACTTTGGCGGCGCCACGCTCGAGCTTCCCGCGGGCAAGGCCGTCCGCGCGGAAGTGTCCGGCGGCGCCGTGCGCCTCGTCGGTCCCGCCTCCGGGGAGGGTTCCGTCCTTCGCATCATTCCTCCCGCCAGCTATCGTCCCTCTCAACCCAACGACGGCCTTTTGCTGCGCGGCGTGATCGCGGGGCGAGGCTTCCACTGGCAGAAGCTGATCGATGCCTCCTATACTGATGTCATCGAGCTGAGCGTCCAGGGCGGAAAGCTGATCGTCGTAAACGAGATTCCCATCGAGACCTACCTGGTCGGCGTCATCACCGGAGAGATGAGCGGCGACTGCCCCGTTGAATTCCTAAAGGCCCAGGCCGTCGCCGCGCGCGCGTGGCTCCTCGGCCAGCCCACGGCGCCGCATCCCGGCCAGCCGTTCCTGTGGTGCAACGACGACTGTTGCCAGCGCTATCAGGGGACCGGCGGCTGGTCGCCCGCCGCGCTGGAGGCCATCGACCAGTGCCGCGGCCAGGTGCTGATCACCCGGGAAGGCCACTACTGCGACGCGCGCTACAGCAAGAGCACCGGCGGAATCTCCGAGGACGCGGAGTCCGTCTGGGGGCATCCCATATCGGGCCTGGAATCGATGATCGACGCCCCCAAGGGCTCGCCCGCGGAGAAGTTCTTCCCCGTGACCGACGCGAATATCGACGAATACCTGAACGGCGCCTGGCTTGAGGACACCCAGTGCTTCGCCAGCCCCAACGTGGTGCCCGAAAGCACCATCTGCCGCTACCTGGGCCGCGTGGACGAGGCGGGCGAGTATTTCCGCTGGGACCTCAGCTTCACCCACGCCGAACTCTGCGCCTCGCTCGCCAAGCGCGGCGGCATCGCCGACATCGGCGCGATCCTGGATCTCCGCACGGGCACGCGCGGGCGCAGCGGGCGCCTCGAACAACTCTTCGTGGACTACCTTTCCACCACCGGTGAGAAGAAGACGGCGACCCTGGCCCGCGAGTACAATATCCGCGCGGGAATTTCGATGCGGTTCCTCTTCAGCAGCTGCTTCACCCTGCGCCTCGCCCACGACGCCAACGGCCACGTGGCCACCGCCCACCTCCGCGGCGGCGGCTGGGGCCACGGAGCCGGCCTCTGCCAGATCGGCGCCCTCGGCCGCGCCATCAAGGGCCAGGATTGCGAGACCATCCTGCTGGCGTACTACGCGGGGACGACGCTGGAGCGGATCTACGACTGAAGAATGCAGCCCGCGCGCCATCCGCTGAATCGGGTCGATAGCTGACAGCTCACGCGCTACCACCTCTCCCGACTCCCCGAGGGGATTCGCAAAGGTGGATATACAGCTACGATGGCCTCAAGCGCCTGACCGGTGCGTCGCGGTATCCCGGCTTCTTTCCCGGCGAGACGGCTCCCACCGGCTCGGCCGCAAGCGTCTATGCATATACCTACGACAGGAATGGCAACCGCCTGACTCAGACGGGGGGAAATTGGGGACAGGAACCGATTATCGCCGGCGGGCTGGCGGACAAGGGCTACGACTCGGCGAAGAACCGCGCGGCGCGTCCGACGGCATCATGCGGCGCATCAGGGCCAAGTGCCCGCCACCGATCCGCGCGATCGAGACGGCGAGCAACCGCGCGCTCTCCAAACTGCGCAGCCCCTCGGAGGGCGTCTTCTGCGCGCTCAAGCGATGGCGCCGGCTGGGCCGCGCCGTATATACAGGCATCGTACGCTTCCGCGAACAGGTCAGCCTGGCGATCCTCGCCCACA
>JBBQYG010000255.1:0-4182 GCA_038208905.1 Candidatus Sumerlaeia bacterium | reverse complement strand
CCTGTGAACGTATAGTTGCTTGAAGTTAGATTGTGCAGGGCCGGATTGGTCTGGGCGTTGGCGCTGCCGGCGAGCAAGGCCACGAGGCTGGCGGCGATTAGGAATCGTTTCCGAAGTCGCATATCTTCTAGTCTCTCTATTCTTGGGCGTGGTGTTGTGGGCATCAAGGTTCTTCCGCCACAACTGGGCGGAGAGAATGCTCGCCTACCGGAACATCCCCCGCCTCCCACCCCGAATTCGCAACCGCCAATTGGATGACAAAATCATGGCGGAAACCCTGATGGCAGACGGGGGATCCAGCGCCGCAATCTCAGCCCCCTTGCCCTTCGTAGCGCCTTTTCGGTATGTAACCAAAGTGCTTTCAACGGGTTGTCACCGGATCGAACCGTGGCATTGGACCGCTTTCGCTTGCCCACGGCGACTCGGTCGCGCCCTCTCCACTCAGGTAAATCGGTTCACCATCCGATTGGAGCCAAACAATGAAAGCCTACGCAACCACCAATATCCGGAATATCTCCCTCGGGGGACATTCCGGCGCCGGGAAGACCACGCTCGCGGAGGCGCTGCTGCACATCCACGGGCTGGTCGAGCGGCGCGGAACCGTTGAGGCAGGCAGTACCCAGTCCGACTACGACCCTCAGGAGAAGGCGCGCAAGTGTTCCATCCACGCGACTCTCCTCCCCATCGAGCACGATGACTTCAAGATCAACATCCTCGACTGCCCCGGCTACCGGGACTTCGTCGGGGAGATCAAGAACGCCATCCGCATCTCCGAAATGTGCCTCATCGTCGTCGACGCCGAGTCAGGCGTCGAGGTCGGCACCGAGTTCGCCTGGGACTTCGCCCGCGAATACGACATCCCCATCGCGATCCTGGTGAACAAGATGGACAGGGAGCGCGCCGACTTCGCCGCCGCGATGCGCCATATCGAGGAAGCCTTCGATGCCCATACCGTCGCCGTCACGCTTCCCATCGGCCAAGGGGCGAACTTCAAGGGCATCGTGGATCTCCTGGACATGAAGGCCGTCTATGACGAGGGCGGCAAGAAGCGCGTGGAGGAAATCCCCGACGACATGCTCGAACAAGCGCGCGAGGCCCGCCGCATCCTCGTCGAGGCCGCCGCCGAGGGCGACGACGAGTTGACGGAGCACTTCCTCGAAAACGAAACACTCACGGAGGAGCAGCTACGCCTCGGCCTGCGCGAAGACCTGCAGGCCGGCCGCTTCATCCCCGTCGTTTGCTGCTCGGCGGAAAAGGAAATCGGCCTCTCCGGCCTCATCCACTTCATCCTCGACGAATGCCCATCGCCCGACTTGCGCGGCGGGTTCCGCGCCTACGTACAGAAGGACGATCCCTATGGAGAGGTCCACCTCAGGAAGCTCGACCCCGCGGCGCCCTTCAGCGGCTTTGTCTTCAAGACGGTGAACGATGACTATGCGGGGCGCCTGTCGCTCTTCAAGGTCATCACCGGCAGCGTCACCGGGGATTGCCCCATCGCCGACATGCGGACGGGGAACGTGCAGAAGGCGGGCCGCGTGTTTGCCCTGCGCGGCAAGACCCAGGTCCCCGTGGAGCGCCTGATGACCGGCGACATCGGCGCCTTCGCGAAACTTCAGGACGTACTCACCGGCGATACGCTCCTCGATCCCAAGGACGCGGCGACGGTTTACGAGCCCACCCACATGCCCGCCACCACCGCCGCCGTCTCGATCCACGCGAAGAACAAGAACGAGGAGGACAAGATCGCCCTCGCGCTGCACCGCCTTCTGGAGTCCGACCCCACGCTGCACCTGGTGCGCGACTCGATGCTCCACCAAACGGTGCTGGAGGGCATGGGCGACACCCACCTCGACGTCTCCGTAGATCGGCTTAAGACCCAGGCGCGCATCGACATCGTGTCGGAGGCCCCGCGCGTCCAGTACCGCGAGACCATCATGCGCCCCGCCCACGGCCAGGGGAAGTACAAGAAGCAGAGCGGCGGGCGCGGCCAGTATGGGGACTGCCACATCAGAATGGAACCCCTGCCGCGCGGCTCGGGCTTCCAGTTCAAGTGGGCCGTCGTCGGCGGCGTGATCCCCACAAATTACCAGGGCTCCGTGGAAAAGGGCATCCGCGAATCCCTCACCCGCGGCATCCTCGCGGGCTATCCCGTGATCGACCTTCAGGTGTCGTGCTACGATGGCTCCTACCATGCCGTGGACTCCAGCGACATGGCCTTTCAGGTGGCCGCGTCCATCGCCTTCAAGAACATCGCCCCGCTCGCGTCCCCCGCGATCCTGGAACCGATCATGAAGGTGGAGATCAGCGTCCCCGCCGACTACATGGGCGACATCCTCGGCTACCTATCGAGCCATCGCGGGCGCATCTCCGGCAACGAGCAGCTTGGCCGCCGCGTCAGCATCGCCGCCGAGGTTCCCCAGGGAGAGATGACGACCTTCAGCCGCGACCTGCGCTCGATGACCCAGGGCCGGTCGATCTACTCTGCCGCTTTCGCCCACTACGAACCCTGCCCACCCGCCGTGCAGGAGAAGGTCATCAAGGAAGCCCGCATCGTTCATGGGGAGGGCGAGCACTGAATCAGGCCGCTTTCCCCCAGATGAATCCGGGGGGAAGCGGTGCGACGCAGTGAAAGCACGCTCAAGCGCGCTCGGATAGGCCTTGCCAATTCCAGTCCGCATGATATTTATGGGGGTCGGCTGGACGCCCGACGAATTATCAAAGGGAATTTTTTCATGGAATTTGCAATCTCGGCGGTCCGAAGGTCCAAGGTTCTGCTCGCGGCGGTGCTGGGGTTCCTGGCCCCCGCGCTCGCCCCGGGCCAGCTCCTGACCGGCGCCAATTGGTTCGAGCGCGAGGTTGGCGACGGCGTCGTGTGGCGCTACTACCAGTTCGACAGCCTGTTCTCCGCCAAGCAGAGCGTCTCCTACATGACGGTGGACCTGACCAAGCCGGGCGTGGACGTGAAGATCAACTTCCGCAACGGCGCCAACGTCCAGAGCCCCGCCGTCTTTCCCCGCGCGGCCACGAGCACCTTTGCCGCCGAGGTCGCCAACGCAAAGGCGGCAATCAATGGCACCTATTTCAACACCGCCAGTTACAACGCCGCCGCCCCGACCGCCACCTGGGGCGGGGGCACCACCTACCTGAAGGTGGATGGCAACGTCGTCCATGCTTTCGACGGATCCAACGTGAACAACTTCGGCATGGGGATTCGCTACAACTCCAAGTCCGACATGCAGATTGCGCGGAAGTCCGGCGGATGGAGCGGGCAGGCCGCGGGCTGGTCCAACGTGATGGTGTGCGGTCCCGTGCTGGTTGAGAATGGCGCGGTCGAAACCTATGATATATCCAACACCCATGCCACCGCCCGGCACCCGCGGTCGGCCGTGGGTATATCCGCCGACGGCAACACGCTGATCCTGCTCGCCGTTGACGGGCGCACCTCCGACGCGGCGGGCATGTCCTGCACGGAGCTGGCACAGGTCATCAAGGAACTCGGCGCCGCCGATGCGATCAACCTCGACGGTGGCGGTTCCACGACGCTGTGGGCGGCGGGAGAGCCGTTCAGCGGGGTCGTCAACTATCCGTCGGACAACGGCGCCTACGACCATCTGGGCCAGCGCAGCGCGGCCAACGCGCTGATCGTCACCGCCAGCGCGCCGACGGCAAAGGCACGGGACGCGCGCGTGGACTCCATCACCTACAACACGACGGTCAGGCAGGGCGACCCGCTGACCGTGACCGTGGGGCTGACGAATGTGGGGACGGCCACGTGGACGCCGGGCACGGTGACGGTCGTTCCGAGCCGCGCCTTTGGCCGCACGAGCGCGTTTGTCCCGGCGGGTCAGGAGAACACCTTCTACTCCTTCAGCCCCTCAACCGTCGCCACCGGCCAGACCACGACGCTGACCATCGCGCTGACGGGCCCCGTGGTCGCGGGGGACACCGCCTACATGGAGCACTTCGCGCTCTGGCACTCCACCAACGGGTGGTTCGGCCCCGCCGACAATAACATCCGCGTCTCCGTCACGGCCCGCCCGCCGCTGGCTGGGGCGCCGCCGCCGTTTATCGTTCAGGGTTCTGGTGGCCCCAACAACGCCTGGTATTCCGAGTCCGGGGGATGGGCCCCCTCCTCAGTCCCCTTCTCCGCCGCCGGAGTGACCAATGGCGGTAGCCAGCGCT
>JBBQYG010000254.1:0-4197 GCA_038208905.1 Candidatus Sumerlaeia bacterium | reverse complement strand
GCCGGTTCACCCCCGCGTGTGCGGGGCAGAGACGGCCCACAACAACGCTCCCTTTTCCGCCAGCGGTTCACCCCCGCGTGTGCGGGGCAGAGAATTGTCGCGCCCTCCATCCCGGAACCATACCCGGTTCACCCCCGCGTGTGCGGGGCAGAGACTGCCTTTTGCTGGGGTTACCTTTCAGAATCGCCGTTATGTGTCTCAACGGATTTCGACTCCGGGAGGCTGGGTGGGGGGCATGTGGCCGAGGTTGCTCCTTTGACTTTTTGGAGGAGTTCGCGGCGCAAGGATGCAGGGATGGAGGCGGCGAGTTTGCGCAGGGCCTTGTCGCGGTCGGGGTGGTCGCGTTCGATCAGTTGGAGGCCGTCGCGCTCGACGATGCGGCGGCTGAGGGATCCGTGGTGGCGGAGGTGGAAGCCCCATTCGCTGTCGGGATGGCTGTGGATGAGGAGGGCTCCGGAATGGGTACGGAGGGATTCGATGGTCTTGTCCCAGAGCTTCTCCCGGACGGTGGCGGTCATGGTTCCGACGAAGACGCCCGCTTTGACTTCGAGCATCCATCGGGTGAGTTCGCCGCGGAGGGATTCGGGGACTTTTTCGAGGATGAGGATGGTCATGGGCGTTTCTTCCTGTGGGGCTTGCCGGGGGGCGTGGACGGCGGGTCGGGTGGGAGGGTCACGTCGGCGCCGGAGCCGGGATCCCACAATGCCGCGGGGCGTGATGGGTCGGTGGACCATTCATCGGGCGCGTCGGCGCTGGGTGGGGCGGGTGGAGGATCGTCGTCGTTTTCTGGCGCGCCATCGATAGGGATGTCGAAGAGGCGGTGGATATCGCGGGGAATTCGTTCGAGGAGCTTTCCGTTGGCAAACTGCTGGCGCAGTTTGTAGCGGACGCGCTGGTCGAGTTGGAGGCGTTCCTTGGGGAGGACGCCCTTGAGGCTTTGCTCAAAGTCCTCCCGCGTGGCGGTGAAGGCGGCGGGGATGGTGGTCTCGGTCTTGTAGAGGTCGGCGATGTCATAGACGAAGGAGAGCTGCTTGCCGCTGTGGACGAAGCCGAGGGCGGGCGAGTAGCCAAGGGCGACAATGGCGGCGTGGCAGAGTCCGTAGAGGCAGGCGTTGGCGGCGGAGAGCGCGCGGTTGATGGGCGTGGCGTGGTCCCAGTTGTCGCGCCGGTAGGATCGGCCGTCCCATGCGACGCCGTGCTGGTTGGCAAAGGTGCGGTAGGACTCCCTGACGCGGATGCCCTCCATTCCGCGGATCTGTTGGAGGGTGAGGTTGGCGGGGAGGTCGCCGGGGAACCTCATGCGGTACATGCGTGAGACAACCTCCAGCCGGAGATTGTCCCGCGTGGCGAGATAGGCCTGGCGGAGGACGTTGCGCGCGGAGCGTGTCTCTCCGGTGGCGCAGGCGTAAGTGCGGACGCCCCGTTCGCCCACCCAGACGACGGTGCATCCATTGTCGGCCAGCGCGCGGACGGCTGCGTGGGTGATGACGGTGCCGGGCCCCAGCAACAGGGTGTTGAGCGACGCGGCGGGAATGGGAATGATCCCCGCAAGGTCCCATGCGGCGATGGCCAGCGAGTCCTGCTCGATGCGGCACTGCTCCAGATAGAGAAAGCTGAGGGACTCGCCCACTCGGGGGAGCTCATGCAGGTCTTTTCCGGACATGGCTGAGGAGCCTTTCCAATCGATTTTTCCACGTATAGACAATGACAACGGAGGGGCCGGGGCGGAGCCCACGCATCCGCCCCGGCCGTCGGGAATCGATTGTCAAAGAGCGGCCCTTGCGCGTCGCCGGTCAGGCGCGCGCCAGAGAGAGAAGTCCGCAGCCAAAGGCCTTGGCCCGGCCTATGCCGGAGCGGACCAGGGACAGGAGCGCCTCTGGATTTTCGACCGTTAGAACGCCCTCGAAGAGGAACGGCGACAGATCGCCTTCGCCGCGCTTCCGGTCGGGATGATGCTTGGCGGATGGATCGACGCGGAATGCTGGCTCCGGAATGACCCGAAGCTGCATGGGTCGGCGCGGTGGCTGGTTGTCGCCGAAATCGAACCAGGTATCGGCGGTGGCGGCGGACAGCGAGGCGGCACCCTCCAGTCGCTTGGCGAGCCAGTCCGCCAGGGCCTGCTCGATGCGGGCGTTCTTCTGGCGGGTCAGTTCGGCAAAGCGGGCAGTGTCGCCAAGGCTTAGGGCCTCGCGAAGCGGTTCCTCGAAGTCGCGGATCACCTTCCAATAGGCGACGCGATGGTCACCCCGGGCGTGCTTGCCCGGCGCGATCTGCTCGCCCGGAGCCGCGACTGTCGGATTGGCCCTCAGCCGAAAGCGCAGCCGATCGCCGGGTGAGAGAACCGGCGCAAACGGCTTTGTTTCTGGCGTGGACGAGGCATGGATCACACCCGGCGGGAGTCGATCCCAATCGGGCTCTCCGATGGACTGAACCAGAACGCGCGGTGGCGTGTGGGGCTCCGGCGGCTCCACGCGCCAGAGGAGGCCACGGGGACGCGGGGCGCTGCCGCTGTGATGCCCAATGGCGCTACTCTCGAATGCGTTGAGGAGCACGCCATAGAGGCGATTGTCGCCGAGCGCCTTGCGCACCGGGCGGCTCCGCGGATCGAGGACCAGTCGGGACAGATAGATGGCCACGGTCGGCGCGGCGAGTGGTGAAGGGGCAAACGTCATGCGACAGTCTCCTTTCTTGATGTTGGGAGCTTGGCCAGATACTCCTCGATCGGCTTGCCGGTGAAGTCGGTCTTCACATACCGCGTGGCAAACCGCCGATCACCTTTCGCGAAGGAGATCGGCACATCGGCGCGCGGAAAGCCGTCGTCTTCCGTGGATTCCACGACGAGACGGAGCTTGTCTATACGCGGACGTCCGTTCCACAGGACATCGCAACCCCGCGGCTCCCAGGGTTCCGATTCGAGTATCGCCGGGAGAGAAGCGCCGGACCGCAATGGTTCCTTCGCGTCGTGGAGCACTTGCTCCGCGGGCACGAACGACTTCCGCCCGAGGAAGAGCGGAAAGACAGGCTCGGACAGCGCACGGGCGCATTCACGCAGCAAAGCCGCACCGGTGGAATCCTCCGCGCCAAGCGCCACAAGGAAGCGGGCGTCGGAGAGATAGTGCCGATTGGATAGTGCCGTGTCGGGCGTGTTTCCATTCGCCTTGGAGACGCCGTAGTTGAAGCGTCCTTCGCGGTTTCGCTTCATCCCGTGCATCTCGCAGAACCAATCCGGCGCCTCGCCTCCGCCGATGGTGTGGAAATCCCTCAGCTTCGTTCCCTCGCGGTCCACGCGGACGGCCATCGTGAGGGCGGCAAGGTGGGTGAGTTCCAGCTTGGGAATAGTCGGCGTCGCGACATGGGGCTCCGCCCGGCCAAGGCCCAGCGCCGCGCAAAGAATCGCGACAACGCCGGACTTCGATGGTTCGAGCTGGGTGTCGCGCTCGGAGAAGCGGCTCTGCGTTCCCCATGACTGCAGGGGCGCGCCGAGCCGCAGGAGCAGGGCGGTTGTCATGCGCGCGACTCCTTGCCCTGATGGACGAAGCTGACCAGGGCCTTCGATACGGAGTCCATCAGCGCATCGATCCCCGCCACGCGGGCGCCCTTTGCAAACGTCACGCCGTCGGCCTGGGGCGCGACGGAGAAGAACGGCGCCGCCGCGATTCCCGCGTCGCCATAGGCCTTCAGAATGCGATCCCAAGAGTCGGCCATCGCGCGTGCCGACCCGCCCACGATGTCCGCGTCCCGCCCCGTGGAGACCGGCTTGGCGAAGGCGTTGGCCAAAGACAGCGCCTGTCCCTTTTCCCGAACCACCACCAGCACAAGGTCGGGCGGATTCAGCGCCGCGTGGGAGTTCTGCTTCGCCGCCGGAATCGCCGTGATGAATGCACGGGCAAACGCCATCGCCGCCTGCCTCGCCAACTCCACATCGCCTCCCAGATTCGTGCAGAGCTGCGGCAGATGGACGTTGGCGTAGCGGTAGAAAGTGGCGGAGTTGAACTGCTGGGAATTGATCAGACCCGCTCCGCGATCCTGACCGGGCCTGTTCAGGTCGTCCACCATGCTCCAGAAGTCCTCCTCCGATCCGCACTCGTGGGTGGAGATGCCATGGGCAACCTGGGACGCCGCATCGACGTTGGCGTTTTCTATCTCGGCGATCATGCGTCCGAAGAGCGCAATATCCACCGCCTTCACCGCGACTTG
>JBBQYG010000253.1:0-4215 GCA_038208905.1 Candidatus Sumerlaeia bacterium | reverse complement strand
GAATGGATCCCTCAGAACCTGGATCGTGTAGCGGGTCAGCCCCGACGACGGGCCCTTGGGGGCGGGCGGCGCGGCGACGGCGATGAAGATCGGCGTGCCGCCAAAATATGCCGGCGTGGAGTCCGCATCGATCAGGTATTGAAGCTCGGTGACGGAACTTACCGTTTCGTAGGCGTCGTTGTTGGTATCGTTCGGCTCGGTGAACGTGGCGATCGCCACGTTCACCACGTTCTCGGTGGTGACGCGGATGTAGAGATGGTCGATGCCTTCGGGGGCGTTTACGAAGAATTGCTCAAAGACGCCGGCCTCCGCCTCGTCCATGACGGCGGGCTCGTCGAGCATCAGCTCGCGCGCCACGCTGGGGTCGGCGGTCGGAGACGGAGTGGCGGAAGGAGTCGCCGAAATCGAGGGGGTTGGTGTCTCGGTCGCGCTCGGCGTGGCCGAGGGGGGAACTGTGGACGTGATGGATGGGGTAGGGGTCGTCGTGGGGGGGGCGACCGTAAACGTCGGGGGAATCGACGTGGGAATCCCGCTTGTGGGCGGTGGCGTCGTTGGTGCCGTGGTAAAGGACGCCGTCGGCGGGGTCCCCGTGGTTGGGATCGGTGAAGCCGTCGGCGTCGCGGTCGGCAGCCCCTTCGCGACATCGGCAGGGGCCCGATCCGGCATGGCGATTTGGCCGAAGCATAGTGTGGCAACGGCCAGGAGGAGAGCCAATCTCTTCAACATGCGGGGATGCACCTTCGGGTTGGGTTTCCGGGGATATCCCGGATCGGACGGCGCCTCAATCGGGGGGGCGCGGGGCCGTGCCAATGTGCGATACCGGGGAAGTCTTGGGGGACCGGTGGAAGGTGTCAAATGAAGCCTGCCGGGGGAGCGAACGGCAACGGCAGGGCCAAAATGGAAAACGGTCCGCTGCCTCTGATCCAGCCCACACCCCTCCCATCCGTCAGTCAGGTCAAAGAGGTCATCTGGGTCCGATTTGGTCCCATACATCCCATCCCTCCCATTCAAGCCGGCGGCGGAGGCGGCGGCAGCCGCGGGTCCTGGCCCTCACCCGGCGGGACAAACCCGAATCCCGAGGGCTGGGCGGGCGGAACTTGCAGCGCCTGGGCTGGCTGGACGGGAAAGGGGGAGACAAGCGGGCCAGCGAATCCGCCAGTTGGAGGCGTCGGTGCATTCCGGTCGGCGTCGAGGCCGAAGTAGTCGCGGTAGGCGCGCAAAGTGAGTATCGACAGGAACGGCATCATGAGCCCTGCGCCAATTCCGCACGTGAGGCAGGCAATCAAGCCAATGGGAATGCCCAGCAGCCCCTTGACGATGATGAAGAGCGACATTCCCAACAAGTCCCGCCGGACGCAATCCGCGCTGGTGGTGATGGCCGACCAGAAGTCTAGGCGCCGGTCAACGATCAGCGGAAAGATGAACTCCAGCAGTGCCAACACCACGATCAGGACCGGGAGTGCCAGAATGAAGATCAGGACGCCACCCACCACAATCAGGCCATTGTTGTTGTTCGTTATTCCAATAACCAGCGGTACCACGCCGGGAATGGCCGCAACGGCCAGCACAAGGCCCGTCAGGACCGATACGGCGAAATAGCCAAGAACCCCCTGAACATAGACGCCGGTATCCAGTCGCGCGTCGGCCATGGTGGCGTCGCGCCCATGCGCCCTGCCCACGGCGACTCCCGTCAGCATGGTAAGGCCGATTCCCGCCAGCAGATACTGAACGACCGTCATCACGATCTGGGCAACTACCAAAGTGACCTGACCTCCCAATGCACCGATGAAGCCGCCGCAGTAGGAAAGGATGATGCTGAGGACCAGCACCCCCAGATAGATGAACCCATAGGGCATCAGGTTGGTAAAACCTGAAGTGAAGTCGTTGAACGCGTCCCCAATCCAGCTGCCCAGATTCTTATAGGCGATCTTTTCCATGAGGGTGCGTGGCTCCCGGCGTGGGTTATTGGACAAGAGCCCTCCACCGCGCGCCCGTGGCGCAATCCTGAATGCGCGGTTGCGCCGGTGGGGAGGGGGGCGGAACGCTCGGCACCCATGAAGTCCCACGCCCTTGCCCATCGCCTGGCCTTCGTGTTCGCGGTCCTGTGGATCGCGGGGGCGACGGCGTATTGGACGCGCGCCGGGTGGCAGTTGGGCTTTGTGGAGGCGGGCCCGGCGCTGCTGGGGGGATTCCCGGTGCGGCAGTTGGCCGCGCTGGTCGGCGGGCTGGCCCTGGGCGGATTGCTGACCTTCGCCGGGTGGATGGTGGCCCGGGCGGCGGGTTGGGGGGCGGCGTCCCTGCCGGAGCGCGCGGCGCTGGCTTTCCTGATTGGCGGGGGAATCTGTGGGACGGCGGGGGGATGGATCGCGTTTGTGGCGGTTTATCCCGGGATCGTGCCGCTGATCGCGATCGCGGCGGGAACGATCGCCCTTAGGTGGGGGCGACGTGGGGACGGCGCAAGAATCACGGTCCGGCCCGCGTGGCCAGAGCTGGTGGCGCTGGGCGTTTTCGCATCCCTCGCACTGGTGGCCGCGCTGGCGGCGGCGGTGGAGAGCGATGGCCTGCGCTATCACCTGGTCGGGCCGCGTGAGTGGCTCCGCGCCGGGCGCTTCGTGGCCCTCCCCTACAATGTGAACGCCAACCTCCCCGCGATGCAGGGCCTCCTCGTGGCGCAGGGCCTCGGGACGCTGCAGCTCGGGCGCGTCTATCAGGTGACGCACTGCCTCCACGCCATCGCGCTCGCCTTCGTGTGCGGGGCCATCGCGCGCCGCGTTTACCGCGGGCTTTTCCACGGGCGGGCGCACCGCGCGGAAGCATGGATCGCCGCGTCGGCGGCGCTTGCGGCGTTCGCGATTCCCACGGTGGGCGTGCTGGCGGCGTGGCCCTTTTCCGACGTGGCGGCGGCGGCGTATCTTTTCGGCGGCATCTGGCTCGCTGGGGGCGGCGGCATTCGGTCGGCCACGGCACGTCACGCGGCGACGGGTCTGCTGCTGGGTGCCGCGCTGGCCGCCAAGATCAGCCTGCTCCCCGTTGTGGGAATCGTGGGGCTGGCGGTGCTCGCCCGGATCGCGTTGCGGCAACGCCGCGTCGCAACGGGGATCGCGGCGGTGGTCGTCTGCGGACTCGCAGCGCTGGGGCCGTGGCTGGTGAAGAGCACACTCTATCACGGCAATCCCGTCTATCCGCTGGCCTACTCCATCTTTGGCGGACCCGAGTGGAGCCCGGAGAACGAGGCGTTTTACTCCAACAAGGTGGCCGAGACGGGCATGGGGCGCTCGGTTCAGGCTCTCCTGATGTCGCCCGTGGAAATGACGCGGAGCTGGATCCGGTTCGAGAAGCACAACCCCGGGCCGATGCTGCTGGCAATGCTTCCGCTGGCCTTCGGCGTGGTGCTGCTTGCGGGGTTGCGGCGGCGATTCAGCTTTCTGACAGGACTGCTCCTGGCGGTGCTGATCGTGGGCTGGCTGGTGTGGTGGAGAACCTATCAGAGTGTGCGGTTCTTCCTGCCGCAGTCGCTGGCGCTGGTGGTGCTCGGCGTGCCGTGTGCCCACGCGTTGGCCGCGCGGGCGGGCGCTCCGGCAGCGATGCGGATCGCGGTAGCCGCGATGGCGCTGGCCGGCGCGACGTGGGCGCCCACGTGGCGGATCATCTACAACCACACCTACCGCTCGGCCCTCGGCATTGTGGGCGACGACGTCCGGATCGCCGCCAATTTCAACGCGTATCCGGCGGTGCTGTGGCTGAATGCGAACTCCGCCGACAACGAGCCCGTCTTCTACATCGGGGAGCACCGCGCCGCCTATGCGAAGACCTATCGACCCGTCGCCAGCGACTGGTTCGACTCGCCGCTGGTTCTGGTGGAAATCCGCGCCAGCGCCGACAACGACGCCATGCTCGCCGACTGGCGCCGCCGCGGCATCCGCCGCGTATTGCTGAATCAGGCGGAGCTCGGGCTCTACGAGGCGCGCTACTTCCAGCCGCGCTTCTCCGCCGCGGAGTGGCAACGATTCGAGGCGCTGCGCACATGGCTGCTTGCCCAGCCGCTGACAGAGGTCTCCCCCGGCATCTACGTCATCGAAATCGCCGGCGCCGACGGGGGAGCGTAGTCTCCCCCTCGCACTCCATTCCCAGTTCCCCCGTCCCATTCCCCTCCCCCAAAGGAATCCTTGCCCGCCCCACCCCCCGTTTCCTAGCTTGGAGCCTCATCACTCCGGG
>JBBQYG010000252.1:0-4240 GCA_038208905.1 Candidatus Sumerlaeia bacterium | reverse complement strand
ATCCCTCCGCCAAGGCCGCGAGCGCCGCACCCCCGCGATGGCGGCCGGTCTCACGACCCGTCCGCTGACGCTGCGCGAAATCTTCAGCACCATCATCCCCGCCAGCGAGCTGCGCCGCGCCGCCTGGCCCCCGCCGCGCCGCCTCTGCCCGGAAGCGGCGTTTCAGATTTGAAGGAGCAACTCCGACCCCGACCCCCGCTTCGCGCCCGGGATCCGCCCGTCCGTGGTACCGTCGTGCCTAGCCGGAGGGCGTGACGCCGACTTTTGTGCCGAAAGAGTATGATGCCTACCCCGAAGCACCTCCCCGATGTCGCCCCAGCCCCGAACTCAGCAACCGTTAGTGCAGGTCGACCCGTTTTTGCCTCTCTTGACAGGACCTGTACGGACGACTACTTTTGCCAGCCCCCCTCCTCGCAAGACCCATGTCACGCCCCTCCGGCGTCATTGGGCCGGGCACAACTACGAGGACTCATGAGAACGAAAACCACCGCACTGAGCCTTCCGGCCGCCGCGGCGCTCCTTGCCGCGATCTATGGTGCCAGCGCCCTTCCGGGGCCCCGTGCATTCGCGTCTCTCGGGGCGCCTCCCGTCGTCAACGAGATCGTCCTCGGGCACGGGGACATCATCCGTGGCACGATCCAAGCGCGCTTCGTCCGAGTTGCCGAACACGCCACGGTCTACGTGGACGCGGATGCAACCCTTCACGCGACCGAGCACCTGGTCGTCGCGGGCACACTTCGCGCCGTCGATCGGCTCGCAGGGGACCCGGCCCGCGACGCCCCGGTTCTACTGCTCCAGAGTGACAGTCGACTGACAGTGACTGGGAGTATCGTGGGTGGCCGCGGGCGGTGCTTCGCGGGGTTGGATCCAGTCGAAAACGTAGGAGCGGCAGGCGGACACGGCAGCTCCGTTTCGCTGGTGGCGCCGGACCTGTTGGTGGCTGGGACGGTCCATGCGGGGGCGGGCGGTCAAGGCGGCGGCGGACCCGGCGGAGATGGGGGATCCCTGTTGATCGTCGGATCGGCGGAAACCTCGCACGGCCTCGCTGACGAGGTCCTCGATGGCCTCGGACTCACCACCGGCTTCTGGTCGGGGATGGGTGGGCGCGGCGGGGACGGCGTGCAGGTTGTACTTGAAGGCGTCAGCTACTTTGACGGCGGCCTGAGCGGTGGTTCCGGCAACATCCATTTCGAGGATCATCCAGAGCCCATGGACCCCATCAGTCAGCTAGACTGACGCAATGGCAGATCACCCAAGAAGCCGAGTGCAGCCGCAGGCGCGCCTGGCGCACCCGGAGCAATTGGCGCCGATGGGACGTCTTCTCACCCGAATGGCGGCAACGGATCGCAGGGTGGGCCGGGAGGAAGTGTAACCGGTGCCGCGGGTGCCAAAGGCCAAAACGGCGCGAACTGCTGCAATCCTCCCATCCAAGGCGGCAGTGGGGGCAACGGAGCCGATGGCGGGGATGCCACGGGCGGCGCGGGTGGCAATGGGGGAAGCGGGGGCGACGCTTGGAGCAGCGCAGGAAACGGTGGGAACGCCGGACCAGGCGGCAATGGTGGTAATGCCACCGGTGGGAAAGGCGGAAACGGGGGCAATGGGGGCAAAGGTACCCCTCCGGGCGTGTCCGGTGCAGGAGGATCCGGAGGGGGCGGCACGGGCGGCCTGGGCGGAGGTGCGGGCGCTCCAGGAACGTCGCCGACGGGCGGCCTCCAGGGCCAGGGTGCTGCCAACGGCACAGATGGCTCCAGTACTCCAGGAGGCGATGGCGACGACGGAAACAACGGCGATGGTTGCTGAGCGGCACGTGGTCGATTGGCGTCCTTACGCGCCCGGCCTGCGACGCAAATCGCGTGGCCGGGCAACGATGGCATTGTTCTTGGCTTGGGCTTCCGCAGTCTCCGTAGGTTGTGCCGCGCGAAGCCCATCGGGTGCACGCGGGGTGCCCGCCGAGTCGCAGGGGAGCGAGCTCCACGTGAGAGAGTCAGGGATTCTCACCCTGCAAGACGGCGCGATCGTGCAGGGCGATATTGCGGCAAGGCGGATCGTGATCCCGGCTGGCGCGGCGGTGACAGTCGAAGGGCCCCTTCGACTGCGTGCATCCGAAGACATTTTGATCGCGGGTAATCTATTGAGTGTTGATGGCCGAGGCGGAGCGAATGCCCTCGACGCGCCATCGTTGGACATCCGCTGCGAAGGTCGTTTGACCATCCTCGGGGCGATTTTCGGAGGCAGTGGCTACAGTGCCGATGTCGGTCCGCCTGAGGAACGGGTTGGAATGCCCGGAGGTCACGGCGGCAGCATCTCACTGGCCGCGCCCGAGGTGGAAATCGCCGGTGTTGTACGCGCTGGTGACGGAGGCAATGGCGGTCGCTCTGGTGCGGGTGGCAACGGGGGGTCGGTTCGCATCGCGGGCGAATGGGTCGTCGGCGCCTCGTCGACTGCCGGGACAGGCGTCTGGGCAGGTACCGGGGGACGGGGAGGTGATGGAATCGCCCTGGTACTCGATGGCCGCTCGTTATATGACGGCGGCGAGAGTGGCCGCACCGGCGATGTGGGGTTCTCGGACTACTGACCCTGCCCGGTCTTGGCACCGCGGGTTGGCCCACGCCCTCGGCCGCGTTACAACCGTGACACAGTACGATGCGGCCACATCGGGTACCGTGGTCGACGAGGTGGGCTTCAGCTTCGATGGCTGGGGCAACGTGACCGACTTCGATCAGGACCACAACTCCGTAGTCAACGGCGACGCCTACTCGGTGGCCCATGCCTATGCGAAAGCGACGGCGGGGCGCCAGACCGTGCGCCGCAGTGGCACGACGATGCCGCACGGGGACGCACTGACCTACAGCTACTCGAGTTCAGGGGGAGCCTTCGACGACGCCATGAGCCGTGTGAGCGGCATCAGCCGGGATCGGGCCCCTATTATAAATGGATTACAGATCCCGACCTCCTCGCTTGCAAAGCCCAAAAGGAGGCAGAGTACCACGATGGCGGAATGTACGCGGAGCATCTTATCGAATGTCAGTTGGCGCATCCTAGCCCGCACCCGTTTAGCGATAACATTGAGGCGTGTGTTGACAGGAAAAAGGAAGAATATATGGAGAACGCTGAACAAGAATGTCTGAACGAGGGCATAAAGCCATTGATAAAGGTGTACGCTGGCCATCAGATGCAGTGGAACTGTATGAAAGGGGAAGACGTCAAAATTTGCGGGATCCCAACGGGGCCCCTTCCTTGGACCGGAGGTACTCTGTGATTCACTACTTTGGAGGTCTCGGTTTCGCTATTTCGGGTTGCGGCGCCTTGCTGGTTTGTGCGCTTACCGCAGTGGCGAGTCTTGGGTCGGCATCTGTCGCTGGCGTGAGTCTCGGAGCGCATCCTGCGCTAGGCTGTGGCGAGTCATCCGAAGTTACGCGCCAAGGCTACGAATCCCGAGGAGGTGTTGCCCCCCAACTACTTCCTTTCTCGCAGGGCGAGCTGTCTTTCGACTTGGGTGAGATTGTTGGAGAATCGCCCGGGCAGGGTGCTGACTTGAGCGTCCGTGTGGTGCGAACCGATGGCTCCGTGGTTGTGCCCTGGACGCCCGTTACGAGCAGTCAGTTCCAGCACTCACTTGAGCCTGGAGCTTACGGCATTGCGCTCTCACCAACGAAGACATTACGAGATGAGGCCGTTTCGGCGTGGGCTCAGACCTTCGTTGTACGCCCGGGCGCAGTGTCCCGTGTCCGGCTGATGCAACTAAAGCCTTCCGCGGAGGAGCCCCGTCAACTGAAAGTGCGGCTTAGGTGGCAATCCGATGCCGAGATAGACTTGACACACGCTGTCGTTTGGGGCGCCGATCGACGTCGGTGGGATGTACTGACAGCGGAAGAGCGACACCTCGTCCTGCCCGGCTCCTTCGGTCGTGTTGAGGTAGGGGGGGAGTCGGTCACTGAGTGGACATCGTCGGTTCACCAATTTCCCGAGCACTTCTATGTCCGCTTTGAGCCCCAAGGGTGGACAATGGAGATGCACGTCAGTGATTTGGATTCGATACACGAGGTCAATCTGGGCGCGTTGGAGCGCATTGACTTGGAAGCGGCCACAGTGGGGCGCTTAGTCCTAGATCCAGCGTCCCACCTCGGGCGCTGATGCAAGGAAACACCTGGAACGGCCCGTAGGAAGCGGTTAAACGCGGAGTTGCAACACAAACGCGCCCGCACCCACGCACCGATTCCAGGTGAAGCACCAAGATACT
>JBBQYG010000251.1:0-4250 GCA_038208905.1 Candidatus Sumerlaeia bacterium | reverse complement strand
CTACGGCTTGGCCTTGGCGGCGTCGTGGCGCTTGATGGAATCCTGCATCGCCGCGAGCACAATCTCCATGCACTCCACGCGGGCGGAGCGCTTGCAATTCGCGGGCACGATGTGCCACGGCGCGTGCTTGGTGGAGGTGCGCTCGACCATCGAGTCCACGGCGTCGCGATAGGCGTCCCACTTCTCGCGGTTGCGCCAGTCCTCCTCGGTTAGCTTCCACTGCCTATGGGGATCCGCCGCCCGCTCGTTGAAGCGTATAAGTTGTTCCTCGTTGGAGATATGCAGCCAGAACTTCACAACGCCGATGTTGGCGCGGTCGAGCTGCGTCTCGAAGTCGTTGATCTCCTGATACGCGCGGCGCCATTCCGGCTCGGTACAGAATCCCTCGATGCGCTCCACCATCACGCGGCCATACCACGACCGGTCATAGATAACGATGTGGCCCGCGCGCGGCAGGTGGCGCCAAAACCTCCACAGGTAGTGGCGGTCCAGCTCCTCTTTCGTGGGCTTCGAGACCGGTATCACATCGTAGTAGTGGGGATCGAAATACGCCGTCAGGCGTCGGATCGTGCCGCCCTTTCCGGCGGCGTCCCATCCCTCGAAGACGATTACGTGGGAAAGTCCCCGCGAAACACATTCGTAGTGGTTCTTGCGCAGCTCCGCCTGGAGGGATTTCTTCCTCTCCTCATAGGCCTCCTGGGAAAGTCGGCGGGAGAAATCAATCTTGTCTAGGATCGCCGGCACTGCCCGCGGCGGCGGGGGAGCAGACACCGCACCAGTTCCCGGGCGCCTGGCGAGAGCCGCGGAAATGTGCTCCGCTAGGGTTGCGAAAACATTGAGGCGCCGTGCGCGGCGATCCTCGCTGTCGATGGTGATCCACGGGGAAAGCGGCGTGGACGTGCGCGCCAGCATCTCCTCGGACGCGCGGGCATAGTCCTCGTACTGTTCCTCGGATTCTGCCGTCAGGTCGCGCTCGCCGGTGAACTTCCAATAGGGGTCCTTGGCGCCTTCCCGGATGCGCTTGCGCTGTTCCTTCTTGGAAACGTGGAGCCAGAATTTCACGATCAAAGCGCCGTCTGCGGTGAGCATCGCCTCGGTCTGGTTGATCTCCCTGAAGTACGCGGGAAGGTCCGCCGGCAAGGTGGTTCGAGCGACGCGGCCCTCGATGACCCGCGAATACCAGGACCGCTCGAAGAAGCCGATCTTGCCGCGTTCCGGCAGGCGCATCCAGTAGCGCCACAGCCAGTGTCGCAGCGTTTCCTCCTGAGTGCGGTGCTTGCTGCTGTGGACGATGAAGCCGCGGGGATCAAGGGCCTCGGTCAGCTTGCGGACAGAGTCCATGCGGCCCGCGAGGGGGAATTCCTGAAAGATGACGAGGACCGGAAGTTGCGCCTCGCGGATTGCCTGCTGGAGCTCCCGTAGCTCGTTCTGAAGCCCGGCGAACTGCCGCCTATAGTCGTCCTTGTCGATTTTGCGGGAGGTATCGTCGGCTTCGATCATAATTCCCCGCAATCCTGATTGAGCATTTCGGGGGGTTGTCCCCCTGTGAACAGGATTGGCTATCAGGACTTGGCGGGGGAGGGAAGCGAAAAGAGCCCTCAGGCTCCGAGGGCTTGCAACTCCACAAGGCGGGAGTACACGCCACCCTGGCGAACGAGGAGGTCGTGATCGCCATCCTCCACGATGCGTCCCTCGTCGAAGACTATAATCCGGTCGGCCTTGCGGACGGTGCTTAGGCGGTGGGCGAACACGAACGTCGTGCGGTCCTTCATGAGCGATTCGAGGGCCTTCTGAACCAGGGACTCGCTCTCGCTATCGAGGGCGCTGGTGGCCTCGTCAAGGATCAGGAGGCTCGGTTTGCGGAGGAGTGCGCGCGCGATGGCAATGCGCTGCTTCTGTCCGCCGGAAAGCTTTACGCCGCGCTCTCCGATTTCCGTCTGGAAGCCCTTCTCGAAGCGGGAGATGAACTCCAGGGCTTGGGCTTGGCGAGCTGCCTCCACGATGTCGGACTCCGGGATGTTCTCCAGCCCGTGGGTCAGGTTCTGCATGATCGTGCCGTTGAACAGGAACGTGTCCTGGGTCACGATGCCGATCTGGCGCCGAAGGCTGCGAAGGTTGAAGTCGCCCATCGCCTGTCCATCGACGTGGATCTCCCCCTGAATGGGGCGATAGAAGCCGAGGAGCAACTTCACCACGGTGGTCTTGCCCGCGCCGCTTCCGCCCACGAGGGCAATGGTCTGGTGGGGCTGCACCTTGAGGTTGAGCGAGCGGAGCACGGGGCGCTCGGTCCCGGGATAGCTGAACCATACGTCGCGGAACTCGATCACTCCCGCCAGCGGGCCGATCTCCGGCTTTCCGTCGTTGTTCTCGATCTCCGGGTGATTGAGAACCTCGTTGATGGAGGCCATGGCCTCGCTCGCCTCGAAGAACTGCCCCGCCATGTTGAGAAGCCCGCTGATGGAGCCCACCGTCATGCCTACGAAGGAGAGGAACATCACCACCTCCCCCAGCGTCATCGATCCGCCGATCACGAGCCATGATCCAAAGCAAACCACGAAGATCGTCACCATCTGGGAGAGGCTCCAGATTTGGCTCCCCAGCACGTTCGTCACCCAGTCGGTCTGGATGCCCATGTCCTTCACGCTGTTGAGTCGGGTGGCGATTCGGGAGAGGTCCACGTTCTCCGTGGCGTGGGCGCGGGATAGGGCAAGCATGTTGATCATCTCGCCGACCTCCGCGTTGAGCTTTTCCTGCTCCACGCGCAGATGGTTGTAGTGAAGCTCCAGTCGCTTCCGCATCAGGTGCATCAGCAACAGGGCCAGCGGCAGGAATGTGGCGAGCACCAAGGCAAACACAGGCTTGATCACGATGATCAGCGTACAGGAAGCCACGGCGGTGACGAACGTGGTCAGCAGCGGATCGATGAGGATTGTGCCGAGGCGGTCGAGCTTCTCCACGTCCTGCATGACCTTGCTGTGAAGCTGGCCCGGGCGGGAGGAATCGTGGTACGCGAAGACTAGCTGTTGAATGCGCCTGCACAGCTTCGCGCGCAGACGGAGCGAGACCTCCCTTCGCGCGCGGCTGAACAGGCGCACATACAGCGGGTGCAGCCCGATGTTCATGATCACTAGGCCCACCATGCCCAGCGCGCACAGAAGCACCCCGCCCACGTCGCGCCGCGGCACCATGTGATCGAGGATGTATCCCGTATAGATCGGGATCAGGATCACGGGGCTGTGCTTGACCATCGCAATGAATGCGGCCAGCAGCACCTTCCACTTCGCGCGGCGGTACTCCCGCAGATACCCCAGAAACGGATAGCGCGCGGCGAGATGGTCGGAGGTCGGGACGACCCGCGGGGAGGACATGGCGGTGGCTAGAAGTAGCGCGCCCGGATCAGGTTGAGGATACGGCGATTCATCATGCGCAGGCGGCCGGAGAGGATCGACGCCAGATTGCGCATGAAGAGCATCCCCCACGCGGGCTCGCTGGCGAAGAGATCCAGAAGCGGCTCGGAGGGAACCCGGAAAATCTCGCACGCCTCCAGCGCGACCACGGTGGCGCTGCGCGGCGCGGGATCGATGATGGCCATCTCGCCAATCACGTCGCCCGCGTCGAGTTTGTTGATGCCGACCTCGACGTAGGGGCTGATGGACTCGATCTGAATGCCGACACGCCCGGAGAGGAGCAGGAGGAGGTCGTTCCCCTCCTCGCCCTCCTCGATGATCGTCTGGCCCCGGTAACAGGCCTCACGGATGCCCAGCGCCCCGATGCGCGCCACCGCTTCGGGGGGGAGGTCGAGAAAGAGGGCGTTGGCCCCCAGCTCCTCGGCAATATCGGGTCGTTGATCGGCGCTCACTGTCCTGTCTCACCCTCGTGGACTCAAGATTGTGGCGCCACGGGCCAGTAATTCAAGGGGTATTGGCCTGACTTGGTGCCTTCCACAAATTCGGACGGGTACAAAGATTGAGCTTGCCTGTGGATGGGTCGAACCGGTCGACCATCAAAACCAACGCGAGCCAATACCTCCCCGTCGCTCCTCTCTTCGGCACCTCGCCCATCGGCACGGCGGAGGTCGCGCTAGTAGCTGAGAACCCCGCGCTCCTCGCTACCGACCGCTTCGGCGCTACGCGCTCGGCGGCGCCTCTGCCGGATCGGTCACCGCCACGGTCCAGATCGCCAGCGGCGATGCGGACGAGAACCCTACGACATTACTGTCACGGGCACCGTTGATCCGGTGTCCGGGGTAT
>JBBQYG010000250.1:0-4272 GCA_038208905.1 Candidatus Sumerlaeia bacterium | reverse complement strand
ACTTCGTCATGGGAGTGGTCGAAGACCTGCTTGTTGTTGCCAGACGCGAACTGGTGCCCACTCTTGACGAATGGGGTTCGGTCCCCTGCCAGATCCATCTCCCATCGCTGCCAGAATGGATACCTTGTAGAGAACAGGTCGAACCGATCCCTCCACTTCTCCAGGTACCGGATAATCGCCCCCGCATCCCACCCGTCCCTCCAAAGTCTCAGCCAATCGTCCAGTGTCTCGATCTGCTGGGTGCGATAGAGAACAGCGAGAAGTGGTCGATGAAGGGCGACGCGGACGAGTGGCGACGCATCGACGATCTCCCTCAGCTCGGCCGCGCGACCGAAGATTTCCAGAAGTCCGAGTTCTTGCCTGGTACCGTCGCGCGTGCTGCACTCGATCCACCCCTCATCGAGGAGACGAAAGCTCCTCTCAGGCGTGTCAGTCATTTGATGCCTCCTTTTCCTGTGGGTAGATGTATTGAAAGCCAACCTCGAGGTGCCACTGGATCAGTGGTCCCCGGGGCGGCTGAAAGGCCCCATCTTCAAATCGCAGCAATGGGAGGTAGCGAAGGATCCCATGTCGCTGCCAAGCTACTGGCGCTACGCAACTGGCGGTCAGATATTCCAATCTTTCGCGTCTGTCTCGATTACTGAAGCCACCCAGATGCCTAGCAGATATTGTGGTCACATTGCGCAGGAGGAGTCGCAAGGATTTCGCGTCCGGGGTGTGATCCGATACCCGCTCCCTGCATGCATGGTCGAGATAGAGCCTTCCATTGCGAGAGTGTAGACAAAGGACTCGCATAGACTCATCGGCAAGACGCGTAAGGGGGCGAAAATCGCTATGCAGCATGGCGTCATCCTCATCGCGCACGAACTCCAGCTCTCCTGCCAGATCCCAGTAGGAATTCGCCTTCCTCGCCGGATGGATCATCCGCTTCTGCGCTTCCCTATTCTGAGTGCGAATCAAACCGATGGTCTCAGCGTGCTTTTCCCGCAGTGAATCTTGCCACCGAGAAGGAATGTGGTCGGCAACAGCCCCCCCATACACCTCCTCGATCATCCCCTCCACCTCCTCCGGCACATGCAGTTCGCGCTTTCTCTCCAGAAGCGCCAGCGTCCGCATGAGGATCGACTCCGCATAGACGGTCCTGCCGAAGGCGGGCGGCACCGTCGATTCCTCGCAGGGCCGGCGGACGAGGAGGCGGGGTTCGGTCAGGTGGGGCGGGCGCTGGCGCGAGCGGTGGCGGTGGAGGCGACCGCTGCGCTGGAGCAGGAGGTCGATGGGCGCGAGGTCGCTGGCCATGAGGTCGAAATCGACGTCGAGGGACTGCTCGATCACCTGGGACGCGACGACGAGCGCGCGGCCCTTTGGACGTTTCGAGCCATCCTTGCCGAACGCGCCAAGAAGCCGGGCCTCCCGGTCCTGCCGCTCTCCCGCCGTGAAGCGCGAGTGGAGGATGTGGACTTCGTCGAAGCGCCCGAGCTCCTTCGCCTTGCGGTAGGCCTCCTGCGCATGGCGGACGGTGTTGAAGACCCATGCCGTGCAGCCGCGTTGCCCGAGGCGGTCGGCAAGTGCTCCCAGTGCAGCATCCATGTCGGGAGGCAACCAATCCAGCGCGATCGTCTTCCGCCCATCCTCCGAAGTCTCGATATGGTCCGATGACGCGAGCCCTTCGTCGCCGAGCGCGATGATGCGTGGATAGGCCGCCTCGCCATCGACGGCTGCGATCTCGCGCCCGGCAAAGGCCCTCGCCAGATCGCGGCGCCGCTGGCCGGGGAGTGTGGCGGAAAGCAGGATGACCGTGCAGCCGAGCGCGCCCAGATACTCCAGCAGCCGGTCGAGGAGCGTGCCTGTGTAGGCGTCGTAGGCGTGGACCTCGTCGAAGATCACCGTCTTTCCCGCAAGACCGTGGAGGCGCACGAAGTGATGGCGGCACAGGAGCACACCGAGCAGCGCCTGATCGATGGTCCCCACGGCAAAGGGGGCGAGGAGGCCACGCTTGGCCTGGAGGAACCACTCGTGGGCCGTGGCGGCGGAGTCACTGCCATCCTCGCTGTCATAGATCCGACCGGCACCGGAGATCGTTCTGGCGATCATCTCTTCGTACTGCTCGGGCTTGATGAAGCCGCTGTGGAGGAGAAGCACATCGTGTTTCCCGATATCCAGCCGTTTGAACCAATCCACGAAACGCTGGTGCATGGCATTGCTCGTCGCCTGCGTTGGAAGGGCGAGGTACACCCCACGCTGCTGGAATTCGCGGAGCCAGTGGGCCGCGGCATAGAGCGCCGCCTCGGTCTTGCCCTCGCCCGTGGGGGCTTCAATCAGGAGGAAACGCGTGCGCGGGCGCTCCGTCAGAATCTCGGCGACGCGCCGCTGAAGGGGACGGGGAGCAAACGCCGCCTCGCCGCCCCCGAAGAGTGTCGCATAGTCAGCGGCGCGGGATGGTGTGGGGAGATGCGACCAGCCGAACTGGGCGAGAGCTTTCTTCGCACTCTCGCTGGATGCTTGTGTATATGCATCTATATCGCCTCCCTGCGAGCCGCAGCCCGCGAAGTGCTTCTCCGAGGAACCAATCCAGTCCGCAAAGCTGATGAACCCGGCTATGTCGATAAATGCAAGCGATGCGGCGGCGTGGGGGGCGCCTGGACTGGCGGGCGTCGTCAGCCCGAGGGCATTCTCGACCAGCCGGATCAGGGCCCCCTGAGCATGGCGCCAAGGCAAGGGACTGTGTCCCTGCGTGGAGGGCGAGCCGCCGGGCTCGACGCAATGATGCCAGTTCTCGGTGATCTGGAATGGCGGAAAACCGTGGTGGCCCGCCGCCGCGCGCGCGGCGCGGTTGGCCATTGATATTTCGCCCCATGCCTTCGCAAGCAGCGGCATCAGAATCTGACCGCTTGCGTCACCGTGGGGGAGGCGTTCGAGGCTTTTGGGGAATGAAAAGCCCGCCGACTTCGCCTCGACCGACAGCGACTCCTCCATGCACTGGAACTGCGGCGTCGCCTTGCCGATGTCGTGCAGCGCCGTCAGCCACACCACAAGATTGCGGGCGGCTTGCTCCGACAACCCCAGTCTGCGCGCGAGATGACCTCGCCATCCGGCCGAAAGAACCTCGTCCCACAGCAAAGACGCAACATGCCCCACGTCAATGAGGTGGCACCAAAGGGGATGGTGGGGGGCCGACTTTGCCCAAAGCGAGCGCCACGGCGGTATATCCGGCATACGAGCCCTCCGTTTACAGCAGGATTATTATATGATGTCAATTAATCGGTACGATCGACAATCTCACTGGTTTCTATTGGCGCAAGGGGAATCGGGAGGCAGGGGTGCGTCCGGGCGCATCTCAGAGTTGCTACACAACACACCCTTCCTTGGGAAATTCGTGAACTTTGCTGAGTTCTCGGGCTTTGCTGGCGCTTGGGTTGTAACAAACTCAAGATGCGTCCGGTGCGTCCCCAATCCTTCACCTCGCCGCCCGGCCCGGGCTCCAATCCCACTTTGCGCCTTAGGGACGGGGTGGGATGAAGGATTAGGGAGCTGGGACTTCCGAGGCGATTGGACTTGATCCTTCGGGGGTATATCCGATTCCTCCTTTTCGTAGCCAAATTGATTGCGTCTGGCACGGGCGACGGAGGGTCGAGGGGGCCTTGCAATATTGCAGCTTCTTGACGGGCGTGGCTCCCTCACCCACGGTGCCACCCGCATTCCAGAATTTCCCCATCGGGAGGGTTCGACGCGCATGGCATCCATTGAGCAGCAGTCTGTTCTCCATTTTTCCATTGGACCGGTGCAGGACTTCATCGAAACCGCGCGGACGACGCGGGATCTGTGGACGGGGAGCTATATCCTTTCCTGGCTAACGGCGCGTGCCGCGGCGGCGGTCCTCGACGAACGTGGCACGCTGGTGCCGGAGTGCTTACGCGATGCGCCCTTGGTGAAGTTTCACCGCGGGCAGCGGGAGCAAGACCGCGCACATCTGCTATCCTCCTCTCTCCCCAACACGTTTGCCTTCATCGCGCCGGGTGCCGATGGCGAGGGGCCACGCGTAGCCGTGGAGAATGCAGTTCGGGCGGAATGGAAGAATATAGCGGATGCCGTGCATGAAGAGCTGAATGGGAAGTTCCGTGATTTGGCCGATGGCGCGGGTTGGGACGTTCATTAGGACAAACAGGTCGACCACCACTGGGACATTCGCGTGTCGATGCTCCCGCCGCTGGAGGAGTCCGCCGTCACGGCTGCCTTGAAGGCGACGAATACCCATATCGTGGGCGAACCCCCATA
>JBBQYG010000249.1:0-4278 GCA_038208905.1 Candidatus Sumerlaeia bacterium | reverse complement strand
CTCGCGGGCGGCGGCGTCGGGGGAGTCGCTGCCGTGGACCAGGTTCTCGGAGACGGTCAGGGCGAAATCCCCGCGGATCGTGCCCGGGGCGGCGTCGGCGGGCTTGGTGGCGCCCATCATCTTGCGGGCGAGGTTGATGGCGTCGGGTCCGGCGATGGCGAGGGCGACCAGGGGGGAGCCGGTCATGAAGGCCTTCAGCTCGGGATAGAAGCCCTTGGTCACGTGCTCGGCATAGTGCTTGTCGGCGAGTTCGCTGGACATCTTGACGAGCTTCATGGCGCGGACTGTGAGATTCTTGGCCTCGAAGCGCGAGACGATCTCTCCCACCAGGCCCCGGCGGACGGCGTCGGGCTTGATCAGGATCAGGGTTGTTTCCATATGGGTGTTTCCAAGGCGGTTGGGATGGTGGGGCCGGGGCGCGTTGGCGAGCCGACCCGGCGGGGAGGCAACCCCGGCGCCCTCCGGTGGTCAATGGCGATGGGGGATCGTCACGGGGTTGCCTCGGGGGCGAGCTTCGCCAGAAGGCCCGCGCAGCTGTCCTCGAGCAGGTCCAGCACGAGGTCGAATCCGCCCTCCGGACCATAGTAGGGATCAGGCACCGCGTGGACGCCGGGCTTGGAGGAATACTCGGTCATCAGCTTGATCTTCTCCCGGTGCTTGCCGTCGCGGTCCATCGTGTGCAGGTGAAACAGGTTGTCGCGATCCATCGCCAGCACGAGGTCGAACTTGTCGAAGTCCCGCACGACCACTTGGCGGGCGGGATGGTCGAGGACGATGCCGCGGCGCTCGGCGGCTTTCCTCATGCGCAGGTCGGGGAGTTCTCCCGCGTGATAGCCGGTGGTGCCGGCGGAATCGATGGCGAACTCGGCGGAGAGGCCGCGTCGCTCGACCAGAGCGCGGAAGACGCCCTCCGCGGCGGGCGACCGGCAGATGTTTCCCATGCACACAAACAGGATTCGGCGAGGGGGCATCGGGGGAACCGTTCCGGGTGGGATGTTGGGAGAGAAATGGGAGCGCCGGGTGGGGATGGTCAATGGGAGCGTGGCGATACATAGGACCTATAGGGCCTATGGAACCTATATGACCTATTGTTGAGACCCTGCTATTCCATCGCCGTCAATCGCGCCATCCTCACCGCCAGATGGTGCAGAAAAGCCGCCGCCACGGCGATCTGGATCAGCACCAGAATCGGCCCCGCCAGCACCACCACTCCCAAGGCGCCCCCCATGCTGATCATCGCGGGGACCGAGAGCTGTAGAAACGGGAAGTGGATCACCAGCCCGATCAGCAGCCATGTCCCGATGGCCTTGAACAGGGCGACTCCCGCGCGGTTTTCCCCATAGCTGACGGTGGCCGCGACGGAGCCGCTCCACAGCATGGCGCCCAGAATCGCCGGATAGAACCCCACCACCATCCCCAGTGCAAACAACACCCCCACGCCGCCCAGCGGTTCGCGAATCCCCAGATCGAATCCCATCAGCGCAATCCCCGGCAGCATCAGCAGCGCCGGAAGCGAGAGGGGGATCAGCGAGCCGGTCAGGTAGCCAAAGACGATCTCCTGGGGCCTTAGCCCGGCCAGCGTCATCTCCTCCAGCGCGGCCCGGCTCATCAGGCCGTTGGCGCCCTGGAGCGACGCGAAGAACGCATAGACGGAGGCCAACATCACCGGGAGCACCAGAATCGCCGCCAGGATCGCCCCCTGGGCGATGGGGTTGTCCACCGAACGCACCGCCACGATGGCCCCCACGGCGGGGACCAGCATCGCCACGGAGCCGAGCACCCCCACCAGAATCCAGTGCCCCGCCAGCGGCCCTAGGCGGCGGATGTTCCGGCGCCATTCCCGCTGAAAGACCGGGTTGGCCGTTGGTTCGGCGATAAACCGCAGCAGGAAGGCCAGGAACTCGGGACCGAGGAACGGCGGAACGTAGAGGTCTGCCTCCTGAATCTCTGCCCGCGGGCTTACCGAGTCATACACCCCCGCCTGGCGGGGCGGCGGATTGCGGGGATCGGGGCGGTTCGATTGGCTCATCGGTGCCTCTTCGCCGGAAGCGCCATTTCGCTCTTGGACTGGCTTGTCTCACGCAGAGTGGCCATATTGGACCAGTTCGATGCGGTTCGATTGGATTTGGCGCTTGCACTGATTTGTGCAATTGTTTGCGCAAAGGCCCGTCCCGGAGGCATCCAAGGGGATTTTTGATTTACGCAGCCCGAAGTGGACCGATCCGGCATGAATATTCCTAACGTGTTTGGCCAGATACCACGAGGAGATCCTCACATGCCCAAGCTCAAGAACGACGGTGGCCTTACAATTCGCGACATCGCCCGCATCACGGGATACAGCCGGTCCACGGTTTCGCTGGCAATTAACGACAGCCCGAAGATCAACAACGAGACCAAGGTCCTTATCATGGAGACCATCAACCGCGTCGGCTACGTCCCCAACCCGGCGGCCCGCGCCCTCGGCGCCCGGTCCCGCCAAGTGGTTGCGGCTCGCCGCGCCTCGGGCACGCCCGCTCGCTAACCCCGCCCCCGGCGGTATAGACCGATAAACGCCGGATTCCCGCGCCCCCAGCGGCGCGGGAATCCGGTTTTTTGTTTTACGCGGGCCCTTCATTTCCGCCTCCGCCGGGCCAGAAGCGCCTTGCGCATCTCGTAGGCGTTGACCGCTTCGGACTCCCCCGCCGGCGCGGCGCGGCCCGCCGCGCCGCCCAGCCGCTCGAAGGCGCGATGCCGGTGGGCGTGACAGATCGCCGCCGCCAACGCGTCGGTCTCGTGGTCGCTGCGCGGGGATTCGGCAAGGCCCAGCAGCACGGCCACCATCTGGCTGACCTGCTCCTTGGCCGCGCGCCCCTTGCCAACCACCGACTGCTTGATCTCCAGCGGGGAGTATTCGAAGAGCGGAATCCCGTGCTCGGCCACCGCCACGATCGCGGCCCCGCGCCCGTGGGCCATCATCACCGCGCTCCGCACGTTCTTGGCAAAGAACAGCGATTCCATCGACACCACATCGGGCCGGTGGTCGCGGATCGCCTCGGACACAAGCCGCCGGATCATCAGCAGGCGCTCCGGCAGCGGCGTGGCCGTGGTGGTGATCAGGTGGCCGGATGCCACCAGCCTCAGCGCCCGTTGCTCGTCCTCCCGCACCACGCCGACGCCGGTGCTGGCTAGACCGGGATCGATTCCAAGAACGATCATCGAATGAGAGTCCTTTTCGGGGCGAGTAAGGCCCGCCGTGCAACAAGAGTAAGTGTTTACGCGCGTACAGCCGGTCCAAGTTCGGTAAATTCGAGGCAGTCTTCTACGAGCGGGGATTCGAGGCACAGGGGAAAAAATGGCCTGCCACGGACTGCGCGGATGGCGCGGGTTGGGAACTTCAACCTTCCGCAGTGTCGAATGGGGCGAACGCTGGCAGATGGGTCCGGATGCCCCAAGCGTGAAGAATCCGCGCAATCCGCGGCAGGCATTTTCCTGCGGTTTCGCGTCGCGCTATCGCTTCTTCGCCTTCTTCACCGCCACTTTCACAATCGTCGGCTTTACCAGCTCCCCCAAAAAACGACCCGTCTCGCTGGCGGGGTTCCCGGCGACGGCCTCGGGGGTGCCCTGGGCGATGATCTCTCCGCCGCGCCACCCGGCGTCGGGGCCCAGGTCGATGAGCCAGTCGCAGCACTTGATCACGTCCAGGTTGTGCTCGATCACCACCACCGTCGAGCCCGTATCGACCAGGCGGTCGAGCACCTCCAGCAGCTTGTGCACGTCGGCGAAGTGGAGACCCGTCGTCGGCTCGTCCAGAATGTACATCGTGCGCCCGGTGTTGCGCTTGCTGAGTTCGCGGGCCAGCTTGATGCGCTGGGCCTCTCCGCCGGAGAGCGTGGTGGCCGACTGGCCCAGGGTGATGTAGCCGAGGCCCACGTCGAGCAGCGTCTGGAGCGGCTTCTGGATCAGCGGCACCGCCTCGAAGTAGGGGACCGCTTCCTCCACGGTCATTTCCAGCACGTCGGCGATGCTCTTCCCCTTGTAGTGAACTTGCAGAGTCTCCGCGTTGTAGCGGCGCCCGGCGCAGGTTTCGCACTCCACATACACATCGGGAAGGAAGTTCATCTCCACCTTCACCATGCCCTGTCCGCCACAGGCCTCGCATCGGCCACCCTTCACATTAAAGGAGAAGCGCCCCTTCTCGTAGCCGCGCATCTTCGCGTCCTGGGTCATCGCAAACAGGTCGCGGATCTGGTCGAAGAGCTTGGTATAGGTCGCGGGATTGCTGCGCGGCGTGCGGCCGAT
>JBBQYG010000248.1:0-4415 GCA_038208905.1 Candidatus Sumerlaeia bacterium | reverse complement strand
ATGGGTCTCGACCGCCGGGTGGATGCTGGGGTGATGTCAGCCGAGGGTCGGCTTAGTACATCATCCAGTCGTTGACGCTGCTGGAAACGGTGAGGGCATAGATGCCGCGAATCGCCGTGGTGCCCTGGCCGGCGACAAGGATGCGGGTGTTCGAGGCCTGATATGCCATGCGGCCATAGGCACCGGTGCTGTCCGTGCCCACGGCGAGTTCCGTCTGAAGAGTGGCTTCGGTCTTGATCGTGGCGGTGAAGGTGACGGCGGCGAGAGTGATGATGCTGTCGTCGGTTGCAGCCGCGCCGAAGGAGTTGGCAAGGAGGATGTCGCCGCTCGGGGCCAACGCGACGCCGGTGAAGCCAAGGTCGTCGGCGATGGACAGGTCCGTCTGAATCTGGGTACGCGTCTTGAGCGAGGTGGCAACGCCCGTCGTGACGTTCACAAGCGCGATATTGTCGCTGGTGCCACCGCTGTTGGAGTCGATGGCAAGGAGCTGGGTGGCGCTGTAGGCGATCATGGGGCCAATGCTTGCGGCGCCGGCGGTGACGATGCCGAATCCGGTGTTGATCTGGGCTTCGGTGCTGACCGTGGTGACCGCGGCGGCGGGCCCGGCGGCGTTGGTGCCGACGGAGACGATCGCATCGGGCCCTGCGATGGCAATGAAGGCGCCGTTGATGCTGATGTAGGCGGTGGTGCCGATTACGGCGACGGTGCCCGCTCCCTCAACGGGGGAGGGATTGGCATCGACGGCGCAGGAGATCACCGTGATCGCGCCGCCCGGGGCGATGGAGACCAGCGCGGCCAACTCGGGGTCGGCTCCGTCGCTGACGACGATCAGGTCGCCGTCGGTATCGAAGGCCATGTCGCGGATCGTGATGTCGGACTGGGTTGCGGTGCCATTCACGAGCTCGATGGCGGCGATGATGTTCGCGTCCGTCGCGAAGAGGACGCCGTTGGTGCCATCGGCGTTGAAGCGGACGATGCGCTCGCCGCCGCCCACTTCGTCGGCGACAAAGATGCGGCCGGTGGAATCAACGGCGATGTCTTCGGGCTGGGCAGTGGCCTGGGCGGTGACGGCGGTGAACGAGGCGGCGGGGATCAGCGTGCTCCAAGTCTGGGCCGGGAGGGTGGATCCGCTGGCGACGAGCGCCACGGCGGCGATGGAGAGAAAACGGCGAGAAATCATTGCATGAATCCTTTTCTTGGCTTTGTCGAGGGTGAGCCCACGCATCCTGCCACACGGGCTGATTCCGGAGTCGAATGGCCTTTGAAAGGCAATTCGCGGGCGCTTTGGGCGCGCCCGCTCCCTGTCTTATCGCTGCGTTGCGACGGCTTGGGACACGAAGTAGCCATATTCGGAGTTCGAGTTTCCGCCCACGCGCCAGATGGCGCCGAAGGATACCGTCCCGTTGGACGGATCGTAGATCAGCTTCACGGTCTGGCTCAGGTTGTTGTCGGAATCGGCCGTGCTGCGCGTCGAGTTGGCGAGCACGCCGCCAAGGTTGTGATAGCGATTCGACGGCCCCGGCGAGTGAAGGAACCAGACGTGGGCCTTGCTGCTGCCAGCGGGGAAGCTGGCGGCGCCCGTGACCCCGTCAAACGCCGTGCGGCCACCATCGTTGGCGGACTGGTAGAGGTAGGACTGGTATTCGGGAAGAGCCAATTCGGCGCCGGTGATCCGGGCGAATGAGGGGCTGTCGGCCTGCTCGCGCGAGGTGGCGTTGGTGATGCGCTCGGTGGCGCGGAAGGGGTTCGGCATGATTCCCGATGTCAGGTAGGCGACGGGTGTGGAGAGGCGTTCCAGAACGATCTTGGCATTCACGTTCACTCCCCTGCCGGGAATCCCGAAGGTGCTGCACGGGGGATAGCCGTTGAAGTCGATGTAATATGCTTCCAGCGCCGTCGCATACACGCGCATGTCGTTCTTCGCGCGGCTCGTCTTCGCCCGGGTCTGGGCTTCGAGGAAGTTCGGCACGGCGATGGCGGCAAGAATGGCGATAATGGCGACAACGATCAGCAGCTCGATCAGTGTGAATGCCTTGTGGGAGGGGCGGTGCATCGGTTGGTCCTTGAACGGAGAATGGTGATGGCAGTGTCAGACCTTCGGCATCCCCATAGCGAGGGCCTCTGAGGTCGACGCATGGACCTCGCGCAGCTCCCATCGATCCGTCAAGCCCTTATCCAATTCGACGCGAAGATGTAACACGCCCTTCGTGGCAGGGCCGCATTTTGGCTCGCCCGGGCTCCGAAGGCCTACCCGTTCCAGTGAGCGGCGCTGGCGACAGAGGCGCATTTCGCAGCGCGTTCGAGGCGAGGGACTCGCATTCTGCGGGGGTATTCCCTGACTCGACACCCCTCAATGTCCGCATATTGCCTTTGACAGGAATCAACTTTCTTCCGTTTTTCCTGATGCGGGCTCCCATTGACACGCTGGCATCGTTGGACCACTCTGCTGACCGTTGTGATTTGCTCTCAATGAAAGGACACCCCCCCCATGCTTTTTTCAGCTCTGCAGAGTCGGGACCGCCGAGGCTTCACCCTGATCGAGTTGCTGATCGTTGTCGCCATTATCGCCATTCTGGCGGCGATCGCCGTGCCGAACTTCCTGGAGGCTCAGACGCGCTCCAAGGTCAGCCGCGTCCAAGCCGACATGCGTACTCTCGCGACCGGCATCGAAGCCTACCGCGTGGACAGCAACAAGCTATTCCGGACACTGCGCAACGTCGGGGAAACGCGTGAATTCATCATGCGCAGGCTGACAACCCCTATCTCCTATTTGACATCCATCCCCCGCGACCCCTTCAACAATGTAGAGATCGAGGACGGCAACCGGGTCATCGTCCTGTGGGGACCCGACTTCATCGTCGGCGATCCCGTGACGGTGGCAAGGAGCAGCACCTTTGCCACCCCGGTCTTTCGCAACTTTCCCCAGTACAGCGACGGCGTTACACTTTTCAGGAACAACTTCTGGTTTCTATTCAGCCTCGGGCCTGACCAGAAATTCGACGTGAACGACGGCGTCTTTCCTCAGCCAATCTTCACCTACGATCCTTCCAACGGCACCATCAGCAAGGGCGATGTAACGCGGTTCCAGCAGTAGGACCGAACGACATGAGGCGCGGAGGCGGTTCTTCGGAACCGCCTCCTTTTTTTTGCCATGGGGGCGCCGATCCCCTGATCGGCTGGCTGCGCGGCGAGCCGCGGTGTTGTCCCCGGGGCTTTTTCTCCTCGGCGCCAAAGGGGAGTTTGGCGCTCCCATGTTCCCGCTTGCCGTTGTTGCGCGCCGATTGGTCATTCCCGGGTGCGCGGGAGATATTTCCCGGCGGCGAAGCCCAAGCGATTTATGGAGGCAGTCCCATGGTGCGTGTGCTCTTGGCTCTGGTGGCGGTGGTTTCCCTTTGCGGCGGTTGCGCAACGGGGATGCGCGGAATGGACTATACGAATCGCGGAACCATGCCGACCGACGTGCCGTTCCCCTATCGCAAGGGCGTGCTGGCGGCGGATTTCTGGGAGCAGGCCGCGAAGCTGGAAAAGCCCGGCGACCTCAATCGCAACGTGTACTTTGCGTGGCCGCTGCCTTTCGCGTCGGAGAAGCTGGATTGGTCGATTTCCGCCGACCGCCAGAGCGCCGTCCTGCGCAAGTACAGCATGATCACCATCGGCGTTCCCGAGCTGTATATACCGCTGTTCTTCGGCACCAGCGCGCGCTACTACAAGGCCGGCAGCCTGGAGCCCGTTGGCCTGACGCGTCGCCAGTACAACCTGCTGTGGGCCGACTCGTGGACCAGGGGCGACACCCCGGGCGACGTGACGCTGAAGGCCGGCGGCGTGCCGATCCTCTGGGACTCCGGGACGGAGTCGGGCCCCACGTGGCACTTCGACGACTACCGCAAGGAACTCTCCGGGCGCAGCGAGTTCACCTTCACCTCGATCTTCTCCTTCGTCGGCCCCGCCTGGGGCACGTGGAGCAAGGAAGAGCCCAGCCCCCTGGGCACCGACGTCACCGTGACGAAGGCTTTCTTTCCCGCCTACCTCGGCAAGGGCGGCGGCATGATTGCGTGGAGCGACTACGTCAGCAACACCACGCGCGCCGATGGCGCCACGATCCGCACGATCGGCCACGGCCCCGTGGGCGGCTATCCCGTGTACTACGACTGGGAGCGCGCCTTTGCGGATGGAGACAAGCGCGCGCTGAACATGGTGCTCGCCGGGATCCTGTGGTTCGAGGCCAAGGCCGAGAACCCCGCGCGCGAGTCGGCCACCACATGGGCTGGCCCGCTTTGGGGCGGCTTTGGCAAGAGCACCCGCCGCACCGGCGCCGGAATCGAGCACCGGGCGAATATCTTCTGGCTGCCGATCAAGTACAAGACGGAGTAGGCTGGGGGTGCCTGAAAAGCGGGGAAAAGCGGGGAAAGGCGGGG
>JBBQYG010000247.1:0-4429 GCA_038208905.1 Candidatus Sumerlaeia bacterium | reverse complement strand
GGGTCGATGGTCGCCTGGATTCGCCAGCCCGCAGTCTGGAGCTTGTCTCCCCCGAGCTGCGCGTTGGAGGCCACCAGCCGCCTGACCGCGTCCACGAAATAGGGCGCGCGCGACCGCGCGATGCGCTCGGGGTTCACGGCGATCTGTTCCGTCACCGCGCGGCCATAGGCCGCCTCGGTCACGACGCCCAACTCCACCATCTTCGCCAGCACCATGTCGCGGCGCGTCTGCGCGAGTTCGGGATTGTTGAGCGGGGAGTAGCGCTCCGGTATCTGGGGAAGGCCCGCCAGCGTGGCGATCTCCGCCAGCGTCAAATCCGCCGAGCTCTTTCCGAAATAGGCTCGCGCCGCGGCTTCCACGCCATAGGTGCCGCTCCCGAGGTAGATCTGGTTGAGATAGACCTCCAGAATCTGGTCCTTGGTGTAGCTATGCTCCATCTGCATCGCGACCAGCATCTCGCGCACCTTGCGATCGGTGGTCTTCGCGGTGCCCACGCGGGGGAGCAGGTTGCGCGCCGTCTGCTGGGTGATCGTGGAGGCGCCCTGGGAAAACCGCCCACGCTTCAGATTCACGAACATCGCGCGCGCGAGGCCCTGGGGATCAACGCCGAAGTGCCGGTAGAATCGCTCGTCCTCGATGGAGACAAACGCCTCCTTCAGGTCGTCGGGCATTGTCCGCGAGGAGACCACAAAGCGGCGCTGCTCATAGAGCGCGGCCACCTGCTTGCCGTCCTTGTCGGTGATCATCGTGACTTCGGGCGGATTGTAGTTCTCGAACTCCACGATGGGCGGCGCCCCGTTCAACCATCCCGCCAAGGCGCCGAGGCCAAGTCCCGCGGCTGCAATGGGAAGCATCAACGCGCCGATGCCGGCAAGCCCCAGCCCCCGCACGACGCGAACCTTCCACGGCGACACCGCCGCAGAACTCGCCGGGCGTGGCCGGGGCGCCTGCGGAGCGACCTTGCGACCGCGCACTGGTGCCTCGTCGAAGAGGTCCGGATTGCGTGAAATCGACGTGTCGGCGCTGGAAGTGAATCTGCCCATGGCTCTCCGCTGGGTGGCTCCGGGCCACCTTTGCAACGAGGGAATAGGCCCCGGCCCGATACCATGGCAAGTAATTGTTGAGGGGGAGAATTGCGGGAACCCTTTGCGCTGGGGCCACCGCCCGCGCAGGGTTCAGGACATACTCGCTTCCGGAGCCACCGTGTCCAACCACCCCCACAGCCGCCCCACCATTCCTCCCCCCGGGGAACTCGCGAAGCTCCCCGCCGATGGCGGACCGGAGTGGAACCGTCTCGTTTTCGAGCAGAGCCCCTACCTCCTCCAGCACGCGGCGAATCCGGTGGACTGGTTCCCGTGGGGGGACGAGGCGTTCGAGCGGGCGCGGCAGCTCGACAAGCCGGTGTTTCTCTCCATCGGCTATGCCACCTGCCACTGGTGTCACGTGATGGAGCGCGAGAGTTTCGAGGTCGAGGCGATCGCGCGGCTGATGAACGATGCCTTTGTCTGCATTAAGGTGGATCGCGAGGAGCGGCCCGACATCGACCATGTCTATATGACGGTGACTCAGATGCTGACCGGCCAGGGCGGTTGGCCGATGACCGTGGTGATGACGCCCGATCGGCGACCCTTCTTTGCCGGGACGTATTTCCCGCCGGAAAGCCGCTATGGCCGCCCGGGAATGCGCGACCTGATCGTGCACCTCTCCCGCGTGTGGAAGGATGACCGCGAGTCGGCGGTGGATGCGTCGGACCGCATCGCGGAGGAACTGGGCAGGATGGCCAAGGGCGCGCCCGGCGATGCGCTGGACGCGAAGGTCTTCGACGCGGCGTTTGACCAGTTCGACGAACGATTCGACACCGTGCGAGGCGGCTTTGGCGAGCGGCCCAAGTTCCCGGTGCCGCATAATCTCTCCTACCTGCTGAGGCATCATCACCGCACGGGGAACAAGACCGCGCTTGCGATGGCGGAGCTGACGCTGGAGCGCATGAGCCTTGGCGGGATCTTCGACCAGGTGGGCTTCGGGTTTCATCGCTACTCTACCGATGCCGTGTGGCTGGTGCCTCATTTCGAGAAGATGCTCTATGACCAGGCGCTCCTCGCGATTGCCTACGTCGAGGCGTATCAGGTCACGGGCAAGCCCGTGTATGGCAATACGGCGCGCGAGGTTCTGGAGTATATACGCCGCGACATGACCTCCCCGGAGGGCGGCTTCTACTGCGCCGAGGACGCCGACAGCGAGGGCGAGGAGGGGAAGTTCTACGTGTGGACCCGCGAGGAATTGCTGGCGGTTCTGGGCAACGAGGAGGGCGCGTTCTTCGCCGATCTCTTTGGGTGCTTGGAGGATGGCAACTTTCACGACGAATCCACCGGGGAACAGACGGGGGCGAACATCCCGCACCTCCGTCGGCTTTCCGATGCGGAACCCCACCGCGAACGCATCGAAACCGCCCGCCAGAAGCTCTTCGCTGTGCGCGAGGCCCGCATCCATCCGCTGAAGGACGACAAGATCCTGACGGACTGGAACGGCCTGATGATCGCCGCGCTGGCCAAGGCCTCGACCGCGCTGGACGAACCCTCGTATAAACACTCCGCGCGCCGCGCCGCCGACTTCATGCTGGAGCGTCTTCGCACTCCCGGGGGCCGCCTCCTCAAGCGCTATCGCCTCGGCAACGCAGGGCTCCCTGCGCATCTGGAGGACTATGCATTCCTCGCGTGGGGGTTGGTCGAACTCTATCAGGCGACGTTCGAGGCTCGCTATCTGAAGGAGGCAATCGCCCTTGCCGACACGATGATCCACCACTTTCACGATGCGGAGGGCGGCGGCTTCTTCCAGACCGCCGACGACGGCGAAGCACTCTTGGCGAAGGCAAAGGAGTGCTATGACGGCGCGATCCCATCGGGTAACTCAGTGGCGGCGCTGATGCTGGTCAAGCTAGCGCGCCTCACGGGAAACTCGCGCTTCGAGGACATTGCGGCGGGCACTGTCCGCGCGTTCTCCGCCGTAATTGCCAAGGCTCCATCGCAGTTTTCCTTCATGCTGATGGCCCACGATTTTCTTCTGGGGCCCAGCAGCGAGATCGTGCTCGCGGGCGACGACGTCGCGGAACTCGCGCAAGTTGTCAGGTCGCGGTTCCTCCCGCGCGCGGTGGTGCTGCACAAGCCTGATGGCGACTCCAGCGCTGTCGTTGCCATCGCCCCGTTTGCCGGGGGAATGAAGTCCGGCGCATCAGGGCCGCGCGCCTACGTCTGCCGCAACCATGCGTGCCAGGCGCCGGTGTCCACGCCTGCTGAACTCTCCGCGCTGTTGGATGCCATTCGATGAAGTGCTTTGTCACCGGGGCCACGGGGTTCGTGGGGGGGCACCTGTGCGAGCGGTTGGTGCGCGACGGCAACGATGTCATCGCGCTCGTTCGCCCCGGCAGTAAGCGCCACGACCTCGCCATGTCGGGCGTTCATGTTGCCGAGGGCGACATGAACTCGGTCAACGTCTTTGCCCAGCACGCGGAGGAGGCTCAGGTCGTTTTCCACCTCGCCGCGATTACGAAGGCCGTTCGCAAGAAGGACTTCGCGCGCGTCAATACCGACGGCACCGCGAACCTGGTGGCTGGCCTTGTGCGCGGCGGCTTTGCGGGGCGCGTGGTCCTGCTCAGCAGCCTCGCTGCCGGCGGGCCCGCAGAGGACGAGAAGACGCCTCGCACCGAGGGCGATCCCGATGCGCCCGTCAGCGCCTATGGCCAGAGCAAGCTCGATGCGGAGGCCGTCCTCCGCAAGGGCCTGCCAGCGTCTTGCAGCTACGCGATCCTGCGCCCCGGCGCCATCTACGGCCCGCGCGAGCATGAGATATACGAAGTGCTGAAGCTAGTCCGCAAGCATGGCCGGGCGGTCCGCTTTGGCGCTGGCGTCCACGTCCAGATGACCCACGTTGAGGACGTCGTCGATGGCCTCGTCCGCATGGCGTTTCAACTCGATGCGGCGGGGGCCAACTACTACATCAACGACGAGCGCGTGTGGACCTTCGACCAGATCATCTCTCTCGCGGCGCGCTATTTCGAGATGCCGGTGAAGATCGTCTCGGCGCCGATCTGGGTCGGCAATCTCCTTGGTTCCGCGCTCGATCTGGCGGGCCGGTACAAGGGCTACCCGCTCTCTCCGCTTGGCCGCGACAAGATGCACGAAATCGAGGCGCGCTTCTGGCACGCCGACTCGACGCTCATGCGTCAGGAAACTGGCTGGGCGCCGAAGTGGACCTTCGAGGAAGGCTTCCCCGCGACGATGGAGTGGTATCGGAAGAAGGGGATGCTCTGAACGGAAGGGACAAGGGATGAGGGTGGAGGGATGAACAGCGACTAGGCTGTGTTTGATAAATGGCTTCGAGCTGGTCCGTTGAGCGAGAACGAGTCATGACGATGGCGCCGATGACGAGGCGA
>JBBQYG010000246.1:0-4499 GCA_038208905.1 Candidatus Sumerlaeia bacterium | reverse complement strand
TGAGGAACACCTGAACCATGGCGCCGCTGGTAAAGGCGTGAACCACTGTGCCCGTCTTGGTCTCGATCTCCGCGGCGGCCTCCCGGACATCGACGCCGGTGATGCGCTTGAGCTCCTTGCGGAGTTCGGAGGCGGAAGTGGCGAAGAGTTGGCGATGGTACTCCTGCACCTTTGCCGCCCCCTCGGGACTCGCCGCCGCGGCCTGCTCCGCGGGCGAAAGGGCGCCGTGCATGGTGATCACCATCGTATCCTTGCTGAGGACGACGGTCACCGATTTGGGGGTGTGACCGGTGCGCTTGAATTGAAGGGCGCTTGCGATGCGGGCCACTTGGTGGGCCATCGAGGGTTGTTTCTCTGCCATGGCAAAGCCTTCCCGTGGGGGCGCGAATTGCGCGTGGTCGTGGACCAAAAAAAACCGACGCGGCTCCGCACCTGTCAGGTGCTGGAACCGCGTCGGTGTACTCTCTAACGAGCCACCCGCCACTGGGCGAGGTGCTCTCTATCTAGTCATCCGTGCCGAACTCGATTGCGATTGCCCTCGGAGTCCGACTTGGGATCAGGTTACTGCTGCCGGGGGGGATGACAAGTGGAATGTGAAACCCGCTGTAGATTTCCGGATTCACATCCACCTTCGCCAAACTTGGGTCTCCGGCCAGGCGCGTCGTCGGCAGGCGCGGTCGGCCGGCATCCCCCCGCCGCCAGAATCGAGAACCTATGAAAACCCAGGGCGAAATCGAAGCCGCAGTGTGCGCTGGAATCACGCGCTTTGAACAGGAGTACATGGGCCGCGGACCGAAGCACATCCACTGCCACCTCATTAATGACCTCGTGGTTGTCCGGCTTCAGGGCGTCCTTACCGCGGCCGAACAGCAACTCGTGACGACGCTTCCCTCGGACAAGGGACGCGACCTCCTCAAGCAGGTTCGCACCCAGTTGATCGAAACGGCGCGCCCGTTGATGGTGGCCATGATCGAGGATGCTGCCGGCGTCAAGGTGGTTAGCCTGCATCACGACATCAGCACGGTCACGGGCGAGGAAGTGATCCTCTTCACGCTGGAGTCGGAGCCAGCGTTCCGCGAGGTGAAGCGGAAGTAGGAACCACGTCATCAGCGCGGCCAGCGCGAATCCTCCAAGGGGGCCATGGCCCGCATCGTCGGGACCGCGGGTTGCCGATTGACTCGCACGCAAAGCGCGCTCTTGCCTCGCCCGCGACGATCTGTTCCCCTTCTCCCATTCACCATCCCGCGTCAGGAGCCACCCCCATGTCAGAAATTCGCGCCAGCCACATCCTTGTGAAGACCAAGCAGGAGGCCGACGACCTGAAGCTGCTGATCGATGGCGGTCGCAGTTTCGAGGAGCTGGCGAAGAACAACAGCAAGTGCCCTAGCGGCGCCAGCGGCGGCGACCTGGGATGGTTTGGCAAGGGCATGATGGTGGCCCCATTCGAGAAGGCATGTTTCGAGATGGCCGAGGGTCAGGTCTCGCCCCCCGTGCAGACGCAGTTCGGCTATCACCTGATCAAGCTGACCGGCAAGAAGTAGCGCCGACGCCCGCCGGGGCGGCCCATGCCATGAGCGATGAAATTCACGATGACGGGCCGGGGCCGCTGGAGACGATCCTGGACGGCCTGCCCGCGCGGCCCGGCGTCTACCTGATGAAGGACGCCGAGGGGCGCGTGGTGTATGTGGGCAAGGCGGTGAACCTGCGCGCGCGCGTGAGGTCCTACTTCCGCGAGAGCGGCGGCGATCACCGCGCCAGCGTCAAGATCCTGCGCGCGCGCGTTGTCGATATCGAGACGGTGGTGACGGACACGGAGAAGGAGGCGTTCCTTCTCGAGAATCTCTTTATCAAGAAGCACAAGCCGCGCTACAACATCCGGCTGCGCGACGACAAAACGTATATATCGCTCCGCCTGGACCCAACGCACGAATGGCCGCGCCTTCACCGCGTTCGCCGTCGGCGGGAGGGCGACCGCGCGCTGCACTTCGGGCCGTTCTCCAGCAGTTCCTCGGTAAAGGAAACCCAGCGATTCCTGCAGCGGCTGTTCCCGCTGAGGTCGTGCCCCGACAGCGTCCTGAACAACCGCACCCGCCCCTGCATCCTCCACCAGATCGACCGCTGCTCTGCGCCCTGCGTGGGCCTGGTGGCGCCGGAAAAGTATGCGGAGTACGTGGAGCAGACGACGCTGTTCCTGCGCGGGCGGCGCGACGAGGTGCTGGACCTGCTGCGCCGGAAGATGTGGGAGTACAGCGAATCGATGCAGTACGAGAAGGCCGCCGCCGCGCGCGACCGCCTGCGCGCCGTCGAGGCGACGGTGGAGAACGAGAAGGTGGCGGGCCACCGCATGTTTGACCGCGACGTGATCGGCCACGCCCGGGCACAGGGCCGCGCGGTGTTCCTGGTGCTGGGCTTTCATGGCGGCAACCTGGACCGGACGGATACCTTTGCGATCAAGGACCCGGGCCTGCCGGACGAGGACCTGATGGAGAACTTCCTGGGGCAGTACTACGACGGCGTCCGCACGGTGCCGCGGGACATCGTGGCGGGCGTGGCGCCGGGCAACGGGGGAATCGTCCGCGCGGCGCTCGAGGACCAGCGCGGAGGACCCGTCCGCCTGATGACGCCGCAGCGCGGCGTGAAGCTGCGGCTCGTCGAAATGGCGGTCCGCAACGCGACGCAGGAACTGGAGAAGCGCCTGGCCGGAGAGAAGTCGCGCGGTCAGGTGCTGGAGGATCTGGAACGGAAGCTGAAGCTTTCCGCGACGCCGCGTCGCATCGAGTGCTTCGACATTTCGAACTTCCAGGGTTCCTTCGTCGTGGGGTCGATGACCAGCTTCCTGGATGGCGATCCCGACAAGAACGCGTATAGACGTTTCAAGATTCGCGGCGTGGATGGACAGAACGACTTCGCGTCGATGCGCGAGGTGCTTTCTCGCCGGTATGCGCGCGCCATCGCGGAGGGCGGCGAGCTCCCAGACCTTGTCGTGATCGACGGCGGCAAGGGCCAGCTTGGCGTGGCGGTGGAGGTGTTCCGCGAGCTGGGCCTGCTGGGCCGCATCCCCGTGTGTGGCCTGGCCAAGGCGCGGCTCAAGGGTGCCGTCGGAATTTCCAGCGCAAAGGTGCGCACGGAGGAACGCATCTTCCTCCCCAACCGCAAGGATCCCATCCGCTTCGATCAATCCGACCCGGCGCTGTTCATCCTGACACGTATCCGCGACGAGGCGCACCGCTTCGGCGTGGCGTATCACCGCAGGCTCCGCACGATATCCAGCCTGCGCACGGGGCTGGAGGAAATCCCCGGCGTGGGGCCCAAGCGCCGGCGCGCGCTGCTCAGCCACTTCGGCAGCCTCGCACGCCTCCGCGCCGCCGAGGTCGAGGCCATCGCGGGAGTTGACGGAATCAACGCCGAACTGGCGGCTCAGATTCACCAGTTCCTGCACAACGCGCCGACACTGCCGACGGACGATGATGACGGCGCGGCAGAGGATGGGGAAGAGTAGCGTGGGCGTCTCGCCCGCGCTACCCTCAAAGGAAGACTGCAATGTCACGATTCGAAGAACTAGAACTCAAACTCGGCGATGTCATCGCCCACGTCTCGCCCGCGCGCGGCGCGCTGGTCACGTCGCTGTCGGTGGGCGGCACGGAACTCCTGTTCCTGAACCGCGATACCTTCGACGATCCGGCGAGGAACGTGCGCGGGGGAATTCCGCTGCTGTTTCCGTTCGCTGGCTCGCTGAAGGACAACCTGCTTGCCGCAACGGGCACCACGATTCGGCAGCACGGCTTTGCGCGTGAGCAGCCGTGGTCGGTGATCGAGCGCCATCCCGGCAGCATCCGCATGGCGTGGGAATCCAACGCGGCAACTGAGGCCGTGTTTCCGTGGCGCCACCGGCTGGAGCACTCCCTCCACTTGGTCGAGCGCGGGCTTCACGTGGAATTGCTGATCCACAATCTTTCCGAAACGCCGATGCCGATCTCGCCAGGGTGGCACCCATACTTTAACTGTCCCGTGGAGCAGAAGGAACTGGTCTCCGGTAATATCCCGGGCACAGAGGCCGGGAATGTACACGACCGCGCGGAGGTCAACTACGGCGTCGTCGCTCCCGCCGAGGGACGATCAAGCCATCGCGTGCCGGGGCTGGGAATTATCCAACTTTCCTTCCCGCCAGAGATGCGACACCTGCAAATCTGGACTATGCCGGGGCAGGCATTCATCTGCATCGAGCCCTTCGCGGGAGCGCCGGATTCCATCAACAATCCGGGTACACAAGTAATCTTGCCGGGAGAGGCGCGGGTGTTGTGGATGCGGATGGAAACTGAAGTTTAACGATGAGGGAATGAGAAAACGGCGATTAGAGCGGTTCTCGAAAGTCTTGTCGCGATGGAGGACGCCGTAAAAGAGTATCGTGGGCATCTTGCCCGCGTGTGGGGGCGACGGGGCTCGGGCGAGACGCCCAAGCTACGTTGGAATACGACAGGGCTTTCGAGAGTCACTCTAGT
>JBBQYG010000245.1:0-4504 GCA_038208905.1 Candidatus Sumerlaeia bacterium | reverse complement strand
CGCGCGCCGCGATGGTGGCGCTGGGCGTCGAGCTCTACAGCGAGCGCCCCTCGGTCGTTGTGACCGCGGCCAACCTTCCCGCGGGCGTGGAGTGGAGCAAATTCAACAAACAGCTCAAGACGCGCGGCATCACGATCGCGGGCGGCCAGGATCACATGCAGGGCAAGATCTTCCGCTTCGGCACGCTGGGCTACTACAACGTGTTCGACGTGGTGACGATCGTGGGCGCCATCGAGATGGCTCTGGCGGCGTGTGGCCACAAGTTCGAGATGGGCAAGGGCCTCGCGGCGGCGATGGAGGTGCTTCGCGCCTACGATCCCGCCAAGGGCTGGGTTGCGGCGGAGGAAGCCACGCGCGGGCTGGAGCCCGTGGCGGCGCTGCTCCCGGCTTAATGGACGCTTTGAGATCAACCCCGCCGTGCATCGGTTCAAGCCAGTGCACGGCGGTTTTTCATTTTTGCACAGGAGCAGGGTGAGTCTCGCCCATGCCGGCGTACCCGGAAGCCTCTTGCCAAGTTGCAGGCTGGCGGGGCATGGACAGGATGCCCATTCTAACGTTTGCCTCGGCTATGGACTTCAAAAAAATGCGCCCGCCTATGAGAGGGCTTTATCGGCGGCGGGTTGTTTGATGGGCCGCCTCCTTCGCGGCGACTGCGAAAACGATTGAGCACGTGCTCCCGCCCGCTCCACTCTCCCCATCCCTTGCGGCACCGCCTGTGCCCCCGCGGTTCCGATGCGCCTCACAAGACCAGAAAGGCCCCTGATTTCACATGAGCGAATCCGTCCCAGGAAAGTTCCTCGGCAAAGTCCACTTTGTCCCCACCATCCCCAAGGCCATCGAGGGCCTGATGGAGTTGTCCCGCAACCTGTGGTGGACGTGGAACCCGCGCGCCCGGGAAGTCTTCCGCATGATCGACTTGGAGACGTGGATCAGCACGCGCGGCAACGCCGTCCGGTTCCTGCGCAACGTCAGCCAGGCCCAGCTCGACGCCGCCGCCGCCAACAAGGACCTGCTGCGCAAGTACGACGAGGTGATGAAGTCCTTCGCCGACTACATGCACGCGGAGAATAGCTGGTGGCGCCGCCACCACGGCGGCGACAACGAGAACACCCTGATCGCCTACTTCTCCGCCGAGTACGGCCTGCACGAAATCCTCCAGATCTACTCCGGCGGCCTCGGCGTCCTCAGTGGCGACCACATGAAGTCCACCTCCGACCTCGGCATCCCGATGGTCGCCATCGGCCTGCTCTACCACGATGGCTACTTCCAGCAGGACATCGACCAGAACGGGCACCAGATCGCGCGGTATATGCGCCAGAACTGGGTGGACCTTCCCGTGTACGAAGTTCGCGACAAGGACGGCAGGCAGCTTCGCATCGAGATCGAACTCCCCGGCCGCGTCGTCGCCGCGAATATCTGGGTGATCCACGTCGGGCGCGTGCCGATCTATACGCTCGACACCGACCTGACGGAGAACCTCGACGCCGACCGCGCGCTCACGTCGCGCCTGTACGGCGGGGATGGCGAGACGCGCATCCAGCAGGAGATCCTCCTCGGCATGGGCGGCGTGAAGGCGCTGCGCCTGCTGCGCAAGCACGGCATCATCGCCCAGGAGCCCACGATCTATCACCTGAACGAGGGCCACGCCGCCTTCCAGGGGCTGGAGCGCCTGCGCAACTATATCCAGGAGGACGGCCTCTCTATCCCCGAGGCCCGCGAGGTCATCCGCGCCTCCTCCATCTTCACCACCCACACGCCTGTTCCCGCCGGCCACGACCGTTTTCCCATCGGCCTGGTGGACAAGTACTTCCGCACGTACTACGAGTCGCTGCAGATTTCGCGGCCGGAGTTTCTGGAGCTCGGCGTCGAGCCGATGCCCGATGGCCAGCAGCTCTTCTCCATGACGATCCTCGCGCTCCATTTCTCCGCGATGGCCAACGGCGTGTCCCAGCTCCACGGCGATGTCTCTCGCCGAATGATGGCGCCCTTCTGGCGCGACGTTCCCGCGTCCGAGACGCCCATCGGCTCCATCACCAATGGCGTCCACACGCGCACGTGGATGAGCTTCGACATGCAGAACCTGCTCGACAAGCACATCGGGCCAAACTGGCGGGACCGCATCATGCACGCCGACATGTGGCAGGAAGGCGTCTCCGGCATTCCCGACGACGAGTTCTGGCAAACCATCGGCAAGCTCAAGAGCGATCTGGTGCGCTTCATCCACGACCGGCTCCAGCTCCAGCATCGCCGCTTTGGCGACATGCCCGACCAGTTGGAAAAGCTCAACGAGGTGTTCACCAGCGACGCGCTGACGATCGGATTCGCGCGGCGCTTCGCCACTTACAAGCGCGCCACGCTGCTGTTCCGCGATCCCGATCGCCTGGCGCGAATCGTCGGCAATCCCGAGCGCCCCGTGCAGTTCGTCTTCGCCGGCAAGGCCCACCCAGCCGACGGCCCCGGGCAGGAGTTCATCCGCCAGATCATCGAGTACTCCAAGAATCCCGCGTTCCAGAACCGCCTCGTGTTCCTGGAGAACTATGACATGAACATCGGTCGCCGCCTGACCAGCGGCGTTGACGTGTGGCTCAACAACCCGCGTCGCCCGCTGGAGGCATCTGGCACCTCCGGCATGAAGGTTCCCCTCAACGGCGGCCTGAACTTCTCCATCCTCGACGGTTGGTGGCCCGAGGCATATCGACTCAACCCGATGGTCGGCTGGGCCATCGGCCACGCCAAGGAATACGACGACCTCGCTCAGCAGGACGCGGAGGACGCCGAGCACCTGTACCGCACGCTCGAGAAGGAAATCGTCCCCCTGTACTACGACCGCGACGAGCGCGGCATTCCCCACGGCTGGCTCGAGCGAGTCCGCCAGGCGATGATGGTCATCGCCCCGATGTTCAACACCGACCGAATGGTGACCGAGTACACGGAGAAGTACTACGTCACCGGTTCCCGCCGCTATACGGAGCTGGCCGCCCAGCAGTACGCCGAGGCACGCACCTACGCCAAGCGCAAGGCCGAGCTCGTCCGCGGGTGGAGCCAGATTCGCGTCTCCGCGGAGATCGCCTCCGATGTCGCGATGGGGTCCGAGATGTACAGCGCCCCCGTCAAGCAGGCCATCGACGTCCGCGCCCAGGTCTATCTGGGCTCGCTCAAGCCGAGCGACGTGATCGTGGAGATCTATGCGCAGGAACTCAAGAACACCAACGGCGCCCTTCCCGCCGTGGCCCGCTTCCCGATGGAGCTGACCGGCAAGGAAAAGGTCGATGGCCTGGAGGTCCACGTGTACAAGGGCGCCCTTTCCATGGGCGAATCCGGCGAGCACGGATTCACAGTCCGCGTGATCCCCAACGACCCCAAGCTCTTCCATCCCCAGGAGCTGGGACTCGTCCGCTGGGCCCAACCGGCTTGACCCGCAGGGCCCCGGGCTAACCTTCTGGCGGGGCGGCGGCGTCCCATAGGCATGGGCGCCGCCGCCGTCGTCACCCCCGCCCCCGGAAAGAGACACGCGCCCTTGAGCACCACCCCGGACGCAATGACCGACAAGGGCGCCAAGTCCACGCGGGAACGGCTTGAGGCAAAGAAGCGCGCCACCACGCCCCAGGAACCGCAGCTCAATATCCTCCAGAAGATCCGCGGCTATGTGGATGCGCTCGTCTTCGCCTACGTTCTGGCGATGTTCATCCGCAGCTATGTCTTCGAGCTGTTCATGATCCCCACCGGCTCCATGACGCCCACCCTGATCGGCGACGCGGCGGGCGAAGTGGTCTCCAGCGACTACGACGGAGACGGAATCAAGGATGTCATCTATACGTCGGCCAATCCCGGGCGCGGACGGCAGGACCAACTCCAGATCTTCCTCATGAACAAGGACGGCACCTATCGCGACCTGCTGTTCCTCTACGGCGTCGCGCCGGAGATCGTCCGCGACCTTGCCCGCACGACCAAACGCCAGCAGGACATGATCGTCGTGAATAAGTTCGCCTACTGGTTCGCCACGCCCACGCGGGGCGATATCGCCGTGTTCAAGGTTCCCTATCGCCCCGGCGCCGGCGGCGCCCCGTGGGAGATCGACAAGCCCGTGTATATCAAGCGCGTCGTCGCCCTCCCCGGCGAGGTCGCCACGATTCTCCCCCCCGGCAGCGCGCGCTATCTGCCCGGAGACCCACGCCGCTACTCCGAGCGTTTTGCCGGCGTCGAAGTGCATCTCAACCCGCAACAGGTCCTCATCAACGGTGAGCCCATCGCCGACAACTCCATGGGCCACATCATCCACTTTCCCCGCATCACCCAGTACCAGGGCCGCGCCTACCCCGATTCCACCGACCAACCCGACGTCATTACCATCCCCGAGGACGGCGTCCTGATGGTCGGCGACAACGCGGCTTCCTCCTCCGACGGACGCTACTGGGGCCACGTCCCCCTCAGCCATATGCGCGGCAAGGCCGTGTTCCGCTACCTCCCCTGGCGCGACATGGGATTCCTCGACCGCAACCGCTCC
>JBBQYG010000244.1:0-4513 GCA_038208905.1 Candidatus Sumerlaeia bacterium | reverse complement strand
CACCACGTTGCCGACGAATCCATCGCATACGATCACGTCGTAGTCGCCTGTAAAGACATCGCGTCCTTCCGCATTGCCGAGGAAGTTGAGGCCCGTCTTCTTGAGGAGCTTGTGGGCGGCGATGGTGAGGTCGTTGCCCTTGGTTTCTTCCTCGCCATTGGAGAGGAGCCCAACGCGGGGGTTGGCGCGGCCAAGAACCTCTCGCGCGTAGGTGGCGCCCATGATGCCGAAGTTGACGAGCTGGTGCGGCTTGCAGTCCACAACGGCACCCGAGTCCACGATGACGACGCGGTCGTGCAGCGTGGGGAGCGGCGTGGCGATCGCTGGCTTCTTGATGCCGGGGAGCGTGCGCCAGCTCAGCATCGCGTGGGCGAGGAAGGCCCCCGTGTTTGCGGGCGAAACGACCGCGCTGCACTCGCCCTTGCGGACGAGATCGACGGCGATGGCGAGGGAGCTGTTCTTCTTGCGCAGGGAGTCGCGCGGCGCGTCGCGCATCGTCACCACATCTTCGGCATTCACGATGTTGATACGGCGGTCGGAGACGCGCATGGCGGAAAGGAGGCGCTTGAGGGCGCGCTCCTTGCCGACGAGCGTGACTTCGATATTGAAGCGCTGGCAGGCGGCGATGGCACCCTCGACACAGGGCCGGGGTCCAAGGTCGCCGCCCATGGAATCGAGAGCGATGCGCACGGGTTGGTGTCGATCCGGTAAAAAGAAGTAAGGCCGCGGTGGCCCGCTCGGAGCATCACCGCGGCACAGGCGGGTACAAGGGGAAAGCAGCCAGCGAGGTTGTTAGGCCTCGCGGACCTTCACAACTTCCACGCGCTTGTAGTGTCCACAGCTTACGCAGACGCGGTGGCGCAACTTGGGCGCTCCGCAGCTTTCGCAAGCCACGGTCTGCATCACGTGCAGCTTCTTGTGGGCGCGGTCTTTTCCCTGGCGGGAACGGCAGTGACGACGTCTTGGAACGGGCATGTCTTGTTTCAATCCTCCGGATCAAAGGCGCGAGAATGTCATTGAATCCCCGGGGCCCTGTCAAGGGCGAAGCGGGGTCTATCGGGCAAAAAAAACGACTCTGGCCGCAGTCGGCCTGATTTACAGCACGGGTGGCCTTCCGCCTACTCCACCGTGATCTCCGTTCCCGTGGAGGCGGGCTTCGCACGGGGGACGACAGGAACCGCCGCCGAAGCTGCGGCGTCGCGGAACTCGATTCGGCCGGTTAACAGATTGTAACGTCCGACCACGGCGGTCTGCGGCACGCCTTGGCTATTGAAGGGAATGTAGGACTGCTCGATGGCGGTGAACTGGAGGGAAAAGCTCTCGGAAGGGAGGTCTCCACCCGACGAACTGCTATAGCTTGTGAAGATCGCGTCCTTGAGCTTGATGGTATAGAATAGGGAGTGTGCCTCCCCAGGCTCGGTTCTTGTAAAGCTGATAGTGACGTCCCTGTACACGCCGCCCCCGACCAATGCCTCGAACATCTTCGGGGATGCCTTGTCGAGGTCCTTCGTCAGCGTTACCTCCGAGAGGCTTGGCTTCGATGCTTGAAATCCCTTGGATGATAGGGCCACGGAAGTTCCCGCGCCAAATTGGCAGGAGGTGGCGATGATCTGATTCGCGAAGCCCTGCACGGTGCTTTCACCCGTCAGGGGTGGAGCGGCACTCGATGTTGGATTCTTGAACTCGACGAATATATTCGCGAAGAGGGACGCGGGCAGGAGAGCCGTGGCGGCGATGGCGAGCAGGATGTTCTGAAATCGAAGGGGGCTGGCTGATGCAGTCATGTCATGAGTCCTTTCAATGGGAGGAGTGTGGGGTGCAGGCCAGTGGCCCTGTTAGAAACCGGTGTTTGAGTTGGAACGAATGTCCGAAGCATCGAAGCCCAGATCCTCGTTCACGTCGAGTTCGCCGCGCTGGCGGGGCGCGGGGTTGATGCGAAGCAGCGTATCCAGCAATTCCCGGGTGCTCTGGGAACCGAACCCAGAGAGCATCAGGTAGTATGTTGGGAGCAGGAAGTCGTCCGTCCGAATCGTGAGGTAGGCAACCCGGTCGTTGAGGAAGGCCGGATCGGACACGGCTTGGACCTGCCGCTCCTGAAAGAATCCAAGGTTCATGCCGCCGGTGTCGTTGGCCAGCGCGAACTCGGCCGCCGCGGGTCCCGTCATCGTCGGGGAGGTTAGGACCTCCAGGCTTTCGAGCTCGAGATTCGTGATCGTGAATGACTGGGTTCCCGCAATTCCTTCGTCGATGTCCTGTGGAGGGAAGAGATAGCTGGCGGGGCTGACCTCGTACCGCACCTCTTCAAGCGAGATACCCGATGCCGCGAGCAACTCCTGGAACGAGAGCAAGCCGTCGCGGTTCAGATCGAGAGCGTTGAATTCCGCGAGGGTCAAGGGGCCCCCGCCAGAGGTGCCCTTTTGCACCTTCTGGCGCGCGCGATTGGCGGAGCCCGATGCCTCCGAGAAATCAAGACCGCCGTCTCCATTTTCATCCAGTCCGGAGTAGGACGGAAGAAGCCCGAGGGCGACAAACTCCTCGCGGGTCAGGACGTTGACGAAGGTTCGCTTGGACTCGGTTACCCCATCCTCGTTGCTCACCTCGCAGTAGTAGGAATCAGAGTCGCCCTTCTGAACATTGGCAAGCACCAACTCGCGGCCGCTGCCGACGGGTCCCGAGCTTCGGTACCACTGGTAGTCATAGGACTCGTCACCGTGAACCAGGGCGCGCAGGCGAACCGTGCGCCCAACGAGCACGTCGAGTGCGCCCCCGAAGAATGCATTCCTCCCGATCACGTTTGCATCGAAGAGGACATCCCCGCCGATGGTGTTGTCGCTGGAGGTGGCAGGGAGAATCTGGAAGCCGTTTCCGCCGTTTCCGATAAAGCCGGCGCCACGGTCACCGGTGCCGATGAAATTGCCGCTGACCACGTTCCCTGACGACTGGCCAATGGCGATCCCCGAGAATGAGTTCCCCGAGATGACGTTGGCGAGGTCGCTCTCTCCGCCGATGACCGTTCCGAATGAATCCCCGTCGAGGCGAATGCCGGACTGGAAATTCCCCAAATCCATGGTGCCGTCAGTGCCGATGCGGCACTGCACGATAAGATTCGACCGCGCGCGGGCCCCCGTGACGAGGATTCCGTTGGCTGGGAACCTGACGATGCCGATATTCCGGATCTCGTTGTTCGCGGAAGTGATCAGCAGGCCGTTCTCGAATCCACGCAGGAGATGCCCGTCGATCTGAATCTTTCCCTCGCCATCCAGAATGGTTCCACCGGTCGGGTCCGAAAGGGGAGGAAGCGCGGATTCCACCTTGATCGTACCGGAGACGGCGAAGGTGATCGTCTGTGGCCCGGGTGTCAGATTCACGAGCGAGATCAGGGCGCGAAGGGTGCCAGGACCCGTATCGACAAGGGACGTCACCGCAAACTGGCTGGCGATGACGAGAGTGAGGGGAATACTCACGTTCTCCCTTCCTAATGCGTCTGTCGTGAGGGAGAGAAAGGTGGGATACTCACCGAAAGGAAGTCCCGTATTGAAGATGGTGAATTCGATGGTGCGCTCGGCGCCGGCGGCGATGGTGCCGGAGGATGGAGTTGCAGAGCCAAGCCACGGTTCCTCCGTCGCCGCGAAGGAGAATGTCATCTCTCCCCCACCGGTATTCCTGAGCTTCAGCATCGCTTTCGGATACGGAAGCCCGGCGGCGACGAAGTGCGTAACGGCCTCGGGATCAACGACAAGCTCGGGGGGCGCTGGGAGCACCGTGAGCGTTGCAATGTCGCTCTCCACCTCGGGGCCGTTATTGGTCAGAAGGCACCGATAGGATCCCTGATTGGCGGCTGACGCGCTCGTGATCGTGAGGTTCGGGGAAGCATGTCCCGCAATCCCCACATCGGAGGAGGTCAGGTCCCGGAAAATAAAGCCGTCCGCCGCGAACCTCCATTGGTAGAATACCGGGCTGTAGGACTCCGCCGTGACGTGGAAGGAGGCGGTGGCGCCCTCGAAGACGCTGATCGATTCCGGCTGGGTAATCATCGGCGGCTGGGGATCGACGCGCACGAAGAACGCCGAGGAGGTGTCTCCGCCAATGCCATCGTTGCTGACGGCGCAGCGGTAGTAACCGGAGCGCGCGATGGACATGAACTCGAAACCGAGGGTGTCCTCGCCAAGGCCAAAGACTTCGGGCCCGTCCTGCACTGGCTGCCAGATATCGTTGTCCGTGGAGAACTGCCAGACGTACTCGATCGGGAGTGTTCCCGACACGTCGATGAGCAGGGCGAGGTAGGAACCCTCGGCAAGGGCGATGCCGTCAGGCAGGATTTCGATGGGGTTGGCGCTGTGGGAAAAACCTACGATGGATGCTGGGCCAGGTTGAAACAAGTTGAAGTTGAATTCGACGTTGTAGGTCGGCGCGGCCTGCTTCGTGGGATCTTGCTCCCAGACGGGGATCGAGTCGCGGTAGCGTCCCCTCGGATTGAATGAAGTCAGGATATTGACCTGAAGCAGGGCGCTCT
>JBBQYG010000243.1:0-4543 GCA_038208905.1 Candidatus Sumerlaeia bacterium | reverse complement strand
CGATGGCCTGCAGCGCGCTCGTCTTGCCGCAGTTGTTCGGTCCGATCAAAACCGCCGGGTGATCCAACTCAATGCGCTGGATGTCCCCGTAGCGTTTGAAGTTCTCGATCTCAACATAGTGCAGCAGCTTCATGTCGTCCTAGTGGTGTGGCGCGGTTTAAAGACAATCACTCGACCTCCTCGGGTTCGAGTTCTTCCGGCGCTTCGGCGGCGGCGGGGTCGTGGGTGGCGGACGCGGCGGGGTGGGCGGGCAGGTGCGCGGCGGCGGGGCGCACGTCCAGCTTGCCCGTCACCACGTCCGCCGTCAGCCGAGTCCGGTATTCCTGCATCAGCGCGATCTCTCGCTCCGTCCGGGCGATGGCGGTGTCTTGCGTGGACAAACGAGTCTCCAAGTAGCGTTGAATCTCTTGCTGTTCCTCAAGCGGCAGAATGGGCAGAGCAAAGGTTCCCCAAGCGTCTGTTCGGAGACAGCAGGTGCCGTGGCCGGCAATCTCGATCAACAGTAGAAGATCCGCCTGAATGCCTGAAAGTAGCGAAACGAAGTAGCCAGCGTTCAACCCTGGCTTCGGAACAAGAGCCTTCATGTCTTGGTTCACCGTCACAGGGACTCGAGTCAACGCGACGGGGAATTTACGGGCGAGAATCATTCCGCGAACGACGATGAGAACCGCAGGCGGCTGGATGATAGAAATGCCTGTCGTACGAACTGCGGATTCTGAAATGTGGTCCTGCGAGTCGTGAAGTTCTAGAACCTTCATATCCTTCGGGCTCACCCACGGAATCTTGCCAGTCCAAAAGCGCACCTCACCTTTGCTTGGGGTCATCCCGCCATAGGTGTTTACGAGCGACTTCATTTTCCTCACCTCCCAATCCTTCGGGATGTCGCCGAGCCAGGGGATGCCGGAGGGTTTGAGGTGAGCGTGGGGGTCGAGGCAGCGGGTGACGGCGCGGTGGATGATGGCCTGCTTCTGCTCCCCCAGCAGCGCGATCAGCTTCCGCTTCGCCCGGATGAACCCGTCGATCTTCCGGTTCGCATGGTCCAGAAACCGCACAATCGCCTCTTGTTCGTCGGGGGGTGGGAGCACCGAGCAGATGACCTTGAAATGCTCGGGCCTCAAGCTCCACATGTCCGACGTGATGCCATACGACCAACGCTCGGCCTCCTTTGCGAACGCGGGAGTGCGGTAGAGATGATGGCAAAACATCGGGCTGACCTGTGCCCTCGGTCGCATCACCACGCAGGCCGGGCTGATGATGCCTCGAAGCGAGGATGCGCCCAACGCGCCCTGCCACGCCCGCATCTTCTTGTAAGCGATGTCACCGGGCTGAACGAGCTTGTAGGCGTTCTTGTTGAGGTTGGAACTGTCCTTCTTCGCCGTGTCAGACAGGAGCGATTTCTGGCGCACGATTCCGCGCATGATCGTGACGGACAGCATTTCCTCGTTCGGGTGGTTGCGGTCTTTCACTTCCTCGAAGATGGCGCGGTTTGGCAGAAGCGACCAGTGCGCGGGCAACCGTCCGAGCCATTGCTGCCCCGATTCCTTGTATTCCGCATACGGCTGGAGTCCCTCGATCATGGCTGGCCTCCCTTGGTTTCCCCGGCGGCGTCCGGCGAGGTGTCGCTGAACATGGCGATGTAGGGGGCGTAGCGGAAGACGCGGTTGCGTTTGTAGCCGGTGGCTTCCTCGAGGATGCCGAGGGCGGCGAGGCGGGTGACGACGTTATTGGCGGCGGGGTAGGTCGTGCCGATGAGCGCCTGCACTTCCGCCACGGAGACGATGGGGTGCTGGTAGAGATGCTCCAGCACGCGGTGGCCGTTGGCGGCGGCGCGGCCGAGGCCGGTGGTGACGACGGCGCGATGTTCCTCCCGCAGGGCGAGGATGCGCCGGGCCGTGGTCGTGGCTTCGCCGCTGACGGAGCGGACCCCGCGCAGGAAAAACGCGAGCCACTCCTCCCAGGCACCGTGGTCGCGCACGGCTTGCAGCCGTTCATAGTATTCGGTGCGATGCTGCTTGAAGAAATGGGAGAGGTAGAGCACGGGCTTCAGGAGGATGCCGCGCTGGCAGAGCAGGAAGGAAATGAGCAGCCGCCCGATGCGGCCATTGCCATCGAGGAACGGATGGATGGTCTCGAACTGCGCGTGAGCGAGGCCGATCTGGAGGAGCTGCGGGAGCGGGCTTGCCGAGTGCAGGAAAAGCTCCAGCGCGCCAAGCGCGGCGGGCACTTCATGTGGTGGGGGCGGGACAAAGGTGGCTTCATTCAGCGCGCAGCCAGCGGGGCCGATCCAGTTTTGGGAACGCCGGATCCCGCCGGGCGTGAGCCGGGAGCCGCGCACGCCCCGCAGCAGCCGCTCGTGAATCTCCATGATCAGGCGGACGGACAGGGGCAACTCCCGGAGCCGCTCCAGCCCGTGGTTCATGGCACCCACGTAGTTGATGACCTCGTCCACGTCTTTCGGCGCATTGGGGACGAGCATTTGCGCCTCCGCAGCGAGGATGTCTTGCAGGGAGCTTTGGGTTCCCTCGATCTGGCTGGAGAGGACGGCCTCCTTCCGCACATACATGAAAACGAAGAGGTCGGGATTCGGCAGCGTCTGGATGGAGCCATCGAGTCGGCCCAAGGCGCGGTCTGCTTCGGAAAGCAAGGCGTGCATTTCGCCATCGAGCCGCACGGTGGGCTCTGGAGGAAGCGGGGCCGGGAGAAACGCACGGTAGCCCGTCGGCTGCTGGATGTAGCGTCCGGCGCGGTGCCGAAAATCGGGATGGAGCGCATGCTCGCTCATGCTTGCGAGGGTTTAATATGGAGCCGGAAATGTTCCATGATAAACGCAGACTTTAATATGGGGCGTGGCTGTCTCCATATATCTGCGAACCGATAAAACGGAAGGGTCACGGATTCGCTCCTTTCGTGATCTCGCCGAGCAGCCCTTCGGTCTCCTGCTCCAGCGCGAGGATGTCGGCGCTGATCTCGGCCAGCGTGCGGAGCTTGGGCGGCTGGTAGAAGTGGCGGGTGAAGCGACCTCGTAGCCGAGCTTCGTGTCGGCCTCGACGATCCAGGCGTCGGGCGTGTAGGGCAACACTTCGCGGCGGATGAAGGCCTCGATGCCGCCTTCCTCCAGCAGCGGGATTTGCTCGAAGTCGCGCAGCTCGCTGTGGGGCTCACACTCCACTAAACGTGGAGCACCCTCACCCCCGGCCCCTCTCCCAGAGGTGGAGGGGAGAGCGAAGAGGCCGCGCAGCGGGTCGGGCTTGATGGAAGTGGCCCTGCCACCTTTGCCAGGCTTGTGGACTTTCTTGATCACGGGCGGGGCGGCTTCGTCTCGCCAGCTCACGGCACCGACGATGAGCTTGAGGTCGGCGGCGCCGGGTTTGAGGTTCCGTTTCGTGAGCGTGGCTTCGACCTGTTCGAGGAAGAGGTTGTGATTCTCGAAGAGTTCGTCGCCCAGGGCTTCGCGCAACTTTGTGGCCGTCTCGACCAGTCCGGCGTCGCGCCGCCAGGTGTCGGGATCGAGGAGCTTCTTCTTCGTCTTCTCGGGCAGGCCCTTCTTCGCGCCGCCTTCGCCGCCTTCGCCGTTTTCGTCGTCGTCCGCGGACTCGTCCTGGCCCCAGTGGTTGACGAGCGTGGTGAGCGCCTCGCGCACGGCGGCAGGCTTTTCAAAGAGGTCTTCGCCGAGCTGGTCGTAGAGCGCGGCGCGGATTTCCTCGTCGCCTGAGGCGAAGCGCAGGGTCGCGATGCGCGGGCGGGTGAGCTGGCTGCGGAGGCGGAGCGGGCGTTCGACCTTCACCTTCCAGTAACCGAAGGCGGCGTTGGGGAAGACTTTCGATTGCGGCGTTTCCTTGAACGTGAGGAAGGTCTCGCCGTTGATCTCCTGGCCGTAGAGGTGCGTGGCGACCTGCTTGCCGTGGGCCTTGGCGATCTGCTGGAGCGTCTCCTCCGCGACGGTCAACATGCCGCCGGTGCCGCAGGCGCAGTCGTAGAGCAGGTAGGTGCCGGACTCGATCTTGTCGGCCACGGGCAGGAACATGAGGTTCGCCATGAGCCGCACGGCATCGCGTGGCGTCCAGTGCTCGCCGGCCTCCTCGTTGTTGTCCTCGTTGATGCGGCGGACGAGTTCCTCGAACAGCGTGCCCATGCTGTGGTTGTCCAGCGCAGGCAGGTCGCCGACGGCGTGGGGGCTGATGTTGATGTCCTTGTCGAGGAACTTCTCGATGAGCAGGCCGAGGGCATCGGCCTTCGAGAGGCGCGGGATCTGATTGCGGAACTCGAAGTTTGTGAGGATGTCCTGCACGTTGGGCGAGAAGCCGTCGAGGTAGGCCTCGAAGTCGTCCTTGAGCTTCTGCTGCGTGGCGCGGGACTTCAGGTCGCGCAGGAGAAACGGGGAGGTGTTGTAGAACGCCTGACCGGACGCGGCGCGGAGGGCGTCGTCCTGGTTGGTGACGCCCTCCTTGTCGAGGGCGGCCTTCATCTCCCGCACGTCCTTCTTCGTCGGCTCCAACACCGCATCGAGGCGGCGGAGCACGGTCATGGGCAGGATGATGTCGCG
>JBBQYG010000242.1:0-4554 GCA_038208905.1 Candidatus Sumerlaeia bacterium | reverse complement strand
TGATAGACGTCTATACAGAGGCAATAGCCAAGCATCGTTCATCGTAGCGGTGATTATTACTTCCCCAACGACGCCACCACATCGTCAATAATCCGGTCGATGTCCCGAGTTGGCGCGTAGCCCGTGGCTCCGGCGATCTTTGCCAGATTCGGCACGCGCCGCCGCATGTCCTCGAAGTCCTCGTTATAGGCCTCCTGGAACGGGATGAGCTGGATCGCGGACTTGCTGCCGGTGCGTGCGACGATGCGTTCGGCAAGGGCGTGGATGGAAATTTCGCCCTCTCCGCCCACGTTATAGACACCGCCGCGCGTTGCCTCATTCGCCATCAATCGGAGCAATCCATCCACCGCATCAGCCACGTGGCAGAAGGTTCGCGACTGCGACCCGTCGCCGTAAACGGTGATGGGCTCATCGCGAAGCGCCTGGCCCACAAAGCGCGGAATGACCATGCCATACATTCCCGTTTGGCGCGGGCCCACGGTGTTGAAGAGCCTCGCAATCACTACTGGCAAGTCGTTCTCGCGATGATGCGCCAGCGCCAGAAACTCGTCCAGCAGCTTGGAGCACGCGTAGGCCCAGCGCGGACGCCGCGACGGGCCAAGGATCAGATCATCCTCTTCTCCGAACGGAACCTGCGTGCGTTTCCCGTACACCTCACTCGTGCTGGCGACGAGGATCTGGCGCTTCTTCTTCATCGCAAGGCGGAGCACATTCTCCGTTCCGCTGACATTCGTCTCGATCGTGCGGACGGGATTCTCAACGATCAGCCGCACCCCCACCGCCGCGGCCAGGTGGAACACGCCATCGGCCCGATCCACCGCGACGCCAAGTTCCTGCTTGTCCAGCACCGAGGCCACGGTCAGGCGGAAAGCGGGCACGGGGAGCAGGTGCTCCACATTCGCGACCGAGCCTGTCGAGAGGTCGTCGAGCGCCTCGACCTCGCATCCGAGCGCCAGCAGATGCTCGCACAGGTGGGAGCCGATAAACCCGGCGCCGCCCGTGACGAGCACCTTGCGATAGGGGAAGTTTTCCATCACCCGATCTTCAGATCGGCGAGCTGGCCCTTCACAGGCAGCGTGCCCAGGAGCGGGCGCGCCCACTCCACGAACTCCGGCGTCACGTCGAACTTGTCGGCGCTGATGAAGGCGTCCTCCATCGGGCGATATTGCTTCACCCCCGCGGGGAAGTTCACTCCGGAGACTTCCTCCAGGCTCGCGCGATGGGAATCGCACAGGTACTTGCCCGAAGCCGAGGGAATGCGCTTGAAGACGATCGAGCCGTTCTTCTCTCCCGCTACGGCCACGCGCACGGCGGTGCGGCCGGCCTCGCGTGCTTCCAGTGCATCCACCTCGCTGACGCATCCCGCAAAGGAGCGCTGCGCATAGCCGAGCGTGTCCGCGCGGACGCGCGCCTTCTTTCCCGTCTCGCGAAACAGGTGAGTCTTGACGATGGCGGACAGAAAATCCGCGAGGGCGCCCGTTCCCGCAAGCTGTGCGTGCCCGAATGCGTCGAGCTTTGCGCCGCCGGAGAGATCCTCGATGCGCCCCGTCGCGTCCATCGCCTCGATGATCGCTTCCATCTTCAGCTCGGCGAGTTCCTTGCGGATGCGATCCGACTGGAGCCATACGTTGCCATCCGCATCGGCGAGACCTTCCGATACGGCGATCAGCGCACGCTTGTGCTTCGCAAAGATCGCCGCCGCGCGTTCCACGAATTCCTTGATGGTGTAGCTGCGCTCCGGCAGGCACATCATGTGCGGACCATCGTTTGGGTTCACGCGCGCCAGCGCGGAGGCCGCCGTCAGCCATCCCGCGTTGCGGCCCATTACCACATCGATCTTCACGCCCGGCAGGGAGCGATTGTCCGCATCGTTGCCCATGAACGCCTGCGCAACGTACTTCGCCGCGGAGGCATACCCGGGGCAATGGTCCGTCACCAGCAAGTCGTTGTCGATCGTCTTGGGGACGTGGAACACGCGCAGTTCGTAGTTCTGCTCCTGCGCGATCTTGTTGATGATGCCCGCCGAGAGCGCCGAGTCGTTGCCGCCGATATAGAAAAAGTATCGGACGTTGTGCTTGGTGAACACCTGGAAGATGTTTTTGCAGTCCTCGACCTTGGGCTTGAAGCGGCAGGAACCAAGCCCCGCCGACGGTGTGACGGCAACATCCTCCAGCGTCTGGTGAGCCTGACCCCGCAAGTTCACAAAGTCCTCGCGCAGCACCCCCTCAACCCCATTCCGCGCGCCATAGATCCCCGTGATGCTCGCATGCTTGAGCGCCTCCTGAACCACGCCGACCAGCGACTGGTTGATGACGGCCGTGGGCCCGCCAGACTGACCGACGACAAGGTTACCGGAAATCGAGGACATGGATAAACTCCGTGGAAGTGATGCAGCGCAAACGTGACTGCTTGCGACGGCGGCTACTGCGGGTTAGGAGGGCGGAAGGGTCAAGGTGGATGGATTTGCTCAATCGCTCCACGCACTCAGTAAGCCGCCGTCACATCCGCCTCGTGGTAGTAGTGAACCAGGATTGCCTTGAAGTCCTGTCCCGAAAGCGCGCGCGCAATGGCGCCCGTCTGGCACATGCCGACACCGTGGCCCCATCCGGCGCCTCGAATAGTGAAGGAATCTGGACGCCCGGCGGGCCCCTCGGTCGTGACGACGAAGGCGGCGCTGCGCAGTGGCGGTTCGACCATCTGGCGGATGGCGAGCTCGGGGCCGACCGATATCTCGCCCTTCTCTCCCACGAAGGTGGACTCGATGAACCGGCCAGATATCCCGCGCTTTCCGGGGCGGATCGCCGTCACCCTGCCGATGTCCTTGCGGCGGGCGACCATCGTGCTCAGCTCGTCGGCGGTGAACTTGCGCTCCCAGCGGAAGTTGCGGCCGCTCCAGCTTGGCAGCTTGCTGTTTCTGGCTGGATTGCAGAAGACTGGCGGGCTCGAATCAAGCCACCGGAGGAAATCGGGTTCGCTCGTCAAATCAAGGGTCTCCGTCGTCGGGCCGTCGGCGTGACCGCTCCAGTAGGGGACCGCGCCCGACCGGTCGGGCCACACGTTCTCCACGTTCTCCGAATGCCCGCCGCAGTTTGAGGCGTAGTAGGCGCCGATTGCATCGCCCTTGTAGGAGAGAATCAGCGACCGCGTCGCCTGGATAGCGGCGTCGGTAGCCGAGGTGCGCTTGCCGATGCCGCTGAACGCTTGGCACTCCACATCGGCGCACAGGTCATAGTGCGGGCCGCGATACTTCCCAGTGCGCAGCGCAACCACGGTCTCCGACCGGGCGGCGACGGCCTGGGCCTTCAACGCTTCTGGCGGGGCGTCGCCGCCGATTTCCGAGGGCACCACGCCGCGCAGGTATTCCTCGATGGGCTGGATCAGCACGAGGTCGAGCTTCCCTTCCGCGGTGACGCGCGCTTCAAGGCGGCCCTCGTAGCGACGGTCCTCCTTCGACTCCCACCACCACCCGATGCCGAACGGGATCCCCTCCAGAAGGAAAGCGTTCTCCGGCGCATCGGTCTCCAGGGTCAGGCCCTTGGAGACTGCGATATCCTTGCCTTCCGCGCCAACAATGGCTACGCCATCGGGCCGCGCCGCGATTTTGACGTCCGTATCGGCAGCGATGGCCCACGTCTTCGCGCCATCGATCTCCCGCACATTCCATGTGCCCGACGGTGTCGCCTCGACCTGATCGAGCGTATAGACAATTCGCACCCGGACTTCCGGGTCCGCGGCGCCTGCCACGGAAGCCACCCCGGCGAGCAATAGCGAGAACAGCCACCTGTTGGACATTGCGGGCCCCCTCTTGATGCGTGAATCGACATAGCAAGGAGAGCCTCCCACACTATCAGGGGGCAAGAATCAACAGAGTTGGACGGGGATGATCGTTTGAGTGATGGAGGTGCGGGTGGGAGTCGAACCCACGCATAGAGGTTTTGCAGACCTCTCCCTTAACCACTTGGGTACCGCACCACTGCGGCAGGGGAGGGAGCGTTCACGCCCCACCCCCGCGCGGTCAAGAGGGAACGACGCCTACGGCCCGTTGGATTCGCGGATTCAACCCGCCGGTATCGGCATCGGCATGGGGAGCGGAATCGCCGTGGACGAGGAACTGGGCCGGGCTCGCGGGAGCAGGCCGCCAAAGAGCACCTTGCGGGCCGTTTCAATCCACGCTTCCTCCAGTGCCTTTCCGGCCTCGCTCTGGTCCGTAGTTCCGTTCAGCAGGAACCACTGCTGTGCCAGAAGCTGAATCATCGACATGATGTACTTGGGATCCACGTCGGGGCGGATGTCGCCGCGCTCCTGGGCCTCGCGGATGCGCTGGGCGCCAAGCTCGGCAAGGGCCGTCTGCTCGTGGAGCGCCTCGCGGTCGCCCTCCAGCATCAGCAGCGCCGACAGCCGCACCATACCGGGGTTCCGACGATAGAAATAAAAGTACGCATTCATCAGCCAGCGAACCAGATCGAGGTTCCCCGGCTGGCGCTGCAAGGTCTCCAGCGCGCCGGTGAAAAGGTTCCCGCAGGATACCTCCTTGACGGCGGCCCAGAGGCCCTG
>JBBQYG010000241.1:0-4641 GCA_038208905.1 Candidatus Sumerlaeia bacterium | reverse complement strand
CACGATCACCTGGCCGAAGTCCCGCGCCAGCTTCCTCACCGTATCGCCAAGATAGCGCAGCATCTGCTCGAACGCATAGCCGAACCGCCGGGCGATCTGGGCCATCAGGATGATCGACCGCTCCATCGCCGACGCCCGCCGCAGGGCCTCTCGATCAAGCGGCAGCTTCTCCTTCCGCGCGACGGAATAGCCCCTCAGCGCGGCGAAGACGAAAATCTCGAAGAGGAAGAGACGCAGCGCCGTGACAGCGACCAGCGCCAGGGGCTGCTGATACTTGGGATTCACATGCTCCACGAATTCGGTGAAAATCGCCTGAAGCCCGGGAAAATACTCCCGCGCGTGGAGCCACACGATTCCCCGAAATACGGCGAGGATCGCCGCCGCCGCCGCGAAGACCGTCAACATGCCGATGCGATAGGCATTCACCCAGCCATACACGCGCCCCCACCGCAGGTACATCGGCAGCAGCGCCACCACCAGCGCCGCCGCGATCAACGGATAGATCGTCCACGGATCCTGGCTCGCGATCGACGGCATGTCGCGCAGCGCGAGGACGAACAGCAGGATCCCCTCGCTGTGTGCCTGATCGAATAAATACCCTAATCCCCCCAGCACCACGACGATCCACAGGAGGAAGCGAGTGCCCTTGATGCGGCTCTCCGCCACGAACAGCAGTGCGATCTGCGCATACAGAACCGCGAACAGCGCATAGATCGGCCACGGCCAGGCGAACAGCCCGTCGAAATAGTAGGTTCCGAAAAGCGCCGCCGCGCTCAGCGTCAGGTTCGCCATCACGCGGAATCGCCCCAGCCTCACCCGGGGCGAACCGCATTCCTCGCAAAAGGCATAGGGCAATTCGTTGAGGTGGGTGCAGGCGCGGCATGGCAACTCCCGCGGCGCGGGGCGCCTCGGCAGCACGTCCTTGGCAAAGAATGACTTCAGCTCCATGCGTCTCCCCCCAGAGTCGGCATTCCTCACACAGGAACGCCAGGCGCATGGAGAACAAGGGGAAACAACAGGGAGAAGGGAAGGGGTGAGGGCGGAGGGATGAGATATGCAGTTGTCGGCGGACGATTGAAGGACACCAATCGCAAGGTAGGCACCCTACCTAAGCACCTCGTTCAGCGCCGTCTTGGCATCGGTCCGCGCGTCGCGGTATTTCTTGATGATCAGGGCATAGGTCGAGTGGGTGCCATCCGCAGAGGGAAGCCCGCCGGGAACCACCACCGCGCGCGCGGGAATCCGTCCGCGCGGGAGTTCCTTCCCTTGCGTCGCGTCGTATAGACGCGTGGAGGCGCTGACATAGCAACCCATTGCGAGCACGGCGCCCTCCTCGACGATGACACCCTCGGCCACTTCGGATCGCGCGCCAACAAAGCAGTTATCCTCGATGATGACCGGCGTCGCCTGCAGCGGCTCGAGCACGCCTCCGATTCCGACGCCGCCGCTGATGTGGCAGTTGGCGCCGACCTGGGCGCAGCTTCCCACCGTGGACCACGTATCGATCATCGTCCCCGCGCCCACGCGCGCGCCGATGTTCACGAAGCACGGCATCAGCACCGCGCCGCGCTCGATGTGGGCTCCCTCGCGGACGGTTGCCGGCGGCACCACGCGGGCGCCCTTGGCCTGCCACTCGCCCTGAACGCTCACCTTGTCGAAAAAATGCAGCGCCCCCGCCTCGATCGCCCGCGACGGGCGAATCTTGAACATCAACAGGATGGCCTTCTTCACCCACTCGTTCGCGACCCACTGGCCCGGAGCCACACGCTCCGCCGCGCGAATCGCACCCGACGTCAGCAGCGCGATCGCCTCCCGCACCAACAAATCCATATCCTCTGAAATCGTCGCCTCGCGGAACTCCCACGCGCCCTCGATCTGCGCCCTGATCTCCGCTATCCGCTTCGTCGTCACTTCAGCCATCGCCCATCCGCCTTTCATCCCTCATCCCTGCAGGTAATTGTCCTTCGCGGGATCGTGCTTCGGCAGTGCGGAGGGCGGCGGCGTGGCGCAGCGCTGGTACACGAGCGTCAGCGCGCGGATGTGCTTGGCCAGCGCGGCACTCATTTGTTCGGGCCTCAGCCGCCAGCCCCAGTTACCGCTCGCCCGGCCGGGAAAGTTCATGCGCGCGTCGGTGGCGAGCCCAAGATAGTCCTGCATCGGAATGATCGCCGCCTTGGAAACCGACGTGAACGACGCGCGGATCAGATCGAAATGCGGCAGGCTGCCGTCGGTTGCGAGATAGACGCGCATGTGGTGGCGCTCCGACTCCGTGGAGGAGTGCTGCCACCAACCGAGCGTCGTGTCGTTGTCGTGGGTTCCTGTATAGACAACGCTATTCTCCACGTGGTTGTGCAGGTGGAAGAGGCTGTTGGCGTCGGGAATCAACGGCTCGTGGCTGGCGACCCCAAACGCGAACTGCATGATCTTCATGCCTGGAAGGTTGAACTTGTCGCGCACCTCGATCACGTCGGGCGTGATCTCTCCGAGGTCTTCCGCGATGATCGGAAGGTCGGGGAATCGCTTCTGCACCGCCGCGAAGAACTGCTCGCCCGGCCCCTTCTTCCACTTCCCGTTGATCGCGGTCTTCTCCCCAAAAGGCACCGCCCAGTATCCCATGAATCCGCGGAAGTGATCCAGGCGAACCACATCGACCATGGCAAAGATCGATTCGAGGCGGCTCATCCACCAGGAATACTTCTTCGCCTTTAGCTTCTCCCAGTCATAGAGGGGGTTTCCCCAAAGCTGGCCCGTGCTGCTGAAGTAATCCGGCGGCACGCCCGCCACCGCCGTCGGAAGGCCGTCCTTGTCCAACAGGAACATATCCTGATTCGCCCAAGTGTCCGAACTGTCATACGCCACATAGATGGGCGCATCCCCAACGATCCCGATGCCCCGATCCTTGGCCGCCGCTCGGATGCGATCCCACTGGAGAAAAAAGAGGAACTGGGCAAAGGAGTGGAATTGGATGTTCTCCGCCTGCTCCTTGCGGACCTTTGCCAGCGCCTTCGCATCGCGGCTGCGCAGCTTCGCGTCCCACTCGTTCCACGCCCGTCCGTCGTGCAGGTCCTTGCACACGCGGAACAGCGCATAGTCATCGAGCCAGGACTTCACATCGGCCCTTGCGAGGAAAGCCTCGTAGAGACGCGCGATCGTCGCGGGCGGCTTCTGCTGGAATCGCGCGAACGCCTTGCGCAGCAACTCCGTCTTCCATGTGATCACCCAGCCATAGTTGATCGTGTCCCGTGGGAATGCCGGCGGGGTAATGTCCGCCTGGGTCGCCAGCCCATCGGCCACGAGGAACTCCGGACTCACCAGCATCGGATTCCCCGCGAAGGCGGAAAAGCACTGGTACGGCGAGTCGCCATAGCTCGTCGGCCCGAGCGGCAGCACCTGCCACCAGCCCAATCCCGCGTCGCGCATCCAGTTCAGGAACATCAGGCACTCCGGCCCAAGGTCCCCGATCCCGAACCTACCAGGCAGCGAAGTGGGATGGAGAAGCACGCCGGCGAGGCGACGATCAAAGCCCATGTGAGTCCTCTTGGGTGAGTGTAGATTCCTTGCACACATTGCACAGCCGTTGCGCAATCGCGTCGATAGCGGAAAGGCGCTCCCCCGCTGGGCCAAGGGGATTCAGGTGTCCCGCGCGGTGGAAGCGATAAACCGCCACTCCGTGCAAACAAGCGGACTACATCCCAAGCCCGCCGCTCACCTCAATCGTGGTGCCCGTGATATACGCGGCGGCATCGGTGCACAGGAACAGAACCGGCCCCGCGATGTCATCCACCTTGCCGAAACGCGCGAGGGGGATTTCCGCGAGGAGGCGTTGCTTCAATTCTTCCTTCAGATCTTCGGTCATCTTCGTCTCGATGAAACCCGGCGCGATCGCGTTCACGAGGATGTTGCGCGACGCGAGTTCCTTGGCCATCGACTTAGTCAGGCCGATCATTCCCGCCTTGGCAGCGCAATAGTTCGCCTGGCCGGGATTTCCCACCACTCCCACGATGCTTGTGATGTTGATGATCCGGCCCCACCGCGCCTTCATCATCGGGCGAACGACGGCCTTCGAGAGGAGGAACGCACTCTTCAGATTCACGCGCAGCACCTCGTCCCACTCTGCCTCGCCCATGCGCATCAGCAGATTGTCGCGTGTGATACCCGCATTGTTGACGAGGATTCCCACGGGCCCGAGCGTATCGGCGGCGGCAATCACCTTCTCCACCACGGCGGGATCGCCCACGTCGCCCGCGGCGGCAACAGCCCTACCGCCGGCCTTGACGATCTCTTCGGCAACTGCGCCGCAGGAAGACTCGCGCGCAGAATTGACGAGCACCGCCGCGCCTTCGGCGGCGAGGCGGAGCGCAATCGCGCGCCCAATTCCTTGGCCGGCACCGGTCACAATGGCAACTTTTCCGTCGAGCTGTGGCATGGCAGTGGTCTCCGTGATGTGCGCGCCGATCTTGCGAAGGGCTGTTGTGGTTGCTGTTGCTGTTTCCGCCAGCGGGCGCCACTCGGGAGAGTGGCGTTCCCAAGGTTGGGGCGGGTGGGGTTGGCCGGTGGGGTCTAAAAGCACAAAGCCGCCGCTGCCTTTTTGGGGCGGCGGCGGCTGTGTGTTGCAGAATCCGGCGATGTCCTACTTTCCCA
>JBBQYG010000240.1:0-4780 GCA_038208905.1 Candidatus Sumerlaeia bacterium | reverse complement strand
CGCGGCCGCCTTTTGCATTGAGCACCAACGGCAACACGTTGCCGGTATGCTTTTGTTCTTCGGGCACTGGCATGAGGCGATCGAGGATGAGGCCCGGGTGCGCCGACGACTCGCTCTGCCCCAGCAGCTTCGCCACCGAATTGAGCACTCCCTGTCGTGTACTCATCGGATCAATCCCCCATCGTCTTCGTCGTTGGGATTCTCCCGCTTGTACTTGCCTTCGGCGAGACGCCCGAGCCAGACAAGCAGCGCCATTGCTTCCTCAGTCTTCCGACGAAGATTGTCTGCATCCTTCTCGATTAGGTTCTTGAGAAGCTCTTCTGCCGACTTGCATTGGAAGTGACGGGCAAATGCGTCGAGAAGCAACCCGTGCTCATCGGCTCGGGCCTTGGACGAGCGAGTCAGGGCAAACGCGACGGTGGGAGCCAGCCCCGAGGTAAGGATTCGAGCTGCCGTCTTCTTGCAGACGATCGAAAAATCCTTGGCTGACTCGGCTTTGGCGACCGCATTCAATGCAAGGGCTGCTCTTTTTTGTTCGAGTGTCTGACTCATCATGCGCCTCCCTTCAGGGTCGCTTGGCACAGACCCTTGCCAATAGTGGCATTTGCCCCGACCTGAATCAGATTGTCGCCGGACTTCAGCACGGACGCCAGATAGGCGAGAGGTGCCGATCCATCCGTCGATGCCTGCGTGCCGCCGGATATCACGACGGAGTAGAGAATGGAGGAAGCGGGCAGGAACTCCTCATAGAAGAGAGCGCCCTTCTTCACAGTCTTAGTCTTGGAGTCTAGACCGATGCGTGCCATGACCTCCGTGGCGAAGCGTGTATAGTGAGTAAACACGTTGTCACTGACCAAGGCAAGGTGGGTCGCAAGGCGAGTGCCATCGCCGAATAGCAGGTCCAGTGCCTCGCCTAAGTTCTTTAGTTCAGGCGAAGCTCCCGCCTTGTAGTCGAACTCTTCCAACACCATGTTGCTGTCCTCGCCCGTGGATTGGGCAGTGGTTAGCAGGTCGCCTGCAGATACAAAAGCAACTCGATCCGCCGTAACTTTGCATTTATCCAGAACAGCCTTGGCCAATCGTTCTATATCCTTCTGGCCTGCCATTCTGGCGTCGCGGACCAGTCGATCCAAGGCAGCGGGGCAAGTGGCCCACGCGAAGAGGCCACGCAGGGACCTCACCGGGAATGCAAGCAGCCGCATGTCGGTGATCGATAGGGCGCCGGCATGTAGTGACGCGTTCTCGGTGTCTGGGCCGAAGGCAGCCCAGAGTTGCGTGTCCTTCTCGTTCCCGTTCGCAAGCTTGTCGAGGCAACGATCCCGCAGCACCCCTTTCATCGACGACCCCGGAATCAGGGGCCAGCCGGTGTGGCGTTCGCGGGCGATGGGGAGGTCGATTGCTCCGAGGGCGGAGCCGGTTCCTGGGTGGAGAGGGGTTTCGGCGTGGAGAAAGAGGAGTGCTGCGGTGGTGCTTGACACGAATTTCTGCTCCTTGGCGGCGCGTGCGCCACTTGGATTTCGCCCCGGTGCTTGACCGATGGCGGAGAGAGTGGGAGGGGAAGTGACGCAGCCCCCGCAGGGGGAGCCGACGAAGTCGGTGAATGGCTAAATCGTCGAATGTTCCTGTCGAAAGGTCAAGCGCAAGGTCCATGGCAATGCGTTAGATTTTGGGAAATTGGACAAGGCTCCCTTCGTCGATTTGCAGAAGCCTGCCAGCGCGGTAGCGCAGGTCGCTCCATTCCTTGGGTTTGGTGCGGTGAGTGCCGTGGACGAGGATGGAATTGTTGCGCAGGGCGAGCACTCCTCCGCGGGGTTCCGCGGCGGCCTTCAGCTTGAGCTCGCCAAAGCGCTCGACGTCTTCCTCGCCCAGGTGGGAGAGAAGCTCCCACACCATCTGAAGGCCGAGTTGGATAGACTTGCCCGGGCGCGGGCGGCCAAGCTCGTGCTCCTCCACGAATCCCTTGGGAAGTCGATCGAATTCGACGCGCGACGGATCGATGTTGTACCCCTGCCAGAGCAACGCACGCCCATGGAGCTCAACGGCGCGATAGACGCGCTGGGCGGCTTCGTCGCGCTGGCCGTTGGCGGCGTGGCGGTCGGCGTTGGCAACCAGGTCGAGTACCAGCGCCGCGGTGTCCTCCTCATCGAGCAGTGTCGTCAGGCGATCGCGATGATTCTCGAGAATCGGAAGGAGCGTGGCGCTCTCCACCCGCGTCAGGTGGGCGTTGATGCGTTCCTTGGCCTTGAGTGCGTTGGTGAGCGCCTTCAGCGCCTCGCCGTGGTGCAGGCGATGCCAGGCGTCATAGGCGCTGCACAGGTGGACCCATGCCTCCACCTCGCGTCGGCGGGCGGGGTCGGTCAGGCGGAGTCGATGTTCCTCCAGTAGGCGCGCCGCGCTTCCCCACGCTCCGGCCCGGCAGAGCAGTCGGGCATCGTCGATCATCACGTGGGCCGAGGCGTCGCGTGGGTTGTCCTGGATGAGGCGATGCTCCTCGCCATCGACGGTGACACCGAGGCCTCCCTTGTCCCGGGATGCGGAGCCGCGCCGCGCGGCGACATAGCCATATCGCGCGCCGGCGAAGCGCTGGCCAGCCAGCGCGAGAGCCGCGCTCATCAGCTTGGTGCCGCCGGTGAAGTCGAGGATGACGCGGGCGTCTTCTCCGGCGGAATCCAGCTCCTCTGCCAGAGCCCGCCACATTCCCTCCACGCAGGGGAGCAGATCCTGCGCCGGCACGTGGACAACGCGCCAGGCGCCTTTGTCCAGCGGAGCACCCATGTCTGCCAGCGCCTGCAGGATGCCGCGCGTGTCGCGGTCGCCGGGTCCCTTGGGCGCGGTCCCCACGTCGGTGATGCTGCGGGCGCTTTCGGGCGAGGCAAAGAACAGGACGCGGCGCGGGCGCGTGGAGGCGATGCTCATCGCCAGGGGGCGCGGTGCCCCGCCCACTGTGAGGGCGAGGACCATGTTGGGCTGGGCGGCGGCGATGGTGCTGGTTGCTTTATTCTTCATGGGTTCCTGCTCCGTTCCGTGTGATGGGCGGGAGTGTCGAGGGATCCGGGCGTCCTGTCTACTCTCTGCAATGTTGAAATTGCCGATCCTACTTGCCGGTGTCGTGGAACTTCCACGCGCCCCTCAGCGCCACGCCCCATCCCGCCGCGCGGTTGCGCGGATCGTGGGCCAGTGAATACATCGTGGGATGCGGCCTGTCCGAGTCGGCGTTCTTGCCGTTCTGCCAGAAGTACACCGTGCCGGCGGGAGCCGCATAGCGCGTTGACCTGGGCGCGTTGGTGGTCGGGTCGCCCTCGTGGAGCGCCGCCTTCGCCCAGCCCGAGATGGCTAGCGGCTTGGGCACCGCGGCGCCGACCAACTTGCCCACGCAGGGCGGCATCCGGGGGGTGGAGTTCGACCCATCCCGGCATGTAAAAATGACGGGCGAGACGAGGATCGTGGAAAAGCCACCTTCCTCTGTCGAAGGTACCGAGTCGGGCGCCTTTGGCCAATCGAAGGGCTTCACGACCGTCACGCGCACGCGCCGGGCTTCACCGCCGAACTTGAGCGTCAGAGCGCCGCTGGTAAGCTGGCCACGGAGCTTCTTGGTGTCCTCGATGAGGTTGATTCCCGACCCTGGCTCGATCCCAACCTCGGCATAGAGCATGCGCTTTTTCTCCAGCCGCAAGAACCGAGCGCCGTAGATCATACCATCCTCGGCCGTCCCCTTCTGGTGGTCCACCGCGATGCCCGTGCGATCCTCGTATGTATAGACACTCGATGATTTGACCAAACCTGCAGGGTCCGGCGCGACGCCGTTCAAGATCGATTCGAGCCCATACTTGTTCAGCCACTTCGCCTCACCCTTGCTCTTGCCAACGGGCCCCGCCGCCACCAGCGGACGCAGTTCGTCGCCATCGCGGCGCGGTGGATTCCAGCCGGGAAGGAAGTCGGAGTTCCGCATTGGCGCCAATAGTTGGAGCTTCGGATTCTCGTTATCGCCGTCGCCGACCAAATGCGCCGGCGCGGGTAAAAAAAGGTCTTTCACGCTCTCGCCGTCCTCAGCCGGCTCGACAAACCACGGGCCGCGCACTGCGACGTTGGCGGTCCAGCGGTGCGTGTGCTCCGCATTGTTTCTCATCCCGTGGATGTCCTTCGACTCGATTCCCAGCTTGCCGCGGATGTGCTCCATCATCATCCCCATCAGCGTCTGGGGCATGGGAAGCCCGCCATAACCGCGGCTGGCGGCCTCGAAGGGGCGACCATCGCGGAAGAACAACACATCCAGCGGATCCAGCAGTAGGCCGATGGCCTGATCCTGCGCGAAGACTGCGTTGTGAGTCATGGGATCAATCCTTTCCCCGGGCGATGAACGATGCAGACTGAATGAGTGTGAGAGCGTTGGCGCGGGATTCGACAGAGTCGCCCTTAAGCGCCTCCCACGTTTCCCAGAATCCGCCGCCGCTACGCTTGTCGCTGCGAGAGAGCAGTCGCGCCACTTCGGCGTCGATGGCATCGGCGCCGAGGGTCTTGAGCGTCTCCCACTCCTGCCTCAACTGATAGACCCACCGGTCGGTCACCTCGCCCTCCGCGAAGTCGCAAACCAAGTCCGACAGTGTGAGTACCTTCCCCCAGCATACGACCGCGCCGGCGTGCTCGCCGCTGCGCCGCATCACCGTGAGGCAAAGGCGATTCCGCCCGGCCGTCTTGGCCACCTTCTCCGCCTTGCGGGCCTGCTCGAGGACCTCCCGCAGGTCAGACTTGTAGTGGGCCACGACGAGACCGGCGGAGGTGG
>JBBQYG010000239.1:0-4832 GCA_038208905.1 Candidatus Sumerlaeia bacterium | reverse complement strand
CGACTCGGGGCTCAAGGCCCTGACCACGCTGGACCTCACCTACACGCAGGTCGGGGACGCAGGGGTGGCGGCGATCCGCAAGGCCCATCCCAAGACCGAGGTGTTCCACTAAGCCGACCCTCTTCATTCGTCCCGCCTTCGCTCAATTGCCTTCGTGCCTCAGGCGTTTGAGCGACGGCGGGTTTCCAAGACTCAAACTACTCGTTCCAGAAGTGCCTGTTGGAAAAAGCCCGTCCCGACCCGGACTTGAGATACTTCTCAAACTCCAGAGCCTTGGCTTCGTCCTCGAACGCGAAGTAGGCGACGAGTTTCCAAGGGCGGAACTTGGCCGTGTGGGGGCTGCCGCCGTCGTTGTGCTTCTGGAGGCGGGCTTTCAGGTCGGAGGTGAAGCCGGTGTATTTTTCGGAGGGGTGGGGGAGGCTGCGGAGGAGGTAGACGTAGAACATGGATGTCCTGTCAGTGCTCACTCGATGGTGATGATGGTTGGCTCCGCGTTCCTCGTGGGCTGGTGGCCCTCCTTCGCTCAACTGCCTTCGTGCCTCAGGCATTTGAGCTACGGCGGGCAGCCTTCGCGTTTCGCGCGGTTAAGCTGGCTTGCCAGCCGAAGCGTTTCGCCGCGCGAAACGCGAATGCTGGTGGAGGCGGCGGGAATCGAACCCGCGTCCGAAAAGGTCCCAGCAACAGCGTCTACAGGCTTAGTGTCCAGTTGGATCTCGTGCAAGGCGCCGGGAGGACACCGGCCCAACTCTCGCACCAGTCGGGATTTGATCTCGCCGTTTGGCGCCCCCGACGGGGCTACGCGCGGCCAGCCTGAAGATCGGCGTTCGTCATCCTATTACAGGCGGAACGTGGATGGGAACGTCACTGCTGTTTAGGCAGCGAGGGCCAAGTTATCGTTGGCAGTTAGTCGTTATGCCACGGAAGCTTTTAACGGGTTCATCGTAACCTTGCCCGGCCTGCAGCCATTACCCAGACGCTCCCCGTCGAAACCGATCGCCCCCACGGGTGTTGGATAATCGCCGGGCTGGGTGATAACTCCCTGCCCGACATCGCGACCGTCGCCGCGGCGGCGCCCATCCGTCAAGCGAATCCGGGGTTGGGCGGCGCATCCAGCCTTGCGAACGCGGCGCGCGGTGGTTAACTTTCTCGGGAGGGGTGTTGGCCATGGGTGGCCGCGCGTCCTCGCCAGCCTCGCCGGGTGCCCGCCGCCTTTGAGAATTTCCGCCCTCTCCGTCGCCCGACCGATCACCACGTGCATGGTGTTCCTCGCGGTCATGGTGCTGGGCATGGTGTCCTACTTCAAGCTTCCGATCCAGCTCTTCCCCGACATCACCTTCCCGACCATCGGCGTATTCGTCCGCAACGACAAGTCCACCAAGGACAACCTGGAGGAGATCACCAAGAAGATCGAGGGGATCGCGGCGGAGATGTCCCGCGTGAAGGGGATCAGCTCCCACACGCGGGCCGGCAGCGTGTGGATAAGGGTCGATTTCGAGTACGGCACCGACATCCAATATGCGCAGGTGGACTTGGAGGAGAGGCTGAATTCCTTCCGCCAGAGCCTCGACGACCGGCGGACGGTGATCAACGCGTTCCCATTTTCCTCGGCGGATTTTCAGGCGACCTATATGTCCCTCGCCGTGAGGGGAAAGGGCGACACCGACACACTGTTCCGCACGGCCTCGGAGAAGGTGGAGGAACAGCTCAAGTCGATCAGTGGCGTATCGAATGTCGAGATCTCTGGAACCACCGCGCAGCAGGTGCAGGTGGAGCTGAACACCGACATGATGGCCTCCTTCGGGCTGGACATTGGCCAGGTAATTTCGCGGGTGCAGTCGGTGGCTTCGGAGGACACGTTCCTGGGTCGGTTGATGGTGCCGGGGGAGACCCACTACGTCCGCCTGAACGATCGCATCGCCACGATCGACCAGCTTGCCAATGTCATCGTGGACACGCGCGGCGTGATTCGGCTCAGGGATGTGGCGGATATCTATGCCGGGACGGGCGTGGATCGGCGCATCAGCCGATCGGACGGAAAGAATTCCATCCGCATCAGAATGGAGCGCGAGGCCGACCGAAACCTGATCGATCTGGCGCAGGCAACGCGGGAACGGGTTGAGGAAATCAACCTGACCCTGCCGCCCGGCGTTGAGCTGACGATCGAGCAGGACGCGGCGAAGTATGTGGAGGAAGCCATCGCGAAGGTGCGCAACCTGGCGGGCGTCGGCGCATTGTTGGCCTTGCTGGTGCCGCTCGTTTTCTTCCGTTCGCTGCGCGTTGCGCTGATCGTTTTCCTCTCGGTGCCAACGTGCCTGATCGCCGTGTTTAATTTGTTCTACGCCGCCGGGATGAGCATCAACGTGCTCTCCATCGTCGGCCTCGCTCTGGGCGTGGGGATGCTGGTGGACAATTCCATCGTGGTGGTGGAGAATTCATTTCGCCTCTTCGGCCTTGGATTTACGCCGCGCGACGCGGCGACGCAGGGAGGGGTGGAGGTGGGGCGCGGCCTCCTCGCCTCGACGCTCACCACGGTGGTCGTCTTTGTTCCCTTCGCGTTTCTGGAGGGCGAGTTTCGCCTGATTGTGAAGGAGCCCGCGCTTGCTCTGGTTTTCCCGCTGCTGATGTCGCTGGCGGTGGCGCTGACAATTGTCCCGGTCTTCGTGTATGTCGTTCTGCGCACAAAGCGGCGGGGCGCTACGGCGAGTTCCCACCGGCTCTTCTTCGACGGCCCGTTCCGCGCGGTGCTGAAGGGCGCGATGCGGAACCGGGCGAGGGTGCTGTTTGCCATCGCGGTGGCGCTCGCTTTCACCTGGCTGGAAAGCTGCTCGCGCATCCGCGAGGCAAGCTCATCCCGCCAGTCATCCAACGAGTACATGGAGCTGGAGCTGACGTCCCCCCAGGGGTCCACGCTTTCGGAAATGGACCGCGCTGTCCGCGTGGTTGAGGACCGCCTCTCCAAGCACCCCGACATCAAGACGTTCAGCGTTGGCTTTCGCGCCGACGAGGGCGATGTGGACATCATCCTGAAGCCGCTGGAGGAGCGCGAGGACCGCAAGAGCTATCAGGAAATCCGCGCCGGGATGATCGACTTCGTCGGAGAGGTTCCCGGGCTCGAGATTTCATTCTGGCGCCAGTCGATGCCGATGGATTCGCCGCCGGTGAACCTCGGCAATCAGGGTTCTATGGAGCTGAAGGGCCTCGACCTGGATGTGATCCACGCCCAGTCGGAGCGTGTGATCGACGCCATCCGCGCGCATCCTTCCATCACCGGCGCAAAGCTGGAGGAGGACCGCAGCGAGCCGGAGTATCTCGCCATGGTTGATCGCGAGAAGACGGGGCTCTTCGACGTAAAAGCCCAGGCGCTTGGCCGGTACGTGAGCGCCACGCGGTCCAACGGGACGATCTCCAGCCTGCAGCTGATCAATGGAGATGAGCGCACCGACGTTTCCTTTATCATCGAGGCCGCGGACGGGAGCACTGTTCAGGAGGTGCAGGAGATGGCCGTGGTCAGCGGCCTCGGCGGCACCGTTCCCCTCGGCGAGCTCACCAACTTCCAAGCCTCCCAATCGGAGCGGCGCATTCGCCGAACCAATCGCCAGTCCAGCGCGAGCCTTGTTTACTTCTACGATCCAAAGGCCGACTTCTCTGCGCTGAAGGAGGATGTGAAGAAGATCGTCGCCCGTGTCCCCAATCCTGGCGGCGTCTCCATTGAAATGACAGGCGAGGCCCAGAAGCTGGACCAGCGCATGGCCGATTTCATCTACACAGTGCTGATGGGCGGGCTCTTTGTATATATCGTGATGGCGGCGGTGTTCGAAAGTTTCTGGGTCCCCTTCGCCATCCTCGCGACCGTTCCGCTCACGCTGATAGGAATCGTCTGGGCGCTCGATATGATGGGGCTCCCGCTGGACGATATGGCGGCGTTCGGGGTCATCCTGCTGGTGGGGCTGGCGGTTAACAACGGCATTGTGCTGATGGATCGCGCGCTAATGCTCCAGCGCGACGGATACTCGCGAACGCGCGCGGTTTACGATGCCTCGATTACGCGGCTGCGCCCAATCCTGATGACGTACTTGACCACCGTGCTGGGGCTGCTGCCACTGGCCATCGTGGGCGAGGAGGGCGACCAGTGGCGACCCGTGGCGGTCGTGGTGATCGGCGGGCTCACGAGTGCCACAATCCTCACGCTGATCGTTCTGCCGTGCTTCTATCTGATCGGAGACGACTTCGTGCGCTGGGCCCGAAGGCCGTTCCTCACCTTCCTTGGCGTCCTCCTCGAAATCACCGAGGCCTGTACCAACACAGCCATGCACCCAATTCGCGTGCTGAGGCGTCAGATACGCCTCGCGCCGACATTGTGGCCGTTCCTTGGCGCAGTGTCTCGCCTCGCGTTTGAAGTTCTCCGCACGCCCGCACGGCTTCTCTTCAGAGCCCCGGGAGATTCGATCTTCGTCGCGGGCTACTTTCTGCGCGGAGACCGGCGCGGCCTGAAGGCGCGTCAAGCCTCGCGCCCGGCACGGTGGCGTTCGGCCATCTGGAGCCGCGTGCGTGCTCCTTTTGGGTGGATCGCGCGTCGAGTGGGTCGGAAGGCTGAGGTCATGGATGCCCAAGTCGTCGTTTCACCCGTGGGCGAAGCCTCTCCGCTCCAGCTCCGCAACATTCAGGTCATCTTTTCGACCAGCCACATCGCGGCGCTTCGAACGAAGCTGCCAAAGCGAATTGGCGGCACGCCGCGGGGAGCTGGCTCCGTTCACGCCCTCCGGGGAGTGACCCTCGAAATGAAGACGGGGATCATCGGCCTGCTGGGGCCCCACGGCGCCGGCAAGACCACC
>JBBQYG010000238.1:0-4946 GCA_038208905.1 Candidatus Sumerlaeia bacterium | reverse complement strand
ACGTCCGCGAGGTACGCACCAGCCTCCGCAAGCACCCCAACCGCGTTTACCTGCGCTGCGCCGACCCGCGCGCCGCGGCGGTCTTCTTCATGAATCGCCCAAATATCCTGAGCACGAAAGTCGAGGAGTTGGATCATGCCGTTCTCATCGAGACCCGAGACCTTGACCTCTTCTACAGCGACCTCAACACCCTTGTCCTCGACCGGGGAGCCGACGTCAGTCTTGTCACCGTTGCCGATGAAAACATCTCCAGCATCTTCGGATACCTCGCCGGCGGAGGCGACACCCGACCCTGAAGGGCCGGGGCGACCGCTGCTGCACCAATGGCTGGCAATGTCCAGCCTCTCCTTCCGCCGCCTGATGTGGTCGCGTAATTTCTGGATCGTGCTGGTGCTGGCGTCGCTTCCGCTGGGTCTGGCGGTCATGTTCTGCGTGGGACTCATGGCCACCATGGGCTATCCCGCCCAGCTTCCCCGGGGGGATGGCAATTTCCGGCGGTTCGTTGAATTGGTGTTCGACGCGGGGTACCTCAGCCTGGGGGTGATCTTTGCCGGCGTCGCCTTTGGCTCCAGCGCCATCCGCGAGGAGCAGGACGACCAGACCCTGCACTATTTCTTCCTCCAGCCCGCCGCGCGCTGGATCATCCTTCTGGGGAAGTTCACGGCGTTCCTTGCGTTCACCTATCCAGTCTTCCTGGTATCGCTGTTGCTGGTGCGCGTGCTGGTGCTGGCGCCGTTCGGCATCGAGGGCTTTCGCGAGCACCTGATTTCGGGATCCGAGCTGATGCGCTTCGCCCGCGAGGCCATCGCCCTGGCCGTGGGGTTGATCGCATATTCCATGCTCTTTCTCGCCCTCAGTAGCATCATCAAGAACAACGTCTATGCGCTCTTCATCTACGGGTGGGAGGTTTCCTCGCACTTCCTCCCCGATGCGCTTAAATCCTTTTCGCTGGGCTGGCACCTGCGGGAGATCGTGGGTATCAGGCAGGAGGCTGGCGTGGTCGAGGTTCTCGCGGTTGGACCGTCCATGCTTCAGGTGGTTCTTGTCCTGTCGCTCACCCCTGTCATCTGCGGCGGCCTGGCGGCGCTGATCTTCTCCCGGCGCCAGTGCCTCTACGGAACCAACTGACCAACGCCACGGGGTCATCCCCATTGCGTTGACACGCCAGAATCGAACCCCATCTTCTATACCGCCACCGGGAATGCCCCGGTGGAGTCAAAGGCGTATGGACGGCACGGATGGCGGCGCTCTCGCACCACGAAATCACGATGTTTCTGCTCGCGATCGCCGTGTTGCTCGGCGTCGCGCGGATTCTTGGCGAGATCGCCAGAGTGCTCCACCAGCCCGCTGTCTTGGGCGAAATCCTCGCTGGCGTCCTCTTGGGCCCGACGCTCTTTGGCAGGCTCTATCCCGAGCTTCAGGCGAGCCTTTTCCCTCTCGATGGCCCCCAAGCGGTGGCGATGCAAGGGCTCTTTCTGGTCGCCGTCACGCTGTTCCTCCTGGTGGCGGGGATGGAGGTCGATCTGTCCGTCGCCTTCCGTCAGGGCAAGGCGGCGATCAGCGTCGCGTTCTTTGGCATGATCGTGCCCTTTGCCCTCGGCTTCGGCTTTTCATGGTTCTTCCCCTGGCTGTTGATGGCGGTGGAGCCCGGCAAGGAACTGGTCTTCGCGCTTTTCTTCGCCACGGCGCTCTCCATCTCCGCGCTCCCGGTCATTGCCAAGATTCTGAAGGACCTCAATTTGATCAAGACCGACATGGGGGTGATCATCATCGCCTCCGCCACGGTGAACGACTTGTTGGGGTGGATCATCTTCGCGGTGGTCCTTGGCATGATGGGAACAGGCCAGAACTCGCTCAGCCTGGGGATGGTCATTGGGCTGACGCTGCTGTTCACCTGCGGCATGCTTACGGTGGGCCGAATCATGGTGCATCGTCTGCTACCTTGGCTTCAGGCCCACACAAGCTGGCCCGCCGGGGTGCTGGGTTTCGCGCTGACCGGTTCCCTCGTATGCGCCGCCTTTACAGAATGGATCGGAATTCATGCGATCTTTGGCGCGTTCATTTTCGGCGTGGCGCTCGGCGACTCTCGCCATCTCAGGGAGCGCACCCGCGCGACTCTCGACCAATTCATCTCGTTCATTTTCGCTCCGCTCTTCTTTGCCAGCATTGGATTGATGGTGGACTTCGTCAGCAACTTCAACCTGATCGCTGTGGTCGTCGTGTTCGTGCTGGCGACAATCGGAAAGCTCTCTGGCTGCTATTGGGGCGGGCGGCTTGCGGGGCTGGACAAGCGCGAGTGCTGGGCCATCGGCTATGCCCAGAACGCACGCGGAGCGATGGAGATCATTCTCGGCCTGCTGGCATTGCAATTCGGTGTCATCGACGAACCCATGTTCGTCGCCCTCGTCATCATGGCGCTCGTCACGTCGATGCTCGCGGGCACGCTGATGCAGAAGGTCCTAAAGCGCGCCAAGACTAATCACTTCTCCGATTTCCTGTCATCCAAGGCGTTCGTTCCGGATCTAAATGCCTCCACGCGCGACGCAGGAATCCGGCGCCTCGCGGAGGCGGTTTGCGCTGGCACAACGCTCGACGTGGAGACGATCACCAACGCCGTGCTCGAGCGCGAATCGCTGATGCCGACGGGCCTTCCCAATCGCATCGCCATTCCACATGCGCGTGTCGCCAACCTGACGCGCCCGATTATCGCGGCGGGGCTCTCGCACGAGGGTATCGACTTCGACGCGCCCGACGGCCATCCCGCCAGCCTGATTTTCCTGATCCTCACGCCCGACAACGATCCGTCCGCCCAGCTCCAGATTCTCTCTGGCATTGCCGGCGTCGCCAAGAGTCCGGCCCTCGTGGACGAACTACTCCATGCGCAGAACTTCACGGAGTTGCTGGCACTGCTAAAGGCGCGCGACGAAATCCTTGGCGGCCAACCCGCCGCCGCGCATTAACCCGTCGTCCTTAGCCCGCTCGCGATCGCGTTTACCGAGAGTAGCACGCCGGGGAGCAGCGCCTCCGCCCTCTTCGTGTCACCCGACGCCAGATAACCACGCCAGTCTTTCAGCAGCGCAATCTGGTCGCGGTGCAGCCGACGCAATCCCGCGTCGCGGACGCGGATCGTCTTGAGCATCCGCGGGCGGCGGGTCTCCCTCGGCGCGGAGAACAGGCTGTCCACCATCTCGTTGGAGAGATTGTACTCTCCCAAAATGATGCCGCCGATTCGATCCCTCAGCGCGTCGTCGCCGACGAGCGACGCGTACTTTCCCATCAGGGCGAGATCCACCGACGCCAGGCTTGTCTCGGCGTTGTAGAGCGCATTGCGCAGGAATGGGCGCCGTGTGCCCTTGGACTGGAGCAGCGCGAATCCATCTGGGGATTCGTCGCGCAGGCGCTTGAGCCCCGACCCCAAGCCATACCATCCCGGCAGGTAATGGCGCGCTTGGTTCCAGCTGAACACCCACGGAATCGCGCGCATGTCGGCCATGCTGCGCTTCCCTGTCCGGCGAGCGGGGCGCGAGCCGATGGTGCTCAGTTCCAGCGCATCAATCGGCGTTGCTTCTGCCCAGTAGGAAAGGAACCCGTCGGTGCGAATCAGTTGCTGATAGGACTCGCGACAAAACTCCGAGAGGCGCCCCAGAACCTCCGCCAGCGCGGTATCTTCGCCCGCCGGGAGCGTGTGCTTCATCGTCGTGGCGGTCACGCCCGCCAGCAGCAACTCCAGGTTGTAGGTCGCCGTGCCCACGTTGCCATACTTCTGCGCGATGGACTCGCCCTGCTCCGTCACGCGAAAAACGCCGTGGAGCGACCCGTGGGGAAGCGCCTCCAGAAACCGGTGCGTCGGGCCCGCGCCGCGGCTTGGCGTGCCGCCGCGGCCGTGGAAGAACTTGATGTGGATGCCATGCCTTGTGCCAACATCGGCCAACGCCGACTGAGTGCGATTGAGGTACCACTGGCTCGCCAGAAAACCGCCGTCCTTGTTGCTGTCGCTATATCCGACCATCACTTGCTGGACGGGTGGATTGCGATCCTGGAGGGCGAGGCTGCGCTTCGTCACCGGATGCGAAAGGAACTCGTCCAGAATTCCCGGCGCGCGTTCCAGATCCTCGATCGTTTCGAAGAGCGGCACCACGGGGATGAGGCACACCAGCCCGCCCTTGGCCTGGCGGACAAGACCCACCTCGCGCGCGAGAACGTACACCGTCAGCAGGTCGGAGAGATCGCGCGTCATGCTGATGATCAGCGAGCCGAGTCCCTCCATGCCGTAGGTGTCGTGATGATCGGAGAGAACTTCGTAGGAGTCGAGAACCGCCTGCGCCTCCGCGCCGAGCGTCGCCTTGCGCGGCGCGATGGGACGCGGGGACTTCAACTCTTCGATGAGGAACGCCAGCTTGCGCCCGGGCTCCCACTTGCGCAGGTCCGTCTTGCCAAGGCCCGCCGCCTCCATGATCTGGGAGAGTGCTCGGTCGTGGAAATCGCTGTTCTGGCGCACGTCCAGCGCGGCGAGGTGCAGTCCGAAGACGCTGAAGATGCGCTCCACGGGGAGCACGTCCTGCGTCGCAAGCCGCGACGCCCCGACATCGTGGAGCGACTGGCGCAGCAGCGCGAGGTCGGCCGCCACTTCCGCCTGCACGACGTAGCCACCCTCGCGTCCCTCTCGCGCGGCCGCGACGCGCATCCGCATCAGCGCGGCAAACTGGCGCCAAGGCTCCTGGCGGTGGGCCTGTGTTCGCCGCTCGCCTTCGGCGCCCACCATCGCCACCAACCGCGCGATGCCGCCAAGCAGATACGGCGGCGGCTGCACGTATGCCCGCGAAAGGCTCATGCGGTCGCTCAAGCCGTCCAACTGCTTTAGCAGCACGTCGAGCGCCGCGTGGCGCAGCCTCTCCAGCGTCTCGCGCGTTACCTGGGCCGTGACGAGAGGATGCCCATCCCGATCG
>JBBQYG010000237.1:0-5053 GCA_038208905.1 Candidatus Sumerlaeia bacterium | reverse complement strand
CCGGTTTGGCCCCACAGCCCCGGCGCGAAGAATAAATCTTCTCCCCCGGCGGTTCATCCCTCCAGCCTTCTCCTTGTCGTTACACCGTCTCGCGGATTGCGCGGAGCAACTCCGCCCGGATTTCCTGATCCCGCTGGCCGCCCGCTGCCGCCACGATCATCAGGGCGGGAAGGTTGGCGGCGCCCTCGGATTCCTTCCCCTCGAGCCCGTCGTACAGGTGCACGATGTCGCCGGAGTTCCGGTAGATGCGCCAAGTGGGCCCCTCGGAGACGGCCTGGAACTGGGAGCCTTCCAGGAGTTTCGCCGTGCGTATCAGCTCGGGGCGGGAAAGCCGCGCCACAACTTCGGGGCCGGTGGGGGTGGGATAGTAGGTGTAAAGCGTCGCGAGCAGCCCGCCGCCAACGCGGCCGATCGGGGTGCAGAACTGGTGGGCGGTGGCGACGCGCCCCTCCGACGTGATGTTTACTGTGTGCCCGTGTGCGGATGAGCCGTGCGCGCCACAGAATTCGTGGACGAGCGCCAGCGGCTCAAGGGGGGGAAGCTCCTCGCGGACGAGTCCGTCTTCCGCGGGCGTGTCGACGGCAAAGGGAAGGCCCTCCTCCTGGTCGCCGGGCAAGTCGATCTCTAGCCCGTCCAGCGCTGTGATGTTCGCCGCGCCAAAGACCAAGTGGGGAGTGGAACTCGCCGTGCCGCGAGCGTCGCGCTCATAGTCCTCCGGATGGAAGGATTCCGGTGCCATGTCGGAAAGCCGAATCCACCAGATGGCGCCCTCGCATCGCGCAGTGTCGGCCAGGGAGCCCATCTGCTCGCCGTTGGCCGAACCGGTCGTCGCCGCCAGGTCGGCGATCATCGCGTCGGTGGCGGAGGAGAGTCGCGCGACGTCGCCGGAGAAGCGCGAACTCGCGCGGCACAAATCCATCGCCGCGCGCATCCTGACCACGACTTCCTCGAAGGCCGCTGGGCGAATGCGCAGGCCGTATCGCCGGGTGTCCATGCGGATGCGTTGCCACCGCTGGACATCGTCCAGCAGCAGGCACTCGCCTTCGGGCACGTAGACGACATCGTTGGTTCCAAACATGTATTAGGGCTTTCCGTGATCGGGCTGTGAGAGGTAGCGGCGCAGCGTGCCAAGCAGGAGTGGCCGCTGAATGGGCTTCGTCAGGTAGTCGTCCATCCCGGCCTCGATGCATCGCTCGCGCTCGCCCTCCATCGCATTCGCCGTCAGGGCGACGATGGGGACGCGGGGACCCGTCCCCTCGCTAAGCCGGATGGCGCGGGTCGCTTCATAGCCGTCCATGTTCGGCATCTGGCAATCCATCAGGATCAGGTCGTAGGACTCCTTGGAGAAGCGATCAAGCGAGGCGCCGCCGTCGTGGGCAAAATCGATCAACTCAATGCCCTCCCGCCGGAGGATCATCTCGATGACCTGACAATTCATGGCGTTGTCCTCGACGACGAGGATGCGGGCGTCGCGACGAAGGGGAATCCGGTCGGCGGGCCGGGGTGTTTCCTGCCGGGGCGGGGTGTCCAGCGAAATGACCTGCTCCATCGGGATGCGGAACCAGAAGACGGATCCGCGGCCGATCTCGCTGCGCACGCCGATGGTCCCGCCCATCAGCTCCACCAGGCGGCGAGAGATGGCGAGGCCAAGGCCCGTCCCGCCGAATCGCCGCGACGTGGAGGGCTCGACCTGGGAGAAAGACTGGAAGAGGGTTTCGATCTTGTCCGCGGGGATGCCGAGTCCCGTGTCCTCGACCTCCACCGTCAGCGTGTAGGCACCGGCGTCGCTCTGGTCAACCCGCGTGCCAAGCGTCACAGTGCCCGCCTCGGTGAACTTTACGGCGTTGGCGGTCAGGTTGAGGAGGATCTGGCGCAGGCGGAGCGGATCGCCGACGGAGATGACGGGGAGCGGCGGCCCCTCGTGCTCGCGGCGAAGTTCAAGCCCCCGCTCGTGCGCCTCCATGGCGATGATTTCCAGAACCTCGCGAAGGCAGTCATCCACGGAGAACTCAATGGCCTCCAGCCGCACGCGGCCCGCCTCGATCTTGGAGAGGTCGAGGATGTCGTTGACGACGACGAGGAGGCCCTCCCCCGCGCGTCGCATGATGTTGCACAGGTCGAGCTGCTCCGGCGATAGCGGCGTCCCCATCAGCAACTCCCCCATGCCCAGGATCGCATTCATCGGCGTCCGGATTTCGTGGCTCATGTTGGCGAGGAACTCCGCCTTCACGCGAGTGGCGCGGCGCGCCTCCTCCAACGCGTTGACCAGTGCCCCCTCGGCCTGCCTGCGCGCTTCCTCCGCAAACGCCCGGTTGATGGCGGGGGCAAGGACGCTTGCGAACTGCTCCAGCCGGCGCACGTCCTCCTCGCCAAAGAAATCCTCCACATAGGACTGGACGGAGAGGAGCCCGATCATCGTCTCTCCGCTGACTACCGGCGCATAGACGCGGCTGATGGAGGGGCGATGCTCGTCGCCGAAACCCACGAGCGAGAGCGGCGCATTGGGGGGGCCGTTCAGGAGGAAGGCACCCTCCCTTCCCAGCCGTTTTAGCAGCTTGCTTTCACCGCGCCGCCACTGGGTACCGGGGAGCATCGCCTTGGCTCCGCCGATTGTATCCACCACGAAAAGGGACTCCATAAAGTCTGTCCCCGGGCGCAGAACGCCAAAGAAATGCGCGTCCCAGCGCATCATGCTTTCGCTCGCTTCGCTAACGGTCACGACCATTTCATGAAGCGTGTCGATTCCCGACAGGCGCGATGCCAAGTGGGCCAGTTGCGTCCGGTCGCGAACTTCGCGGCGCAGTCGGTTGTTGGTCGCCTCCAGCTCGCGCGTCCGGTTCTCGACCAGTTCCTCCAGCCGGTCGCGATGGCGAAGGACCTCCTCCTCCTCCGCCTTGATCCGCGTCACATCGCGGGCGATGGCATAGACAAGGCCTTCCTCCGGCACGGGGACAGTGGACCAGGAGAGCCAGACGTAGTGCCCGTCGCGGTGGCGATAGCGGTTCTGAAATCGCTCCCTTCCCTCACCGGACTTTAGGTTGTTCAGTTCGCGGCTCGTTCTCAGGACATCGTCGGGATGGAGGAACGCGAGGAACGGAGTCGCCAGCATCTCCGCCTGCGTGCGGCCCAGCACCTCACCCCATGCGGGATTAACGCGCAGGAAATAGCCGTCGAAGTTTGCGATGCAAAGTGGGTCCGCGGAGAGGTTGAAGAATCGATCCAGCTCGCGCTGGGCGCGTTGGCGCTCGGCAATTTCGCGCTCCAGCGCGCCGGCCTGCTCTCGCATCGCCCCGTAGAGGCGATCGTTGATCATGGCCACCGCGATCTGGTTGGCAACGATCTGGAGAAGGTCCAGGTCGGAATCCGAAAAGTCGCGAGGCTCGCCCGTGGAAAAAATCCCCAGAAGGCCCACCACCCGCCCGTCGGCCTGCATCGGCGCGCCGGCATAGGAGACGAAGCTGAAGTGCTCCGTCGCGTTGGCCTCCGACTCGGTGCCCAAGTACGCGCAGGCGGGATTCGTGCGCACGTCGCGCACCACCGCCGGGCGCACCTCGCGGATCATGGCCCCCGCCAACCCTTCGTGGGCGCTCAGCCGCATCGGCGTCGATCCCTCGGGGATTCCCACGCTCGCCAGCAGGACAATATCGTCCCCGTCGATGTAACGCACGGCGCAGGCGTCCGTGCCGAAGGCGTCGCGCACCGCCGCCAGAATGCTGTGGGAAAGTTCCGCCAGCGGGACCGAGCCGACCGCGAACCCGCCAAGGCGCGCGATCAGCTTCAGCCTGTCATGGCTGAGGCGCAGGCTGTCGCGGTGTTCGTGCAAGTCGGTACTCAATTGCTCATCCCCATTGTTTCCCAGCCTAGACGCCGCCGATGCCCAAGGCAAGGCAACTTGGGACCTCCTTTCCCCTTGCCGGGGCCCCTCGGCTCCCCAGAATCAACCTCCGTAGCGCCCGCCACCCCCCCACGTCGCTACCAAATGTCCGTCACGCAGGAACTCAACCCCGTCGAACTTCCCGACCCCACGAGCACCCGCGACGCGGCGCAGATCGCGTGGCCGCTGGATCATCCGCGGGCCATCAACGACATTCTGGCGCTGCTGGATTCGACTTGGCTCAGCGAGCGCACCCACGCGCGGCCCACACACTACGATATCGCCGTGTCCAAGGTCTGCAACATCAAGTGCCCCTTCTGCCCGCGCCAGACGTTCGACCCCGCGGTGATCCAGTCGGGGATGATGCTGGAGCGGCACTATGCCCCCGTGGTTCCCCATCTGGAGGCGAGCCAGCGCACCGGCCTCTATGGCCTTGGCGAGCCCTTCCTGAACAAGAACTTCTTCACGTTCCTGCGCGCGGCCAAGGCCCAGGGGACGTATTGCATGACATCGACCCACGGCATGTCGCTGACGAGCGACCGCATCGACGAGATTCTGGAATCGGAACTCGACGAGCTTTGCGTCTCGATGGATGGCGCAACGCCGCGGACGTTCAACTTCCTGCGCAACGGCGCGGACTTCCACACGGTGGTCCGCAACGTGACGGAGCTGTTGATCCGCCGCCGCGCGCGGAGCCTGCGCACGCCGCGCGTCCACATCGCCTGTGCCATCAGCAAGTACAACGTCTGGCAGCTCAAGGCGATGGTGCGCCTGGCCCATCGCATGGGGGCCGACAAGCTGGCGTTCAGCAATCTGGTGCTCGACCATCCCGAGCACGCCCACGCCTCCATCGTCGGGACACGCGTCTTTCGATGGAACCTGGCTCGCGCGATGAAGGAGGCCGAGCGCCTCGGCCTGGAGTGCGTGTACTTTTTCCAGATGCCCTTTCCCTATCGCGAGGAGCCCGTGCCGCCGCCGCGCGCGGGCGTTCGCCACGGATGCCCCAGCGCGTGGCGCCAGGTGATTGTGGAGCGCGACGGCAACCTGAAGCCCTGCTGCTATCTGGACGTGTCGCTTGGCAACAGCGCGGAAAAGCCCATGGCGGAGCAGTTCAACTCCGACGCCGCGCTGGCGCTGCGCCGGAGCTTCACCACCGCCGAATACTACGACAAATGCAAG
>JBBQYG010000236.1:0-5091 GCA_038208905.1 Candidatus Sumerlaeia bacterium | reverse complement strand
CGTGGGTGGCGGCGTCGGCGCCGCGCTTCGGTATTCCGTTTGCGCGGGCGATGTCCACGGAGAGGCCGTGCCCTGTCCTCCCGCCGGGGGGATGGTCCCTTCGGAACTGGAGGGGCGGGCGATGGTGGATTGCGTTTCGCGTCCGCCCGCATAGGCGGCTTCGCGCTTCAACGCGGCGATGGCCTCGCGCACCTTCTCCAGCGTTCCCAGCGGGGCGCCGTCGAATGCCGATACGCGCATGCTGGAGAGCACCTCGGCGATGCCGTGGTCCACGCTGGCCAAGGGGGAGGAGTGCATCTCGGGCGCGCGGACAACTTCCGCGCGGAGCGCATCGTAGGTCTTCTTGGTGCTGCCGCATCCCGCCCGCGTCAGCAACTCGCGCAGCGCCAGCAACTCGGTGTCCTCCGCCAGCTCCTCGCCCTTGGACGTATAGACACCCGACGGCGTCACCATCAGGCGCTGCAAGTACTGGCTCGATTCCACGCGCTCCCTGGAAATCGCGCCCACCGAGTGACGGTGGATAAACCGGACCTCGTTGCTTGGGGTGATGGCGAGCTGGTCGATGGCGATGCGGTCAAGGCGCCCGCCCACGCGGCGGATTTCGAGCAATTCGTCGCACAGGCGCAGGGCGAAATCGGCCCAGTCGCGGGGCTTGGAAAAGCGGCCCCGGTTGATCATTTCCTCCAGCGGCTGGCCCTGCACCAGCTCGTAAACGATGGTGATGCGGCCCTTCACTTCCTCCAGCATATAGACGATGGGGAGCGCGGGCGCGTTGCATCCCGCCGCCAGCGCCGCCTGGGCGCGAATCTCCTCCGCCGCCACGGGATCGCGGGAGCCTTTCTCCGAGAAGGACCGCCGCGCCGCGCGGTGCTCCATGAGGATGTGCTGGACCACCTCTTCCTCATAGAATGCGCGGTCCTGAATTTCCTGGATGAAGCGATATCGTCCCGATGCGTGGATCACGTTGCCATCGCCCCCCTCAGCTTGTGGTCATTCCACCAGGCCAGCGCCTCGATCCCCGCCTCGAACCCGCCGCCGCCCGGGCCAAGTCCGCGCAGGCACCGGCGAAAGAAATCGCGAAGGGGTTCCTCCTTGAGGCAGTTGCGGATCGTGCTCTCCGTCTGGTTGAACAGGAAGTCGTCCCACTTCTCGTCCATCGAGCCCTGCGCGACCGGCTCGCCCGCGAGCAGCGAAAGAATCGCGCACGCCCACCCGCCCACGTCTCGTCCGAAAAGATTCGTCGAGAGCGTGAGCGAGTCCTCGATCCCGCGCGCGCTCAGGAACAGCACCAGCGAGCGGTCCAGCCCCGTGTCGATCAGGTGGATTTTCTTCCCGACGCCCGTCGCGAAGCATCGCGGTTCGATATAGCCATGCACCACGCCGCACCCGTGCAGCGCCGCCACCAACTCCAGGCTGCCCTGCATGACATCGCCGTGCTCGTAGCGCGAGCCCGCCTGCAGCGGGTTGTTCGTCTGCATATCGATCGGCTTGGACCCCAGGCGGCACTCCACCGCCGCCAGGTGGTCGTCGGTGAACCAAGCGTCCATGAGTCGCGGCGTGCGTGGGTGCAGCAGCGTGCCGAATCGCCGGAGCTGGGCCGTGGCCGATTGCCGCTGCTTTTCCTCCGCCACGCCATCCTCATAGGGGATCTTGTGATAGTGGCAGATGGTGCCGAGGCTCTTCTCCACGGCGCGGTGGATTGTATATCCGTTCCCGGCGTGGACGATCTCGCCCACGTCATAGTCGGCGCTGCCGTCGCGATGGGTCATCGTTGTCATGGCCGGTTTGCTCCGCAGGATGGCGAATGGGCATTCATTGCTGCGCGGCTCCCTGCCGATGGCAAAGCCGATTCAGCGCAATATCGTGAAGTGGACCGTTGGACGCCAGGAATCCACGCCCCAGACTGTAGTCCACTTGATTGTAGGCGAGTTCCTCTCCCCCGAGATCGGAAACCCTGCCCCCCGCGGCCAGCAGGATCGCCGCCGGACCGCAGACGTCCCACTCCTTGCAGCGGCGCGGGACGGCGCTGAAGTATAGGTCCGCCCGGCCGGAAGCGACCTCCATAATTTTCAACCCCGCCGATCCCATGCGCCCGACCGAGGCGGGGGACAGGCGGTCTAGCGCCTCCCGCGTGAGCCGGTCGATGCGGCTGTTGGTCAGCGCGATGCGGGCGTCGCGGAGCGATGACTGGGGTGAGACAACCAGCTCGCGGCGCCACCCGTCGTCGATGTTCTCCACCCACGCGCCAAGGCCCTGTCCGCCCAGGTACATCATGCCGGTGGTTGGCTGATAGACGACGCCCGCCAGCGCCTGCGTGCTGCTCGCCAGTCCGATCTGGATCACCCAGCCGTCGTTTCCGTCGATGAAGGACCGCGTGCCGTCGATGGGATCGATGATCCAGCAGAGCGGCATCGCCAGTCGCTCTTCGGTTTTGTGGCTCTCTTCGGTCAGGAAACCGATCGGCTGACCCGGGAACCGCCCGCGAAGGAAATCGCCAATCCGCCGATCCGCCGCGATGTCGGCCTCTGTCGCCGGGCCCTCTCCGGCCTTCTCATACACTGAGTACGAGCCGCGAAAGAACGGGCGGATCGACTCCCACGCGAGGAGCGCCGCTTCCCTCGCGGCGGCGAGGTACTCGGAAAGCTGTATCGGCGGGGTGCTCAGGCGGGGAATCCTCTCGGGCGCGATGCGCGCCAACGGCACGGCTCTTGACCACGATCAGCCACGGCGGATCGTGGGGCATCGCTTGCACTGCCTCCAGCGAAATCCACGCTCCCACGCCACAGGTAATCCGCCGAATGCCGATCCGCCCACCCCATCTACTCTCACCCGGCGACACAGTCGCCCTGGTCGGTCCCGCCAGCCCCCTCAAAACGGAGGCCGAAGTCCTCGGCGCCATGGCCGCCGTGGAGGCCCTCGGCCTGCGCGTGAAGGCATACCCCTCCGCCCGCGCCAAATTCGACTATCTCGCCGGAACCGACAAGCAGCGCGCCGCCGATCTGAACCGCGCCATTGCCGACGAGAAGATCGCTGGCATCTTCTGCATCCGCGGCGGCTATGGCAGTTCCCGCCTGCTTGCGCTGATCGATTGGAAGGCCGCGGGAAAATCCCGCAAGCCGTTCCTTGGCTTTAGCGACCTGACCTCCATCATTGGCGGGCTTCATTCCCAGGCCGGACTGGTCGGCATTCACGCGCCAACAGCGGCCTTCTTCCTCAAGCACCCCAAGGAAGGGGAACCTTCCACCGCCGCCATCAGGAAGTTCATCTTCGAGGGCTGGGGCGGCACCTCCTACCGCAAGCTCTGCGGATCAGACTTCGCCCCGCGTATTGTCAAGCGCGGCCAGGCCGAGGGTGTCCTCGTCGGCGGCAACCTCAGCCTGTTCGCCGGACTCGTCGGCACCCCCTACCTCCCCAAGCCGCGCCGCGCGATCCTCTTTCTGGAGGAGATTCACGAGAAGCCCTACAAGCTCGACCGCTACATCACCCAGCTCGTCAACGCAGGCTTCTTCAAGAACGTCGTTGGCATCGCCCTCGGCGATTTCACCGACTGCGACCCCGTCGCGCCGGACACTGGCACCTCGCAGGAGGTGTTGGCAAACTGCCTCAAGCCCCTCGGCGTTCCGATCCTCGCGGGACTCCCCATCGGCCACTGCCGCCCCAGCTACCCGCTCCCGCTCGGCGTCACCGCCCGGCTCGACGCTACGCGCGGCGACCTGGTTCTGGCCTAGGTGACCCCGCGCCGACCGCGCACCGTCGGCGAGCACCTCGCCGCGATCCGCGCGATCCCACCCGCACGGTCGCGGTGGGGCTGGAGCAAGCACGTCACCGGCGCGGAGGGCCTTCGTGTTCCGGCAGAGTGGATTCTGGAGGAATTGCCGGAACTGGCGGGGGAGCAGTTGCCCCCGCTGGCCGAGTACTTCCGTGTGAGGTGGAAACGCGTCACGAACGTCGGTTCGCCGACATCCCCCTTGGTCGAGCGAGTCGCCTTTCATGCACTGTGGGGCTCACTCATCGTGATCCTCTTCGGTATGGCTGTTTCCGCGTTTGCGCAACGCTGGGCGATTTTCTACGGCCTCATGACGTCACTCGGCGTGTGGGTTGTGGTCCTGATCGTCTTGGCCGTGATCGTCGGCGTCCGCCGCATGAGCGTCGGCATTCCCGCCTCCCCGGGAGAGATGATCTTCTGGCGCAACAAGACCATCGCCGGCGACTGCGCCGCTCTTCCGATCAATGCCCGGGATATATACATCGCGCGGATGGCGATGACATTGGACTCTTCCGCTTCCAAGGGAATGCCCATCGCGCGATCATTCTTCCGGGTGGCGGCCTACCTCGCACTGCCGACAGGCATCGTGCTCTTGACGGGGGCGTGGGCCTTCGCCATCCCGGCGCTGCTCTGCGTCGCCATGCTGGACTTCGCACTGGAACTACAGCGCGGCGTCAGCGCCCTCGCCTGTTACATGGCCGAGCGCACCCAGATCGATAACATCCGTCGCATTGTCGCCCTCAAGCGCCTTGGCGCCGCGTATCCTCGCCGCGGGCTGCGATTGATCCTTGGGCGACGATGGCGGCTGCACGCCACATGGCGGAGGTTCAGGCGTTCCGCCCACCAACTCGACCTGCTCGCCGCCTCTCTCATCGCCCGCGGCCCCATCGTGCTCGCGATGCCCGCGCTGCTTGTCTTCGCGTTGGTTTCGGCGTTCATCCTCCCGCTCGCAATCCCCCAGGGCCTGTGCCTGATCGCGGCGCTCGCGCTCTTCGTCGCCGCGCGGTCGCCCTTCCCCGCGCGATACGCGGCACCGCTGCGCCATGCACTCAGGGAGCACCTTGCCGAGTTCGACCGCGCCGTCCGATTCTTCCTCGCCCACCAGCGCCGCGAAATCGAGAAGAAGGGTTAACGCAGCGCGGCCCCGGGTTTCCCCGGGGCCGCGACTGGTCGATGCTATGGTGGCCTGTTACTCGTTGTTCAGCAGCATCCAGCTATCAACGTCGCTGGAGCTGTTGCTGAAGAAGAAGGTCGAGAACCCGGGGGTGGCGAACTGGACGAAGTTCGCCGTCGTGTCCTTGGTGATGCTCGTGATCTCGGTGACG
>JBBQYG010000235.1:0-5254 GCA_038208905.1 Candidatus Sumerlaeia bacterium | reverse complement strand
GGTATGAATGCACTGGAACGGCACCGGCGGCGACCGTCTTATGCCGGACGGGCGCCCCTACAGTGATGCTACCCAACGGAACACCGACGGGTGCCTCTTGCGGTACGAGCCGGTACGGCACCTGTCAAAGGCCCTGGGGCTATTGGGGGACAGTCATATGCCTCTCTCCCGCAGAATCTTCCGAACCCGGCGGCTGCGGCAATCGCGCATTGTATTGTGAGGATCTTTGTGGGCCTGTTGGCGCATACCGCCTGCTGGGCCCACTGTGATGAACAACCCCGCCCGAGGTCGCAAATGCGCGATGTTTCTCGCCCTCGCGTCGCTTCAGGGCGTCTGTCTGGCTGGCGAGAATTCAGCCAACGACCCCTGCGACCAAGCATCGCAAGTGATTGCCAAACGTCTCGATGTCCTGCGCTCCTCTGCGCTCACCTGCAGGAAAACATTTCCCAATGGACGTGAAGAACTCCAACTCTACGTATGGGATGGGCCGGTGTATCTTTGCGAGATTGTCGCGTTGCCAGATCCCTCTGGAGCATCTGCTAGCGTACACACCATCTGGTGGTTCGACGGCGAAGATCACTACAGCTGGGACGGAGCCAACCATTCTGGGAGGCGCTGGAACGGCGACCAAACCAATGTGCATTTCGACCTAGTTGGCAGCCCGGCATTATACCTCGGGCTTCGCGCCGCGGTCGTCCCGATTCAGCGGGGACTTGACGAGGTGCTGTCCGCACGCAACCTCGAATCCCCTCCTGGGAAAGAGGAACTTAGGGACATGATCGCTAGCCGGCGCGGTGACCAAACGGCGCTGCTCGACTTGTACATGGCCCATAGGCAGCGAACGTGCGACTCATTGCCTGACGGTGGCATTAGCGCGAAGGTTTCCTGGTTCTCAGCGGAAAGCATGGCACCGTTCTATCATAGCGAATGGACTCTCGGAAGCGACTCAATCCCTCGGCGATGGAGTACGCGGCCAAGCTGGATGGCTACCGACTGGGCTCGCGTGGAAACCAAGGAGTTGGGACTGCTCGGAGGCATCGAGCTGCCGGTCGTATTTACATGCTATGCCCTCGACCTACCTCCTACGCCCGACGGCAGAATGAGCGAGCGACAAACCGTAACGATCCTGGACCTACAGCCGTTCGAATTGGGGAGCGAAGCCGACAGTATCCGCGATTTATTTCAGCAGATACCGGCTGGAATGCTTTTCAGCGACACTATCTCCGGAACAACATACAGCACCGGCGGCCAGCATCAGCCCGCCGCTTGGGTATCAATGCCTTCCTATTTTGACTCATACTATCCCGGTGGCCTCCGACAGGCGGTGGCCGAGATGGGACACGGAAACGAATACTGGGAGCGCTGGAAGCACCTAGAGGCAACCAACCCGAAGTAACAAAGGAGAGGGCCCGGAGCGAATCGCCTCCGGGCCCTCGGGCTATCTTTGCGTTTCCGCGCCGATCAGAACTGGCGTCCGAACCAGTCCTTTGCGTCGAGGACGCTTCCCGTTAGGCCGCGCGAAACATCGGTGGCGAGGTAGATGAACGGGTTCACCACGTCGTCGGTAGACGGCAGCGTGGCGGGATCTTCCCTGGGCATCGCCTCGGCGCGCATCATCGTGCGGGTGGCGCCGGGGTTCACGCAGTTGACGCGGATGTTGTACTTGGCGTTTTCCTCGGCCATGACTTCGCTGAGGTTCACGACGGCGGCCTTGGAGACCGAGTAGGCGCCCCAGTTGGCGCGTCCCTTCTTGGCCACGCTGCTGACCACGTTGATGATCGAGCCTGAGTTGCTTGGGATCATGGAACCAAGCGCGGCCTTGGACATCCAATAGACCACATTCAGATTGGTCTGCATGACCTTTGCCCAGTCGTCGCCGGGATAGCTCCCGATCGGCGTGAGCGGCCCCAGCACGGCGGCGTTGTTCACCAGCACGTCGATGCGGCCATAGGAACGCAGCGTGCCGAAATAGAGCGCCTTGCAGGCGTCCTCGCTGTGGAGGTCCACCTTCGTCGCGGTCGCCTCCGCCCCCATGTCCTTGAGGATGCCGAGGGCGATCTTGAGTTCGGAACTCGTGCGGGAGGCGATCACGACCTTGGCCCCCTCGCGCACGTAGGCCTGGGCCACGGCGAGGCCGATGCCGCGCGTGCCTCCGGTGATCACGGCCACCTTGCCCTGAAGCCGCCCGGCGGGGGCGATCACGTTGGAATTTGTGGGGGCTTCCTTCGTCAGAGTCATGCGGTTCGTCTCTCCGGAGGGTTTTGCGCCGATCAGGCGGAATGCAGCGCGGCGAGCGCCGGTTCGTAGTCGGGTTCGGCGGAAACTTCGGGGACGATCTGGGCATACTTGACGGCGCCCGTGGCGTCGATCACGTACACCGCGCGCGCCAGTAGTCCGAGCTCCTTGATCACGAGGCCGAACTTCGCGCCGAAGTCATGGTGCTTATAGTCGGACGCCGTGCGGATCGATGTGGCCTCGTGAGCCTGGCACCAGCGCGCCTGTGCCACCGGCAGGTCCATGCTGATCGTCAGGATCACCACGCCGTCGCCCAGCTTGGCGGCCTCTTGGTTGAATCGCGCCGTCTGGACGGAGCACACCGGCGTATCGAGGGAGGGGACGACGTTGAGGATCACTTTCTTGCCGCGTAGGCTGGAAAGTGTCACGTCCTCTACAAGGGAGGTGGAAACCGTGAAGTCCGGCGCCGCCGATCCAACCTTTACATCGGCATCGCCAACCAGGGTCAGTGGGCCGCCCTTGAAAGTGACTACTCCGGAGCGATCAGCCATGGCATTCCTCGCTAAATCAGGATTCTAGGCGCCTTGCTGGGCGCGGCGGGGATGACACCGGCCCCCGGCGGCTCCGGGCAAGGGGAATCGGGGATGGCACTATTGGCGGTTGGCCTTCTTCATCGCCGTATCCTGGGACATGACGAGCTTTCTCCGGTCCTCTCCAACCTTGAAGGTCTGGACCCACACGAACTCGTCCCCGCGGAAGATTTCGTCGCTCCACCATGCCAGCATGGCATAGTCGCCTGGTGGGAGATCGGCGGAAAACTCCCCGTCACCCGTTGTGATCATTTCCAGAATCAAGGATGGGCCCTTGGAGAGGTCGTCTGCAATCTGCACGGGAGTCCGAATCAACTTCTCCGCGTCGCGAACCGCCGCCTCATCCCGCCGCAGGTCCAGCATCAGCCGCGATGAGTCGATCCCCTTGATCCCGGCCTCCAGTTCGTCCACCTCGCGCGTCAGGTCGGCGGCCTTGCCGATGCACTGGCGCTGCACGTTGACGATACCCAGCCGGGACTGCTCGCGCCATGCGGAGTAGTCTGCGCCGTGCCTTCGCTTGTCATAGCCGAGGACGACGCTGCGCTTGGAGATCGGATCGTAGTAGCTGAATCCCACCGGGCTGAGCCGCGCAAAATCCACCGCCGACTTGGCGACGCCTTCGGCATGCTGCTGCCACACCACGGCCTCGTCGCGCTTTTCCCCGATGGTGTCCCGGGTCTTGTTGCAGTGGTCTATTTTCTCGCGAAGCTCCTCCGCCTTCTCGATCAGCCGGTTGCGCTCAACCGCCGCGTTGCGCGACTGGGCCAGCCGGGCGTGGAACTCTTTGGCGACTGCGGCGTTGTGTAGAAAGATGGGGTACCCCGCCAACCGCTCCACGCGGCGATTCAAGTCCACGATGATCTCGCCATCGACGCCCGAGCCACCTTTTTCCGGCGAGCGCAACGCCGCGGAAACGCGTGGCGCCGAGGCGGGAACCTCATGGCTGGCAGGCCGCAGCAACACGAACGCCAACACACCCGCTGTCGCCAGAAAAGCGAGCGACATCACGATGGCGAAGACTAGCAGTAGGATTGATCTGGTGGACACGATAGAAACTCATTCGCCTCCGACTTGCGGAATCAAGGAGAATCCCCTTGTCTAAGCGATCTCCGATTCGTCCACGTCCCGAAGCGATGGGAATGCTGGCCAGATGGCTGCCCTCGTTCCGGCCGAGTCCGCCGAAGGGGGTGGTTTGAATGGATCACGTACCCTCGCGATCGTTGTCTAAAGGCCGACGCCGTAAAGTTGAAAGATCGGGGGAGGCGGGCAAGACCCTGATTGAAGTCCCCATTCATGATTTGGCGGAGTTCGCGGAGAGCCACAGCGCCAACGCCTTTTCGCTCAACTTGCCATCCGCCAAATCAAGGAATGCGCGTGCGGCGTCCGCTTCCGCCGCATCCAAAGCATAGCCGTTGATGTGCAGGAAGATAGCGCAGGCAAGGAATTCCGTTCTCTTGTTCCCATCGAGAAAGGGATGGTTCCTCACGATTCCGAAACCATAGCTCGCGGCCAGCTCGAATATCCCCGGCTTGCCGCAGGCCACGAGGTTTCGTGGTCGCGCCAGAGCGCTCTCAAGAAGCGCCCAGTCCCGCAGTCCGCCGATTCCTCCGTGCTCCGCCAGATGCTCTTCATGGATCGCAAGGAGGGCGGACTTGCTAAGCCACTTCCAACGCGGCTTGCTCACTTGGCCAGTTCCCTCAGCGCGTTGCGATACTTGCGCATCGCCGCCCGGCCTGCCTCGATCTGCTCCGCGAACTCCGGATCGTACGGCGTTAGCTGGAAGCCATCCGCCGTTTCCGTGATGTGGAGGACATCGCCTCTCTCGACGCGCAGCCGGGCAAGCACCTCCGTGGGGAGCACCACCCCAGCCGAGTTTCCAATCTTGGTTACTTTCACGATAGCCATTGCTGAGCCCCTTGCCAAATGATTGGAACATTTGCACCAGCGCGCGTGCGCCTATCGATCGGTGTATACAAGGCGATGACAATTGCCCGCCACGCCGACGGTTGCCATTCTCCCCATGCGATTCCGAATCGAGAGGGAACCATGCTCTACCAAACCGTCAATCCCGCCACGGAGGAGATCGCCGCCACCTTCGACGGGCACTCCGACGCCGCCATCGAGGAGCGTCTCGCCTCTGCCGACTCGGCATTCCGCTCGTGGCGCCGCGCCTCATTCGCCCAGCGCGCGGCAGTATTGAATGAGGCTGCCCGTCTGCTGGAAGAGCGCGACGACCAGTTTGCGGAATTGATGGCCGTCGAGATGGGAAAGCCCCTTGCCGAGGGCGTCGCCGAGGCGAAGAAGTGCGCGGGCGCGTGTCGGCACTATGCCGGGCGCGGCGAGGAGTTTCTCCGCCCGGCGCCCCACGCTTCCGACGCCAGCGAGTCATTTGTCCGCTACGATCCGCTCGGTCCGATCCTCGCCATCAT
>JBBQYG010000234.1:0-5268 GCA_038208905.1 Candidatus Sumerlaeia bacterium | reverse complement strand
TCCCCGTGCCGACATCGACCCCGATGACGAGCGGACTTTCGGGCGGCTGCTTGCGGTTGGGCATCGGTCGGCGATCATCCTTGGGCGGTGGTAGCCAAACCCAAGCTATCTGGAGCGGGGGAACCAAGGGGAAAAAGGCGGGGATCGCGGAAGCGGGCGATGGCCGTATATACAAAACGGCCATCGCCCAGTAGCGCGGCGCCTTGCTCAATCGAGAAGATACCACTCCTTCACGGTTGTCGATGTGTCGACGAGGGCGAAGCTGGAGAAACTGGTGACGGTGCCGGTTATCGTGTTGTTGAGGGTGTCGAGCGACTGCGAGGGGACTTGGGACCACGGGCCAGATGGGTCGGGTGCCTTGTAAAGGGTGAGTGCCGACTCGTTCAGGCCGACAATCTCGCTGTCGAGGTAGCTGAAGGTGACTTCGGCGGAGAAGCCGGAGCGATTCGTGGTCAGGTTCCAGTGAACGTCTGCGGTCACGACGCCTCCGCCGGGAATACCGACAAGGGCCGAATCGTTGCGCACCAATTCGATGTCGGTCTGGCTGGAGGCGGCGCCGGAGTTGAAGTCGACGGTGGTGCGCAGTTCAGGAAGCTCCTCCTTCATCGCGTTCCCCGCGGCTGTGAAGACAGTGCGGCTGGCGGTGGTGCTAAGGACCTCGCCGAAGAAGACGTAGAATTCGCCAGCGGACATCACGGAGTTGCTGGGGCCATCGCCGGCGCCGGTCGCGAGAATGAGGTCGGAAACACCGTCGCCATTGAAATCGAAGGGACGGATCTGGTTGGGGTCGCCAAAGAAATCGCTGGGGGAGGCGCCGTAGATCGTGCTGATCCCGGCGATGGGATTGGCGAGGTCGACTGTGGCGGGGAGGGAAAGGCCATCGAATATGTGGACCTTGCCGGAATCGGTACGCGTACCACCCACGCCATCGTATTTGAAGTGGTGAATGAGGACCTCGGGGGACCCGTCACCGTTGACGTCCGAAAAGGTAACGGGCTTGCGGGTGTTCCACTCGACGAAAGATTCGCCGGCGACGGCGCCGTATACGAGCATGTCGGGCGCGGTGGTGGAGAGATCGATCACCGCAGGCCAAGTGGCGCGTCCCTCGAAGAAGAAAAGTCCGCCGCAATTGGCGCGATCGTTGCCGGGCCCGTCATAGAGCGGCGCACTGATCGCGAGATCCTCGAAGCCATCGCCGTTCCAGTCGCTGGATTCGATCATGGTACCGAACGACGTGTCAGCGCGCGGGCCGATAATCGTAACGTTCGGCGTGGCCGTCGCCAGGTCCTTGTGACTCCAGGAGGTGCCGCCAAAGAAGATATACACTTCGCCGCAGAGATCGCGTGCGTTGGCGGGGCCGTCCGCGCCGCCTGCGCCGAGTATGACATCCTCGATCCCATCGCCGTTGACGTCCGCGAGGGCTCCGCCAAAGTACCTGCCCAAGGTGTCGCCTGCCTCGGCGCCATCGAATCGCACGTTGTACTCGTGGGCCGCGATCGAGATGTCGGTGTCTGTGAAGGTTGATTTGCCAAAGATAAGATAACATTCGCCAGCGCTGTTTCGCGTGTTGCCGGGACCATCGGCAAGCCACCCCGTAAAGAACATGTCGGCGCGGCCATCGCCATTCACATCGCCGGTGTCGCGAATGAAAATGAGGTCAAGGGGTTCGGCGCCCAGCACGCGCGTGCTCCAAGCCGTGCCAGTATTGAGGATATAGCTGCCCGCGAAGGTGGGCCTGGCGAGGATGACGTAGTTTCGGCCAGCGGTACCCGCGGCAGCGGTGGTCTGGATGTCGGAAAAGATCATATCCCCGAAGCCGTCGCCATTGAGGTCGGCCTGAAATATCTCACCACCGATGTGGTCGAAGCTGGCAGCGCCGCGGATGGACGCGTCGGGGGTGGCGCCGGCGTGGAGGTCGATCGTCCCAGTGGCGGTGATCGGCCCAAAGAAGAAGTTGATGGTCCCCCAACTGAAGTACTCGCGAACGAACAAATCCAGATTGCCGTCGGCATTCATGTCGATGACGCCGATTCCATCGCCGAAGTTCCGCGTCGATGTCCCATAGATGACTAGGTCAGGCGCGGGGCCAAGTACACCGGTAACGTCCAGCACGGAATCCCACGATCCATCTCCATACCAGATGTAGACTTCGCCGGAGGCGTTACGGAAGTTGTTGCTGCCATCGGCCGTGGCGGCAGAGGCCACAAGATCCTTGATGCCATCGCCGCTGACGTCGGCGAGAAAAACTCCCTTGTTGATGGACCATCTCACACCGGTCAAACCATCATTGATGTCGGCACCCCACACGACGATGTCTGGCGAACCGCTAACAAGGTCCAGCGTGGCGGGGATAACTCCGGGTGCATGGTTCGCCACCATTGTCAGCGATGCGAGGGTGATAAAAAAAGTTTTCCTCATGGTCAATCCTTGTCAAATTTGTATTTCAGGGAGATACCCCCCTTGCGGAAAATCAGATTAGTTCTTAGACGTATTTTGGATCAATGGGAAAGTTGGGCTATCCGAGGAGTGCGCAGGGAACCCTCAATCCTCCCCCCTGATATTGCGAGATCACTCGCCAGGGAGAACTCAAGTGCTGGCCCATGTGAGACCTCCCGGCTGACTGGGCATGCGAGATCCACGAAGAGATTTGGGAGCTTTTGGATAGCAGTCCCGGAGGTGAGGATCCGCCTTGAGGTGTTCCTACCTGCGCGACGCCGCCCCCCTACCGCCCCTTCACAATCAACAGCACCGGCACGATCCTCTCCGTCCCGTTCTGGTCGGAGGGGATGTTGACGACGCCGAGGGGGCCGTTTTCGAGGAGGGCTTCGGCGGCGGTGGCGCCTTCGACGGCGAGGACGGAGGAGCCGCCTCCGTCCAGGTTGACGGCGCTGTCGCAGCCGACCCATTGCATGAGGCCGGCAAGGCCGCCGAGGGTGACTCCGCAGGAGTGCTCGCCGCTGCGGCGTCCATCGACGATGACGATCTTGAGGCCGCCGCTGGGGAGCGTGCCAAAGGCGGTGCGCGGGGCGCGGGTGGTTTCAACGTCGTAGGGAAAGCGCGTGGGCGGCGGGCCGCCGGGGTGGAACTCGCCGGCGAAGTCGGGTGTCAGCATCGCGCCCTCGGGCGCAACCTTGCCGCCGCGGACGAGGAAAGGTCCGGCGCTGATGAGCCAGACGGGGGTTCCGTGGGAGGTCGCCTTGAGCCTGATGGAGATGCGGCGAATGCCATCGCGGGAGAGCGCGGCGCGGGCGTGCTCGCCCTCGAGCAGGACGGTTGCGCCGCCGAGGGGGGCCTTGCATCCGGGATGCGCGGGCTCGATGCGCGTGGGGAGGCTGCCGCAGAAGGAAACCTGCGTGGCGCCGTCGGGCGCGGGAACTTCGGCGGCATCGAACGTGCGCCACACGGCGCCCTGGGCGGAGCCGCCCTTTGCGCCGATTCGCAGCGGCACGGGGGGAAGGCCCTCGATGCAGAGTTCCATGTCCTCCGGACCAAACATTCCAGAAGTCGGCGCGGCGTCGCTGAAGCCCATGATGCCGGGCCGCGCGATCCACGGCGGCATCGCCAGCCGGCCCGATGTCATGTGCCCGCCCACGGGAAGGTGCAGGGCCGACACGCCGTCGTCGTACTCCTCGGGGAAGTTGAGGAAGTAGCCCGCGTTGGTCGCGGCCAGGATGTTCTCGCTCGACTGCACCAGGCGCGAGGGCGGGAACGCGGCGAGGTAGCGCGCGACGCCGAACTTCTCGTCGCCGAGCTCCACGAGCCGCGGCTGCAACGCGGCCAGGCGCTCGTCGTGCTCCGCGGGGCGGCGCCCGCTTTTCTCAACCTGGGCAAGGTGGATCAGCGTGTCGCGCGTGTCGCGTCCGTCGTGTCTATACAGGAGCGGCGACATCTCGACGAAGAGGCGCGATTCGCGCGTGTCGGCGCCGGACCGCAGCGCGCCCTTGGCCAGGGTCGTCGCCCAGTAGGCATTCTCGATCTCGGGGAAGTGGACGAGGTGGGGGTAGTCCGCCGCCAGCACCGGACAGATATCCGCCTCGGAGCCGGAGTCGAGCGTGATCTCGTTGATGCACAGGGCCTCGGGGCGGTCGCCGCCCTCCGCCGCGTCGTCGGTCACGCGAAAGGTGAAGCGCCGACGCCGCCACGTCACGCCCGCGGCCAGGGGCTTCTGCAAGTCCTCCACCAGCGCGAATTCCCGCGCCAGCACCGGCATCCCCACGATCCTGCCGATCACGGGGGCGTCGATCTGGTTGTGGTTCATCACCGTGCCCTGGACGAGTCCCTTGCGCAGTATCCTGCTGAATAGCTTTAGCATCGCCGATTCCCCGATCCCTCTGCGCCCTAAGGCTTTTCCGCCGAGATACTATCCACGATGGCCATGATCAATTCATTGATGGGGGCCTTTTCGATGCCGAAAACCGTCGCCGCCAGCCCCGGGGCTGCGCCCATCAGGACGGTGTCGCCGATTCCCGCGCCCACATAGTCGATGGCCATGGTGCATCGCCCCTCTGGCTCCCCCTCGGGGGTGATGGGCTGGACAAGGAGCAACTTGCGCGCCTCATAGGCCTCCAGCCGGTGCGACGACACCAGGTTTCCGATCACGCGGGCGATCTTCATGGGTCCCTCCGATGCTTCCCGTTCAGAGTCAGCGAATCCACCAGCCCGCCGATGGCGCAATCCGTCGGCACCAGTGTGTCGCCGGGATGCGCGGTCATCGCGTCGCCGCTCCTCACGATATAGACCAGATCGCCGGTGCGGCGGTTTAGCGCATCGATCGCAACCACCGCGCGGCCGCTCGGCTGAAGGTCGTCGTCGAGGGGCTGCACCATCGCCAGGCGATAGTGCATCAGCGCGGGGTCGCGCTGGGTGGCAACAACTGTTCCGATCACGCGTGCAAGGTCCATCTGGGTGATCCTTTCCGCTCAGGAATCGTCGGCGCGATCCGCCAGCGCGGCGATCGAATCGGCCAAGTACCCTGCCCCAAAGCCGTTATCAATGTTTACCACCCCGATGCCCGGGCTGCAACTGTTAATCATGGCAAGCAGTGCCGTCGCCCCGCCAAAGGACGCGCCATAGCCCACGCTGGTTGGCACCGCGATCACGGGGCACGCGACCAGGCCGGCGACCACGCTGGGCAGCGCGCCCTCCATTCCCGCCACCGCCACGATCACGCGGGCCCGCATCAGCAGATCGGCCTTTCCCAGCAACCGGTGCAGCCCCGCCACGCCCACGTCATAAGCGCACTCCACGGTGCTCCCCAGGGCCTCCGCC
>JBBQYG010000233.1:0-5292 GCA_038208905.1 Candidatus Sumerlaeia bacterium | reverse complement strand
TACAAGGGCTGCTTCCACGTGCCGCGCGCGCTGTTTCTTGTGGAGAAGGTGCTGGGCGAGTTGCTGGCGCCCAACCTCGGGATGCAGAGCCTGGACGTCATCGACAAATCACAGATCTGACGCCACGGCCTTGCGCAGGATGAAGAGGTTTTCCTCCTCGCGCGCGGCAAAGAACTCGATGTCGAAGCGCGCGCTCGTCTCTCGCGCTGTCCACAGCAGCATTTCCATCAGTCCATGCGCGGGCCAGGCGTGAAAGTGGATGCTGTATCCGATCTCCATGTAGTGATCCGCCTGGCGCGCCGCGTCCTCCGGCGAGAGTCCATCCACCAGCGTCGCCCACTCCATGTAGGCGGATCGGCGCGACCACACGGGGCCCTCGCGGTAGTCGCGGATTGTGTGATCCAGTGACGTGGACGGGCGTCTTCGGTCAAAGGTCCTTCGCATGTCCGGCACCGCGAGGTACAGGACGCCGCCGGGTTTTAGCACGCGCATCATGCTCTGGACCGCGCGGATCGGGTTCTCGAAATGCTCCAGGATGTGATTGGCGATCACGAAGTCCTGCGAAGCGTCCGCCACCGTGGCAAGGCGCTCGCCATCGTCCAGTATCTCCGGATCCACAAGCGGAGCCGCGGCGAGTTCCGGATAGTGCTTCCGCAAATCAGCAGCCGACAGGCGATCCACATACCGCGCTCGCGCGCCGGTTGGAAGCGGCAGCGGATTGTGCAGCGCGCCGATCTCGATTCCATCGCCGGAAATATACCGCGCCGCGATGTCCCCGCGCTCCAGCGGCCCCTTCGGCGACTCCGCAACTGTCGCGCCGCCAAGCCGCAGCCTGCGCGCGATTCGTTCGAGGCTCATCGGGCGATCACCAGCTCGCATCCATCGATGGGTCTCCGCGGACGGGCACCGGCGTGTTGTAGCGCGGGATGATGCGCGACGCGCTCTGCCGCTGGGAAATGTCGCGCGGCAGTCGAATCCAGAAGTGGATTTCGCCCTCGCTGCACTCCACCTCCATCGTTCCGCCGTTGCTCAGGATCGCGTGATACGCGATCGGCAGGCCCAGCCCCGTGCCCTCCGGCTTGGTTGTGTAGAACGGCTCGAAGATGCGCTCCCTCAGCGATTCGTCGATGGGGCTGCCGGGATTCGAGATGCAGATCGTCAGGGGTCGCTGGGCGTTGGATGGCGCATAGGCGGTGTGGATGCGGATTGGGCCCCGCCCCATCAGGCGGCTGTGCTGATAGGCATTCACCGTGAGATTAAGGAAGGCTTGGCGGAGTTTTTCCACCTGAAGATTCCCCTTAGGCAGCGCGAGGTCCAGCTCCCACTTCACGGGGATCTCCCGGCACGATTCCCCCACGTGAAGCGACGCTGTTTCCACCATCTCCTTCAGCAGCTTGCTGAGGTCCACTTCCTCCGCGGGGCTCTCCTGTGTCTGAGCGAAGTTCATGATTCCAGCCACCAGTTTCTCCAGCCGGTCAACTTCGCGGATGATGCGCTGGTGGTACTCGCTCGTCGTGGCGGGGTCGGAGTGCTCGTCGGTGCTAAACTCCGCGAGGAGCTGTGCCATGCCGCGAATCGACGCCAGTGGGTTGCGGATTTCGTGAGCGATTCCCGTGGCCAGCGTCCCCACGGCGGCGAGCCGGTCGGCGCGCTGGATCTGCTCGTAGAAGCTCGCGATGCCGGAGATGTCCCGCACCTCCAGCAACACCTTGGTCCGCTCGCCCGGCCCGCCCTGCATCGGATGGCAGGAGAGAAAGTATCGCTTCGGCGCGTCGAGCCCGTCGCCCCGCACCATCACCGAGCGATGGGTGGCGCGCCCAACAAGAGCCTGCTGCAACAGGTCGGTCAGAGCCTCCAGGAATCGCGGATTGCGGTCGATCACCGGGATCATGTTGTTGCGGACGATCAGGTGGCGGTCCATCAGTTCGTTTGGCGACAGCCCGAACACGCGCCGCACCGCCTGGTCCGCCTGAATCACAACTCCCTCCTCGTTGAGCACAAGGTGCGCGCCCTTGAACGACTCGCGAAGCTGGCGGTCGCGCTCCTCGAAGAGCTTGTTGAGTTGCTCCACCATGCGGTTGAAGGTCGAACCGAGCTGGCCCAGCTCGCCCAGGCGGATCGGTTCCAGCTTGGTGGAGAAATCGCCCTCCGCGATCGCCTCCATTGTATCCGCCAGATTCTTAATCGGACGCACGATCTGGCGCGCCAGGATATAGCCAACGACTGCCGAGACGAGCGACAGGCCGATGGACAGCATGAGCGTCAGCAGCGCGGCGCTCTCGAGCTTTCCCTCCGCTGCGGCGATCTCGAATCGCACCTTCCCCAGCTCGGGCCGACCTTCGAGCAAGGCCATCGCCTCGCGGGAAATCAGGGCGCCCTGATAGCTCTTCAGTACTCCATAGAGGATCGTTCCCGCGCCCAGCACGATCAGGAGCGATAGCACGGGGATCGAGATTACGAGACGGACACTGCGCTGCCGCGCCTCGTCCAGCCGGGGATAGGCTGTCCGCGCGATATTGATCGAATCGCTGCTTCTTGGGTCGGCGGGCATCGGCGCTCCGTGGCGTACCAGTCGGCGATATCATGGCTATCGGCGTCCGCGATGTCCAGCCCTCTATGGGCTTCAGTGCCCGCGCTTTCCCTTCGTCAGCTCCCCCAGGAACGGCAGCCCCGCGATGCCCAGCAGGAAGTATCCGAGGAACGTATAGACAACTGACGCCGCCAGCAGGGGCGCCGAATCGATGAGTCCCCCGGCCAACAGGATCAGCGCCCCGTCGCGTGTTCCCGCCCCGGCGATGGTGATAGGAATCAGCCCGGCAAACGTCGCCGCCGGCAGGATGCCCATGATCAGCACCAGCGATGCGGGCGCGCCAAACGCCTCCAGCAGGAACCACAATTGGGCCATTGAGAGAAACCAATTCAGCGCCGACGAAAGCACGCACGCCATCAGGAGCCCGGGCTGCCGCGCCAGCCGCGGGAATAGCTCCAGAAATCCCGCGATCTTTGCCCCAATCGGTTTCGCCGAAAGCATCCGCGCGGCGACGCCCGCCATCAGCACGAAGCCGATCACGGCGCATACCGCCGCGACGCCGATCAGGGATGCTATCGCCGACCCGGCCAGCAGTCCAAAAATGGCGCCAAAGCACCCGAGCACCGCCACGTCCACCAGGCGCTCCGCCAGAACCGTCCCCAGCCCCAGCGCGCGGTCGCGCAGCGCCGTCGCCTTCAGCAGCTCTCCCGCCTTGCCCGGCGTCAGCGTTCCCACCGGCCAGCAGGCCATCGTGATGCGGAAGGCGCGTATCCACGACATCCGCGCGCCCGCCGCCCGAAGCACCGCCAGCCATCGGAATGTGTTGAGCACGGGAAACAGGAGCGTCAGCAGCGCCGCCGCCACCAGCGGTTCCCACTGTGCCCCGGCAAACGCGCTCTTCAGCTCGCGCCAGTCCACCGCGCGCGCCAACACAATAAGGATCGCGACGGTAACCGCCGCCAGCGCCAGTCGCTTCAATCCGCTACGATTCGCCAAGGCGTTCCGATTCCGATTCCAGGAGTTCCGCCAGGCTCACGATTCGCGTGCGTCCCGCCAACGGCTGGAGCCACTCCGTGGGAATCTGCTTCATGCCGAAACGCGCGCCCAGCAGCAACCCCGCCATTGCACCCTGGGCGCCCGTGTCCCCCCCGACAGCGATTGCCGCGCGCAGTCCCGACTCGAAGCTCCGCGCGCCGAGCACGGAGGCGATTGCGATTTGAAGCGTGTGAACCACGGAGTCCGAGGAGCCGAGCCCCTCAAGCGGCGCCGTCCGCCCGCGATGCACCGCCGCCAGGATACAATCGCGATCCTCCGGCCACGCTGAGAGCGGCGTGTCGTTGTGGGCCGCTTGATGTAGGCTTTCCTCGTCGGCCAGCGCCAAGTCGCGATATTCGGCGCTCCTGCGGACGGATTGAAGAAAGGTCTCCGTCGCCTCGCCAAGTTTCGGCGAGAACTGATCGTTGAGCAACTCCACCAGAATGAAGTTCAACGCGATGCACGCCTCCGCGCAGCGGGGGTCCGCATGGGTGACCCGCGTCAGCCGGATTGTCGATTCCACCATACCCGCGATGTCCCGCGGATGACAGAATGCCGCCACCGGCGCGCGCGCCAGGCAGTCGTTTGAGACATGAGTCAACCCCGACTGAAACCATATATGCGGCGCGGCGTCGGCCCACGCCTCGGGGTCCTCTGCGATGAGATCCAGCACGCGCTGGGTCTCCGGGTCGATGGATAGCATCGCCGTTTCCGACAGCTCGCAGAGCCGCATCGCCAGATCCTCGCCCTCGAACCCGCGACAGGAAAGATAGGAATCCACCGCGGCCAGAAACTGCCCCGCGTCGCGGGTCCACTGCCCGGGAGCAAGCCCGAGCCGCCCCCCGCCCTTCATTGCAATGGCCGATGGTTCCGACAGCTGATACCCCGCCATGCCCCGATGGGGCGACCCCAGCGCATCGCCCACGGCCAGCCCCAGAAAGGCGCCCAGAAACAGGTCGCGCGGGGGGCGGCGCGAGGGTGATTGCGGGCGTGGACTCATGGAGTTCGCTCTTGCGGGGAGAGGGGTGGCCGACACCCGGATCAAAGTCCAGATGGGGGCTCTCGACACGGGCGGCGCAACCCGCATCTCTCGACCCCGCCAGACAAAGCCATTGACCGCAAACAGGCATGGTTTCAGTTTGCCGAAGACTTAACGAAACTGAATGGGCCCTGCTGAACAGCGCCGCAGCCCCTCGCGGGCAACGCGCCGGTCCACAACCGGGGAGATATACCGGGATGATCAAGTGTCAGGTTTGCGGCTACGACAATCCAGACTCGGCGAAGCAGTGCCTCAATTGCGGCTCACCCATCGAGGCGGCCGCCATTGGCGAGGCCATCGACGATATCAGCGGCGAGGCCACGGTCCTTATCGGCATGAAGGTTCCCAAGGCGCCCACGCCACCTCCATCCTACGCCGCATCGCCTGCGTCCGCGCCCCCGCCGCCATCCCAGTCCTATCCACTGCCGCCACCCATTTCGGCCCCCACGCCCAAGCCTGTTTCCTCCTCTCCGCCTCCGTTCCCGGCGACTTCGGCACCCTTCAATCAGTCCAGCGCGCCGCCGCCGCCAGCCGTAGGATCGTTTGCGCCCTCGACATTGTCGACTCCCAGCGGTGCGAATAGGGGCACTCTTTCTATTGTGAGTGTTTCGCTCGGTGGCGTCGGGCTGCTCATGGCACTTTGCTGCTCCGTCATCGGACTGGGACTCGGCGTCGGCGCAATCGTGAC
>JBBQYG010000232.1:0-5337 GCA_038208905.1 Candidatus Sumerlaeia bacterium | reverse complement strand
TGCCGAAGCCAAGGCCCCGCGCCTCGGCCATTTCGCGCAGCGGCGCCTCCATGGCGTCCTTCGCGAAGGGCTCAAGCCCCGCCAAAATGTCGGCCACCGCGTTCAGCGTGTCGGCCATCGCCGGGTCGCCGAGGAACTTCTTTACGCCCTTGGGGTCGATGGACCCGGGGGCCTTGAAGAAGTATTCGAGAGCGTCGGCGAAGTCCGAGAGCAGGCGGCATCGCTCGATCTCGAGCTCGATCACCTTGCCGAGCCATTCGTCGCTGCGCCCGTCGGCGGAAAGCCCGCGCGCGGCAAGGAAGGGCTTCACGCGCGCCACGATTTCGGGGCGGGGCATGTTGCGTATATACCAGCCATTCTGAAAGAGGTACTTGTCCTCGTCGAAGTTGGCGTTGGACTTGACCAGCCGCTCGAGCGTGAAGGTCTCGATCAGCTCCTCCACCGTGAACAGCTCGCGGTCGCCGGGAAAGCTCCAGCCCAGCAGCGCGAGGAAGTTGAGCGTGGACTCGCGCAGGTAGCCAAGATCGCGGCGGGCCGACACGCTGACGGGCGTGCGCGGGTCGGCGTCGGCGTCGCGCTTGCTCATCTTCTTGTTGTTCTTCAGGATCAGCGGCAGGTGGGTGAAACTCGGAATCTCGAAGCCAAGCGCCTGGTACATCAGCACCTGCTTGGCCGTGTTGGAAAGGTGGTCGGCGCCGCGGATCACGTGGGTGATATCCATCAGCGCGTCGTCCACCACGCACACGAAATTGTAGAGCGGCATCCCCGGATTGGCCAGCGTGCCGGGGCGCGTTATCACGAAGTCGCCGATGTCGGGATTGTGAAAGCGGCACTCCGCGTTGCCGCCCATCAGGGTCTCCGGTACATCCGTATATCCGTCGTCGGGAACCCGGAAGCGCCATACGAAGGGCGTTCCCGTCTCCATCAGGCGCTGGACCTCGGCGGATGGCAGGTTCAGCGAGCGGCGGTCATAGATCGGGTTGCGCTTCTCCGCCTCGGCCAGGGCGCGCATTGCATCCAGCTCCTCCTTCGTTTCGAAGGCGGGATAGACGTGCTTCGAATCGATGAGGCGCTGCAGGTGCTCGCGATAGATGTCGAGCCGCTGGCTCTGGAAATAGGGCCCCTCGTCCCAATCCAGGCCCAGCCACTTCATCGACTCGAATATCTGGTCCACCGAGGCGTCGGTGGACCGCTCGACGTCGGTGTCCTCGATGCGGAGGATGAAGGTGCCCTTGTTCTTGCGCGCCCACAGCCAGTTGAACAGGGCCGTGCGTGCGCCGCCCACGTGGAGGAATCCCGTGGGGGAGGGGGCAAAGCGAACGCGAATCGGTTTAGTCATATCGGGTCAGTCGCCATCCTTGCTCTTGGATACTTCGTCCAGGTACTTCTGAAAATCGCCCATCTTGTAGCTGATGAAGCAGAAGGCGTGAAAGAGCGTCTGGTACTCGTCGCTCTCCTTGTCGCCTTCTTCTTCCTTGTAGAATTCCCTCAGTTTGGAGAGCAGCTTTTCGGCCTTCATGGGTCACACCCCGCGGCGGTTCCGCGCGCGGGATATAGGGCCCCCGCCCTGCCCGTGGGCAAGGGGCATCCCCAGATTGCAGCGGAAGGATCGGCACCGATAACCGTTGCCGTTCATCCTTTATCTGCCCGACCTCATCCCTGTTTTCAAAGGTACTCGTTCAGCAGGTTCTCCAGCATCTCCTGACGCCCGCTCTGCACGGCGGGCTCGCCGTGCTTCAGGGTGTACGCCTCCAGTTCGGCAAAGCCCGCCCTGCCGGATTCGATTTCCTTGCCGAGGCCCTTGTCCCAACCGGCGTAGCGGGCGGCTCGGTTCTTCTCGAAGGTCTTGTCCTTCAGCATCTTTGCCGCCGCCTTCAGTCCCCGGGCGAAGGCGTCCATGGCGCCGATATGGGCGTGGAAGAGGTCTTCGGCGTCGATGGACTGGCGACGGAGCTTGGCGTCGAAGTTGAGTCCGCCGGTGGTGAATCCGCCCCCGCGCAGGATCGCGTACATCGCCAGCGTGGTGTCGTATATATCGGTCGGAAACTGGTCCGTGTCCCACCCCAGCAACGTGTCGCCGCGATTCGCATCCACGGAACCGAGCAGGCCGTTGGCGACAGCGTAGTCGAGCTCGTGGTGAAACGTGTGCCCCGCGAGGGTCGCGTGGTTGGCCTCGATGTTGAGCTTGAATTCCTTGTCGAGCCCGTACTTCATCAGGAAGGCGTGACAGCTTCCGGCGTCGAAGTCATACTGGTGTTTGGTGGGCTCCTTGGGTTTGGGCTCGATGTAGAGGGCACCTGTAAAGCCGATCTGCTTCTTGTAATCGACCGCCATGGCGAGGAAGCGCCCGAGGTGGTCCAGCTCGCGTTTCATGTCGGTGTTGAGGAGTGTTTCGTAGCCCTCCCGCCCGCCCCAGAAGACGTAGCCCGCGCCGCCGAGCTCATGGGTAACTTCCATCGCCTTCTTCACTTGGCTCGCCGCGTAGGCAAAGACGGCGGGGGATGGATTTGTGGCCGCGCCGGCGAGGAATCGACGGTGCGAGAAGGCGTTGGTCGTGCCCCATAGAAGGCGGACGCCTGTGTCCTTCTGGAGTGTCGCCGCAAGCTTCACAACTGCATCCAGCCGACGATTGGTCTCCGCCAGTGTGTCGGCCTCCGGGGCGATGTCGCGGTCGTGGAAGCACCAGAACTTCACGCCGAGCTTGCCGAAAAACTCGAAGGCCGCGCGCATCGTGGCCTCGGCCACCTGCATCGGATCGCCCGCCGCGTTGTAGCTGCGGAGCATCGTCGGCCCGCCGAAGGGATCGCTCCCCAGGCCCTTGAACGTGTGCCAGTAGCACACGGCGAAGCGCAGATGATTCTCCATGGACTTTCCCGCGATCTTCTCCTTCGCGTTGTAGTGCTTGAAGCTGAGGGGATTGCGGGAGTCGGGCCCCTCGAACTTGATGGCGGGGATTCCGGGGAAGTACTCGCGCATGGCGGCGATTCCTTGTTGGGAGATGGCGGCGCCCAAGGTCAGGCTCGACCCATCCCGTGGGCAACGCCGAAAGGCGCATACGCAATCCTTTGCCATGTCTTCCTGCAAGGCTCTCTTCGGTCTTCACTCTTGCACGCGGTTCCCCCAATTGTTTCGCCGAGCCCCGCAAGGATAGCCGGGCGTCCCTGCGCCCCGCGTCCAGATCGTGCAGAAGACCGGGCGCCCCTACGAGACGGTGCCGCTGACCCTCGAAGCCGGCGAGGTTCGCTTTCACTACTGCCTGACGATCCACGGCAGCGTACCCAACTTCACCGCCAAGACGCGCCGGTCGCTGGTGATGCGCCTCATGCCGGGGCGACGCGCACTATGTTTCCGGGTCCGAGAATGACAATCACATGAACGGGCTTCTGTTGAAGTAGCACGGCGGCAGGGACGGCGACCTGTGGCCGACTCCCTACTCCGAGTGACCGCCACGACACACTTGCAGTTCGGCGCGCGCTTCTTAGACGAGACGGGCAAGGTGTGTGTCCTCGATTCGCCGGAGTCGATCCGCCGAACAAAAACTACGCAAAGGACACGTCGCTCCTCGTCAATCCAGCGTACCCGTGGGAGACAAACCAGGATGCCTTCGTCAAGTCGATGGAGCACTCGCAGTCGGAGCAGGCGACGCCCTTCATCAGCCTAAAGATCGTCGATCGCATGTGGAAGGAGACGCTGGACCTGATCAAGAATCGCCTCATGACACCGGAGTAGGCACTCCGCTTGGCCACGCAGAAGATCAACATCCAGATACGCCGCAACGTGGAGGAGCAGGACGGCCCGGGGGATCGCGTGTGGATTCCGCCGTCCCGGTTTGCGTGACTACTCCGCGTATAGACGCGGATCCTTCTGGAGGGGATAGATGCCAGTTCCATTCTCGAACGGAACCGGAATCGCGCCAACACACTTGCGATAGAAGTCCACGGGCCCGGCGCCACCGATGATGGCATAGGTGTAGCCAAGCTCCAGAAGTCCCAGCAGGCTCGCGAGAAAAAGCGCCTTCCCCACCCCGAGGCCGCGCAGATTCTCGTCCACCCCCGTGGGTCCAAAGTAGTCGCGTCGTGTGCACTCGTAGGCGGCAAAACCGATAATCTGCTTTTCGCGCACTGCCAAGAAGCACGAGACCGGCTGCCGGGCAAAGGCGACCGCAATTTCGTCGCTCCAGGCCTTGCCGAACGCCTGCTCCACATACTCGCGAACTGCGGAACTTTCCCACGGGTTTGCACGGCGGATTGTGATTCCTTTCGCCTCCAACTCCAGGAGGAGTGGCCGCACCGGCGGCAGGTTGATCAGCGAGCAAAGCATGTCGGGCATGGGGGGAATCCTAGTAGGTGATGTCCTGGCCGATCAGATCGATCTCGCGAATGATGGGCGAGATATACGCGGGTCCGGCACCGTCGGTGTCGCGATCCCGATGGGTGACCGGCGACCAGCGGTCCCGGAAATCGCCCGAGAGGGCGGTGGTGCGGAAGACTTCGATCACGATTTCCTTCACCTCGCGGGGCTGATCGCCGCTCGACCACTCGACCACGGAACAACCGCCTCGCTCGCCATCGACGATCCGTTGGCCATAGGGACCGGAGTTCAATTCCTCCGCGGCGACTTCTCCGTCCAGAATGACGCGGTGAGACTGAAAGGCGCGCGAACCTCCGCCATCGGGCTCTCCGGCGAAGATTCGAAGCCGCTTGGCAAAGATCGCGCGGTCAAACGTGTAGCGCAGCCGCAATGGCTCGCCGCTCGGCGAGTTGGGCATGACGATACCGCCTTCGGAAAATATTCCGTCCGTCAGTCTTGCGATATCGCCGTCACCCATTCTACCCGATCCGACCTCAAACTTCGCACCGGTGAGCATATCGTCCTTGGCGACCCGCCACGGCAATACCTCGTCCGTGAAAGCCCCAAGGACTGGGCCATCGGGCACGGTTCCGCCGACGATCGCAGGCGGTTTGCCGATGGTATCGGTGATATTCTGGAATGCATGCCACGCTGGCTTCCTTCGCGAACGGAAGCGATCAACCAGGCCCCAATCTCCTTTGGCGCTCCCGCTATCGTACTTGAACCAGATGTACATCTCGATATACGGACCGTTGCCGGGATTAGCTGGATCGACGAGGGTATCGAGCACCTCGAAGGACCGCACCACGCCGAGGGCCTGGGTCATCTCGTCGCTGTGGGTGCTGTTCCATCCAAGCTCCGTGATCCAGATTGGCGTGCTGCCGTCGCGATTCTCGTTCATCACCGCCTTGAAGCGATTGTTCATCAGGTCGGCCAAGCCATCCTTACCGTCGCCCGCCTCGCCGGGGAGCTTTATTAAGTGAAGCT
>JBBQYG010000231.1:0-5424 GCA_038208905.1 Candidatus Sumerlaeia bacterium | reverse complement strand
CCTCGCCGCTGTGAAGGTCGTCCGGGAGATCAAGGGCGCGCGGGTCGTCGAAGACGTCCTTGGCCTCCTCGAACGAGATGCCGTGCTTGGCCCGGTTCTCGGCGTTCTTCCTCGGGTCCCACTCATACGGCTCGTAGTCTCCCACCCCCCTCACCCCCCCAACCGATCCAGACTCCGATACCCAACCGCCTCGCTGACGTGCTCGGGGTTGATTTCCTCGGCGCCCTGGAGGTCGGCGATGGTGCGGCTTACTTTTCTGATTCTGTCGTAGGCGCGCGCAGACAGCCCGAGGCGCGCCATGGCCATTTCGAGGATATGTTGGGCGGGGGCGGAGAGGTGGCAGAGTTCGTTGAGTTCGCGGGCGCCCATGTGGGCGTTGCAGAACAGGCCGGGGCGTCCGCGGAATCGCTCCGTCTGGATGGCGCGGGCGGCGATGACGCGGGCGCGGACCTCGGCGCTGCCCTCGCGGGCCTCGCGCAGGCGCAGGTCCGCGATGTTGACCGCGGGGCATTCGATGTGGAGGTCGATGCGGTCCAGCAGGGGGCCGCTGATCTTGGAGAGATAGCGCTGGATCGCCTGGGGGGTGTCCTTGCCGCGCAGGGCCATCTCCGGGTCAAAGCCGCTGGGCGTGGGGTTCATCGCCGCGGCCATCAGGAACCGCGCGGGGAACTCCACGCTCATGGCGCTGCGGCTGATGAGGACACGTCCGTCCTCGAGGGGCTGGCGGAGCACCTCGAGCGTGTTGCGCGAGAACTCCGGCAGCTCGTCGAGAAAGAGCACGCCGTGGTGCGCCAGGCTCACCTCTCCCGGACGCGGGTTGCTGCCGCCGCCGACGAGCGACGCGCTCGACGCGGTGTGGTGGGGCGCGCGAAAGGGGCGCTCGCCCAGCAGGCCGCGGCGCCCATCCAGCAGGCCCGCGATGCTGTGGATTTTCGAGGCCTCGATGCGCTCCTCGAAGGTCATCGGCGGAAGGATGCCAGGCAGCCTTCGCGCCAGCATCGTCTTGCCGCTTCCGGGTGGTCCCACGAGGATGATATTATGCCCGCCGGCGGCGGCGATTTCCAGCGCGCGCTTGGCCCCCTCCTGGCCCTTCACATCGCGGAGGTCCTCGAAATCCGCCGTGCCGTTCAGGTCCAGCGTCGGCGTCGCCGGGGCGATCTCCGCGTCGCCGTTGAGGAAGTCCGCCGCCTCGCGCAGCGTCGACACCGGGATCACGCGGATGCCCTCCACGTGGGCGGCCTCGGCGGCGTTTTGCGCGGGGATCAGGATGCCCTCCAGCCCCTCCATGCGCGCGCCGATCGCCAGGGGGAGCGCCCCGCTGAGCGGCTGGATCATGCCGTCCAGCCCCAGCTCGCCCGCCGAGGCATAGCCCGCCCGCGTGTTGGCCACGCGCCCCGTTGCCATCAACGCGGCGAGCGCCATCGGCAGGTCCAGGTGGGAGCCCTCCTTGCGGACGTCCGCCGGGGCCAGGTTCACGACGACGCGGCGCTGCTGCAGGGCCAGCGCGCTGTTCTTCAGGGCCGCCCTCACCCGCTCGCGAGCCTCCCTCACCGCCATGTCCCCCAGCCCCACGATATTCCACGTCGCCGCGCTCGGCTCCGCCACCTCCACCACGTCCACCTCCACCGTCACCGGAAAGGCGTCGATCCCCTGGATCGCGAAACTGGTCAGCTTGGCCAGCGGCATAGCGACGGCTCCGCGCGCGGGAAGTGGTCACGAAAGATGTTGGATGGATGCGGGAAGGCGGGGTGGGAGGGCAACGAAGAAATGGCGAAAGTGGAAACAAGGAGGGAAGGAGGGAAGGAGGAATCCGGATCGTTCCGCCGGGCTCCGTGGCCGTGTGTACGCCCACTCCACGGTAGCATGGCGCGTCCCGCCCATGCACCCGGCGCTTCGGCGACAAAGGTTTGCCGACCGCGCGATCCGCTTGAGTGGGATGGGCCATCGGGGCATTGCTGGAAATCACCTGAGAGGCCCGCCCGTGGAGCCCGTTCACAGCAAGGAAGACATCTTCGATCGGCTCCGCCACCACCGGGCGGAACTGGTCGGCCTGCGCGTCGCCGACCTCTCGCTGTTCGGCTCCTCTGCCCGCGGAGAGCAAACGCCCGAGAGCGATGTGGACCTGATCGTGGAATACCGGCGCCCGGCGGGGTTGCTGCATCACGTCAAGGTGAAGCAGTTCCTCGAATCGATCCTCGGGCGGGAGGTTGACCTCGCAACCGACGATGCGATTCACCCCGCCATGCGAGACCAAGTGATGGCAGAGATTATTCATGCCGCCTAGAGGAGCGCGGCTGAGGCTTCAGGATGTCGTTCTCCCTGGCGAGAAGATTGCCCGTTTCATCGAGGGCGTGAGCTACGAGGATTTCGCGGAGTCTCCCGTCACCATCGACGCCGTGGTACACAGTCTGGCGGTGATCGGCGAGGCCTGCCGACACGTCCCTCCCGAAATCGTCGCGTTGCATCCCAACATTCCGTGGCCACTCATCGTCGGAATACGCAACGTCTTCGTTCATGACTACTTCCGTATTTCCACGCAGGTCGTATGGGACGCGGCCACGACCGAGGTTCCCCCGCCTCACCCGCCCAGCGGGTAGTGATGCAGCTCGACGCCCTTGGGTATGTACAGGCCCAGGCGGGTGTTGCGGGTGGGGAAGGGGGTGGGTTCGGCGGGTTGGTAGAATTCGGCGATGGCGTCGCGGATGGCGGGGACGTTGCCGGTTTGGTTGAGGTCCAGGAGGACGACCTTGACCTCCTGGCGGCGGAGCATGGCGGCGATCTCGTCGAACTTGGCGACGGCCTCGCCGGTGGGCTTGCCGTAGTTGTCGGCGTCGAAGGTCTCGTTCATGTACTTGATCTGCCAGATGTAGTTTTCGGCGAGTTCGCCGGCGACGATGGTGCGGGTGAGGTAGGCGTAGAAGGGCGGGGCGAGGATGGTGTCGCCGGGGGCGGCGTAGGTCTCGATAAAGGCGCGCAGGCGCAGGGCGCCGGCCTCGGGGAGTTCCACCTGCGTCTGGTTCAGGCTGAGGCGGATGTTGTGGATGGCGGGCCACAGGGCGAGCAGCGTGGCGGCGATGGGGAGCATGGCCATCAGGATCGGGCGCGTGTTGAGGAGGCCGGCGCCGGACCAGTCGGCCCGGCGGGGAAACGTGCGGCGCCAGAGGAGGACGAAGCCCTCCGCGGCGAAGAGCGCGACGCCGGGTTCGCCGAGGACGAAGATGTAGTTCACGGTGCCGCCCTTGGCGGTGAAGCAGATCGAGAGCAGCATGCCGAGGAGCGTCCAGGCGAGGAACTCGGTGCGGAGCCAGCGGTCGCGGGCGGCGGGTTCGCCGGTGGCGGGGGTGGGGACGGCGGCGGCAATGCGCAGGGCGGCGCCGGCGAGCGCGGCGAGGAGGAAGCCCCATTCCAGCACCACGACCTCCCAAGCCTGGCTGGTGATCTTGCCCCACGCATACTGGAGGAAGGTGTCGGGGGTGCCGGGATTGGAGGAGAGGATATCCGTCCGCGGAAAGGTGCCGGTCTGGTTGAGGAATGCGTTGTCGAAGAAGTAGCCCTCTGTATAGACATTCGCCCCCAGCGCGATGGCGAAATAGACGACGGCGGCGGGGATGGCGTACCAGGCGAAGAGCCGGGGCTTGCGGAAGGCGAGGAACAGCGCGTTGACGATGATATAGGGCAGGCCCGTCATGTTGCAGTGGGCGGCGAGGGCGCCGAGGACCCCGGCGATGGCGACCTGGCGGGGGCTCCACGTGATGAGCAGGAACAGCGCGGCGACGAGGAAGACGTTCTCGAGATTCTCGCTCTGGTAGCCGAGCGACCACCAGAAGCCGATGGGGAGGAACAGGTAGATTCCCGCCGCGACGACTCCGCGAAGCGCGCATTCGAAATAGCGCCACGCCAGCAGCATCACCGCCAGCGACGCGGCATAGCGCGTGAGGAGGCAGTACAGGCGCACGCCCGTTAGTTCATCGCCGAGGATGGCGTTGCCGAGCCACTGGGCCACGACGCCGGCGAAGGTGTGGAGCGGCGGCTGGGGCGCGAGGATGTCGCGATAGAGGACGAGGCCCTCGCGAACCCTGCGCGCGATGTACATATAGTTGCCGTCGCCGAAATCCCAGTATACCCAGCCCCAGGTGGGAATGACCAAGAGGGCCACCACGACCCACAGCAGCGCCAGGATCGCGAAGGGAACCCACGGCAGGTGGGCGATGCGCGATGGCGCGGCTTGGCTCACTGGAGCTTGCCGCCGCCCGCGGCCCATTCGGCCAGGGCCTTGCGGTGGCGCTCGCCGTTCTCCACATAGCGCTGGGTGAACGTGCGGACGGATTCGAGGTCGGCGTCGGTAAGGCGGCGCACAAAGCGCGCGGGCGAGCCGATGATCATGCTGCGCGCGTCGAAGGCCTTCCCCTCCGTGACCAGCGCGTGGGCGCCCACGATGCACTCCTCGCCAATCACGGAGCGATTCAGGACGCAGGCCCCCATGCCGATCAGCGATCCGCGGCGGACCTCGCACCCGTGGACGATGGCCATGTGGCCGACGGTGACATCGTCGTGCACGATGCACGGCTCGCCCTTGCCGGTGTGCAGGACGCTATTGTCCTGGATATTCGACCGGCGCCCCACGCGGATCGGGTCCAGATCGCCGCGCAGGACGCAGCCGTACCAGACGGATGCAAACTCGCCGATCTCCACGTCGCCCAGCACGATGGCCGTGGGCGCGATAAAGGCCGTGGGGTGGATGCGGGGCACGAATCCTTCGAAGGGGATGATGGGCATGGGGCGGGCCTCGAAAATGGGCAGGGAACTTGCGCTTGAGATGATGCGCGGGACCGCCGATTGCGGCCAAGGCGAATCCGCTTGGAATCCGCCCGCCGACGGAGGCACCCTTCACCCCATGATCGACAACCCCGGAATCAAGATCGCCCGAGTGATGGGCATCCCCGTGTACCTGCACTGGACGTGGTTCCTGCTGCTGGCGCTGTTTGTGAGCAACTTGACCCACAGCGCGCGGGAGGTCACCGACCTTGGCAACGGAATGTCGCTGGCGGTGGGGCTGGTGGCGGCGCTGCTGGGATTCGCCTCGCTGCTGGCCCATGAGTTCGGCCACGCGATCGCGGCGCGGTTCTATGGCATTCCCACGGAGCGCATCGTGCTGTTCATGCTGGGCGGCATGGCCCAGATCGCCGACGAGCCGCGCAAGCCCAGCGCGGAGCTTGTGGTGGCCATCGCGGGGCCCGCGGTGTCCTTTGCCTTGATGCTGGTTTTCCTGCTGGGATGGGTTGGGGCGGGGTACCTTGGCGCGGGGCCGGGCATTACCTTCATCTGCCAGATTCTCTTCACGCTCAACATGATCTTTGGCGTGTTCAACATGATCCCCGGTTTCCCGATGGACGGCGGGCGCGTATTGCGCGCGTTGATCTGGGG
>JBBQYG010000230.1:0-5426 GCA_038208905.1 Candidatus Sumerlaeia bacterium | reverse complement strand
GTACCTCGCGGACGTCGCCCTCGGCGAGCAGGTAGCCCCCGCTGACGAGGAGGATGTTGTTGGTCATCGCCTCGATCTCGTGAAGGACGTGGCTGCTGATGATGACGTTGCGGCCCTCTCGACCGAAGAGGCGAATCAACTCGACCATTTCGTGACGACCGACGGCATCCAGTCCGTCGAGCGGTTCATCGAGCACGACGATCTCGGGATTGTGGGCGATGGCCAAGGCCACCTTGGTGCGTTGCCGCATGCCCTTGCTATAGCTCTGGATGCGGCGGTTCATGTTGGGGGTCATGCGGAGCTGCTCCAGCGCGTGGGTCGCGGCGGAGCGCGCGTGGGAACGCATCCACCCCCGCAGCATGAGGAGCGACTCGATGAACTCGCGCCCGCTCATGCGCTCGAAGAAGGAGTCCACCTGAGAGCAGTAGCCGATGCGGTGCATCGTGGTCAGGCTTCCCCACGGCGGCACTCCGCCCACCAGCACTGTTCCCTGGCTGGGGCGGATCATCCCCGTGATCATGTTCATCAGGGTCGTCTTGCCGGCGCCGTTGGGGCCCACAAGACCCGTGATGCCGGGACGAAGTGTGACGGTGACGCGGTTCACACCGATCACCTCGCCATACCAGCGGGAGACGTTGTCGAGTTGTATGAGCGGCATGGCGATACTCATGGGTTATTCTCCGTACACATCGACGGGCCGAAGCCGCCAGAGCAGGTAACCCAGAGACGCGGCGCACCACACGCCAAGGCTGAGCAACGCGCCCGTAACAGGCCGATCAACCACTCCGCGGACCCTGTGGACAAGCTGGTCCGTCAGCGTCATGAATACCTGAAAGAGACCGATGTCCGGCATGTTGGAGGAGATGACCTCCTGTGCGACGCGGGAGACAAACGACGCGCCGAACATCACCGCGATGAAGATGACGACGGCGTATCGGAAGTTCTTGGTGGCGGCGGAACAAGCAAGCCCGAAGAGCGACACAACCAAGCTGGCGAGCACGGCGATCAGCATGGCACGGGCCATCAGCGGTATGGACTGGGTCCAGAGTGTCGTATGGAAAAGATGCTCCGGCGGCAGAACCGACCACATCACGAGGAACAATAGAAAGACCTGAACCCACGAGACGGCGCCCACGAGAACCTGAAGCGCGAGGAACTTTCCCGCCACATAGCCGAGGCGCCCGATCGGGCGGCTGTAGATCACGGGAAGTGCGCGGTGAGCGAGCTCTGGCGAGATCATGCGTGGCCCCGCGATGTTGGCCATGATAATGCAGATGAAGAGTTGGATGAGGATGAAGTTGCGAAGGATGACCGGGATGGGAAGGTCGATCACCTGGGTGACCTGAAGCGCTTGCCTGACGAGGGGGTTGCCCATGATCAGGAAGATCGTGCCATAGACAAGCAGTTGCCCGCTCCCCGCCATCAGCGTGGTGGCAACCCACTTGTTCATCACCGCCAACAGTGTGAATTTTGTGACGGAGAGAATGCGGAACGGTCCGGGAGAAAGCTCGCCTTCGACCGCGCGGTACTTGATCTCATGAACGGGCATCGGCGATTTTCCCTTCCGATTCGCGCAGCACGGAGACGAAGATGTCCTCCAGCGAATCCTTCTTGAAATGGAAGTGGCGAAGCTGCACGCCGATCTCCGCCGCAATGCGGAAGATGGAGCTGGTTTCCTGACCCTCCGGGAGCTTCACGCGAATTCCTCCGCGTTCGTCCTGACTGCATTCCCACCCGAGCGATGCGACAGCGCCAAGAAACCGCTCGCGGTCGCCTTCGATGCGGACGTCGTAGGTGCGCAGGTCCTCCTTCTTCAATTCCTTGATGATTCCAGTGAGAACAACCCTGCCCCGGTTGATCACCGTGACGGCATCGCAGCAGAACTCCACGTCGTTGAGAATGTGGGAACACATCACCACATGGGAGCCTGAAATCTGGCCGATGTCGCGCACGAGGTGAAGCATCTCGTCGCGGCCCTCGGGATCGAGAGAATTGGTCGGCTCGTCGAGGATTAGTACTTTGGGTCCGTGGACGAGCGCTTGGGCCAGCTTCACGCGCTGCTGGTTTCCGAGGGAGTAGGTTTCCACGGGGCGGTAGCGCAGCTCGTGGATGCCGACGAAGTAGAGCACCTCGTGGGCGCGCTCCATGGCGGCGCGCGGGGAAAGGCCAGAGAGTTCGCCCATGTATCGCAGGAACCGCACGGCGGAAAGTCCCTTGATGTAGGATTCGTGCTCCGGCATGTAGCCGATGACCTGGCGGATTTTCATGCGGTCCTTCACCACGTCGAAGCCCATCACGCGCGCGGTTCCGGAAACGGGAGTCAGGTAGCCAAGCAGCGTCTTGATGAGCGTGGACTTGCCGGCGCCGTTGGGACCGAGGAGTCCGATCGAGCGCCCGTCGAGCTGGGCCGTCATGTTGTCGAGGACGAGCCTCTTGCCATACTTGACGGTGAGATTGTCGAGTTCGATGAACATGGGGTGGGAGCGGGAGGCAGGGGGATGGAAACAGGTGAAAAGGAGGGAACAGCGGGAAAAGCGTGTACTGGTAGTATGTACGCGGGGGGCGGGAGTTATTCACTCCCGCCCGCCCGCGTTGCGATTATCGGGGCTGGACAATCCACTGGGCAACGGCGGGGATCATGCCGCCCATCTCATAGTCGCCTTTGACGCCCTCGATGAAGAAGTCGATGCGGCCGTTGTTTGCAATGGCATAGTATACTCCGCCGTGTCCTGTTCCACCTGCGACGCCCACCGTGGAGAGATCGACGGGGATGTTGCGGCTGCGCAAGTACTCGGAGAGGTAAGGGGCGAGGCTCGAAGTGCCCTCGCCGTTTCCGGCGTAGAAGATCGCGGAGCAGTAAGAGCCGCTCTTCGCCGGGAGCGCGTTCTGAAAGGACGCCTCCTGGTCGAGTCCGACCTTGTCGGCAAAGATGTCGATTGTGCTCTCGAGAAACGGGCGGCCAGGGCCGAGCACGATGAAGTCGCCGACCACCGCGTAGGCGATGGAGATCGGCATGGACGGGTGAAGGAACTCCACGATCAGGTGGTTGCGGTATGCATTCGAGGCGACGGTTACCTGATTCGTCTCGGAGCCATTGCTCCACAGGAGATCCAGCAGATCGATCATCCCATCGTGGAAGCCGACGGGGTCGAGGACCTCGATGGCGACCTTGACGTTGGGGAGCGGAAGCACGGGGTTGTCGAGGCCGATGGCGACCTCGTTGCCGAGGGACGCGGCGACGCGTTCCACAAGCTGGAACTCGGGGCTATCGGTGGGGAGGCCGTGCCCACCGTTGTCCTGGCTGATCCAGCCGACGACTTCGCCGAGGACCAGCGCGGGGCGCTGGACTCGCATCGTCATGACCGCGTGCGCATCGGGGGAGAAGAACTGAAACGCGGAGAGCGGACCCGGTGCGCCGAGCCACCCCATGACGCCCTGTCGATCTCCGTCGAAGGTGACGCGGAGCGCCTGATTGTCGGCCTGATCGGCGAAGTCGGTGGCGGCCACAAGCGAGAGCATGTTGCCGAGCCCGAGGCGGTCGAAGAACCTCGATGCATGGGAATTTTCAGAGGCGCGACGCACGAGGGCCTGGGCGTCCAAGGCGGCGGTAAAGGTGCTGCCAGTGGTCATCGCGCGCACGTCGGCAAGGAAGCGCGACTTGCCGAACTCCGTGGGGAGCCACGATCCAGCCGCCAGGCTCGACTCCTCGAAGTCGTCCGCGTTCGTCGCCAGTACCAGCATTCCGTTGGCGATTCCGATTTGCGGGCGCTTGCGCTCGTCGGCTTCAAGCGTCGCGAGCCACGGGTCAACCTTGCTGCCAATAAGCGCGGATAGCGCCGCCTGATTCTCGGTGATTTCAGCGATCAGGACGGGGCCGCGCGTTCCGATGCCAAGCGAGATCGAGCCGCCGAGCGAGGAGAGGAAAAGCTCCAGGTCCTCGTTGGTCAGGACTTCGCGAACCCGCGCGAGGAATACGTCGCGCTCGCCCGCGGTCAGGGGAAGGTTCTGGGTGGAGGACTCCGCAAGGGCCAGCTTTTCCTCGCCGAGAAAGACCTCGGAAAGATCGTGGAATTCCGTGGAGCCAAGCAGGTTCTTTATGCTGGGGAACTCGATGATGGAGAGCGTGCCGGCGGGGAGGAACGCGGTGGTGTGGGCGCGGCGCACGGCAGGCGCCGTCGCGGGCGCGGCCTCCCCGAGCGCGGCGCTGGCGGCGGTGCCAACGGCGGGCTGCGCGACGGGCACTTCGTCGGCCACGGCAACCGGTGCATCCACTTGGACGGGCGGCATCAGGCCCGCATACTCATCCGCATGACGGCTCCAGACCACGCGGCGCGAGATGGAAACCGGGGTGGAGCCGGTGCTGGAGAAGCTTTCCCCCGCGCGGAGTTGGCGGCGTGTTCCCGCCTGGCGGATTTCGACCGCGCCGGAGACCACGGCGACCTCGGCCCCGCGGACACCGCGGGCGACGCTGAATACGCCGGAGTCGGAACGGACGTCGAACTGCGGCGTCGTGACGAGAAGGTCGCGACCGGCCACCGCGCGCACGAGCACTTCGCCGCGCTCGACGTTGATCTGTGAAGAGCCACCAGCCTTGACTAGGCGGACGGCGCTGTTCTGGTTCATCTCGAATCGCGAGTCGCCAGACACCGTCGCCACTTCCATATAGCTGTCGGAGGGGGTCTTCAGCAACTCGTCGGTCGAACGGATCTCCCCGGCGGAAGCGAGGGCGCGCAGCTTGGTGCCTTCCAGCGCCTGAGGGCGACCATCGGCGGCGAGAACAGTGCCCACGATTGGCGAGGCGCCACCGCGGGTGTACTGGATGGCGCCCCACGTGAAGGCGCCCGCGACGAGCGCGGCGGCGATGGCATAGATTATCCGCCGGTTGGGCGCGCTACGCGCGCGGCCAGACGCGGCGATGGCGCCGGGCAGCGCGCCCAGATCGGGAACCGCCCGCTCCCCCGCCCGCGCGGACTGCGCGGCGAACCATGTCGAGAGGGCGCGGTCCTGTCCGCGATACTCGCCGAGCAGGGCGGCCAGCTCGGGATTGGACGCCGCCTCGCCGAGGAATGCCTTCTCCTCGCCGGGGGAAAGGTCGCCCTCAAGATACTCCAGTACGCGCTGCTCCATCTTTTCGGTCATCATGATTCCAGCACCTTCTTCTCCACGCCGCTCTGGGGTGGGTTCTGTACGCCGCGGGCCGCCGCCGCGGGAGAATGGGGAGCGGCGGACTTTTCCTCGGCCGCCTTCATCCGTGCGCGCAGGGCCTTGCGTGCTTCGAAGAGGCGCGACTTTGCCGCTTCGACGCCGATGCCGAGCGTGTCCGAAATCTCCCTGCACGACATGTTGTTGAGGTACTTGAACCCAAGGACGATGCGATGGGGTTCTGGAAGGTCTGCCATCGCCTCGCCCAGGAGAGAGAGGTCCTG
>JBBQYG010000229.1:0-5464 GCA_038208905.1 Candidatus Sumerlaeia bacterium | reverse complement strand
AGGTTCCTATTTATACTTTTGGGAACACATGTAGGGGTTGGTCCCAAGACATCATGAATGTCGCAGATTTGCTTTCGTCGGTACCGTCGAATCCGTCGACTTCACCAGTTCCTCCTGTGGATTCCAATTGGATGTTATACTAACGTTCGGGAGTGTTCACATAAATCATGCGATTCTCCTCTGTCTCGACTGGATCGGTTCCGCTTGGAATGCCTATGGATCCCCAACGGAACCCACGGATCGGGTTGCCACCCTCCAAGCGAGTATCCTTCCGAATACACATTCAGGTCGCCCGCCGAGTTCGCCGCGGAGTTGCCAGCGGACATAGACTACCTGATTATCCAGGGATGCGAAGACAGGATCATACCCCTCGGTCAGGCAGAGAAGCTGAAGGCAGCCATCGCCGACAATGGGGCCAATGTCGAGTTGCGCGTGATCGGTGGGCTCGGCCATGTTCCGGCCCCCGATACCGATCAGGCGGAACAGTACGGCCGGGCGATATTCGGCTTCCTGACATCGAAGTAACAGGAGAGCGCGGTTGGGCCTATGGCGATCCGACCAACCATCAATCCCGCTCCGCCCCCAACACCCCCACATAATCCGCCACGCTCTCCACCAGCGGCGTGAACGCCCGCGTGTATCCCGCGGCGCGGAGCTTCGTCGCGTCGGCCTGGGTGAAGTACTGGTACTTGCCGGCGAGGGCGGGGGGCATGTCGATCCAGCGGATGACGGGCTCGCGGTTCATGGCGGCAAAGATCGCGTGGGCGAGGTCGAGCCACGTCTGGGCGCGGCCCGTGCCGCAGTTGTATAGACCGCCCGTCGCGGGGTGGTCGAGGAAGTGGAGCACCACATCCACGGCGTCCTTCACATAGACGAAATCGCGCATCTGCTTGCCGTCCTCGTAGTCGGGATGGGCGGAGCGGAAGAGGGAGATGGCGCCGGTGGCGAGGACCTCGTGGTAGGCCTTGTGGACGACCGAGCGCATGTCGGCCTTGTGGGCCTCGCCGGGGCCGAAGACGTTGAAGAACTTGAGTCCGACGATTCGGTCGTAGTGCCCGGCGGCGAGGGCCCACTCGTCGAACATCTGCTTGCTTTGGCCATACATGTTCAGCGGGCGGAGCGTGGGCGTCACGGCGTCCGCGTCGGAGTAGCCGCGCGCGCCGTCTCCATAGGTGGCCGCGCTGGACGCGAGGACGAGGCGGGCGTTGGTCTCCGGCGCCCACTCCGCCAGGTGTCGCGTATAGCGGTAGTTGTTCCGCATCAGGTAGTCGGCGTCGCGCTCGGTGGTGGCGCTGCACGCGCCCATGTGAATGATGGCGTCGGCGCGGGCGGCGCGGCGCGCGGTCACCTCTGCGATGAACTCGTCCTTGTCGCGGTAGTCGGCAAAGCGCAGGCCGCGCAGGTTCTTCCACTTCTCGCCCGTGCCGAGGTGGTCCACGATCAGGATGTCGTTCTCGCCGCGCGCGTTCAGGGCGGCGACGATGTTGGAGCCGATGAAGCCGGCGCCTCCGGTGACGATGATGCGCATGGCCGGGTCAGTCCGCCATCACACAGGCAAAGACCAGCGGCGCCACGATGCTCGCGTCGCTCTCGATGATGTAGCTCGGCGTGTCGGCGGAGAGTTTCCCCCACGTGATCTTTTCGTTGGGGACGGCGCCGCTGTAGGAACCATAGCTGGTGGTGGAGTCGCTGATCTGGCAGAAGTAGGCCCACAGCGGCGTGTCGATCTCCATGTCCTGCTGCAACATCGGCACCACGCAAATCGGGAAGTCGCCGGCGATGCCGCCGCCCACCTGAAAGAACCCGACGCCGGGGGCGCCGCCGTTCTTCTGGTACCAATCGGCCAGGAAGATCATGTACTCGATGCCGGTCTTCACGGTGTGGACGTTCTTGATCTCGCCCTTCATCACGTGCCCGGCGAAGATGTTGCCGGTGGTCGAGTCCTCCCACCCGGGGACGATGATCGGCAGGTTTTTCTCCGCCGCCGCGATCATCCAGGAATCCTTGCGGTCGATCTGGTGGTACTTCTCGATCACGCCGCTGCGGATGATGCGATACAGGAACTCGTGGGGAAAGCGCCGCTCGCCGGCGCGGTCTGCCGCCTGCCACTCCTCCAGCAGCGCGACCTCAAGGCGGCGGATCGCCTCCTCCTCGGGGATGCACGTGTCGGTCACGCGGTTCAGGTGGCGCGCGTGGAGGGCCTCCTCCTCCGCCGCCGACAGCGAACGCCATCCCGGCACGCGCACATAGTGGTCGTGGGCGACGAGGTTGAAGAGGTCCTCCTCCAGGTTGGCGCCGGTGCAGGCGATGGCGTGGACCTTTCCGCGGCGGATCATCTCCGCCAGCGACACGCCCAGCTCCGCCGTGGACATCGCCCCGGCCAGCGTCACCATCATCATCCCGCCATTGTCCATGTGGCGCCGATACCCGTCGGCGGCGTCGATCAACGTGGCCGCGTTGAAGTGACGATAGTGGTGGCGGACGAACTTGGAGACGGCGTTGTAGTCGGTGGACATGGCGAAGCACTTTCCAGTCTGAGGATGTTGCCGGGTGACTAGCCGCGGAGGGGGCGGGGGGGATAGGGGTTTTTGAATTGGACAGGATAACAAGATGGAATCGGGACCCCGATCCTGTCATCCTGCAATCCTGTCAGAGCCCGCTACCGCGCCCCCCAACCGCCGCCCTCCATCAGCTGCCTCAGCCGCGCGTCTTTCTCCGCCGTTCCGGGTTCGCGTGTTTCGAGGAAGCGATACACGTACTTGCCGAGGAGGTCGCTCTCCAGGTTCACGCGCTGGCCGGGCTTGCGGAGGGAAAGCGTCGTGCGTTCCCACGTCTCGGGAATGATCCAGGCGGAGAGTTCGTCGTCCGCCAGGTCCACGATGGTCAGGCTGATGCCATCGATGGCGATGGAGCCCTTGGCGATGCTGGCGGTGATGATCTCACGCGGGGCGCCGATGCGCAGTTCCCACGCCCGCTCGACCTGCCGGGCAAGGCGGAACGTGCCGGTGGCATCCACATGGCCCGAAACGATGTGGCCGCCGAGGCGCGCGCCCAGGGCGAGGGCCCGCTCCAGATTCATCGCGTCGCCGGGCGAGCGCTCGCCGAGCGATGTCTTGCGCAGCGTCTCCGGCGACGCATAGGCCGTAAACCCCCACGGCTCGATGGTCTCCGCGGTCAGGCAGCAACCATCCACGGCGATGGAGTCGCCGCGCCGCATCCCCGGCATGATCGCCGCGCAGGCGATGGAAAGGCGCATGTCGCCGCCCGCCGGGGCCACCACGCGCAGGCGCCCGATTTCCTCGATCAGTCCCGTGAACATGGCCGATATTCCTTTCGCCGCGGGCCCCCGCGTTGCAGCCTTCAGCCAGTTCAAACTGGAGGTGTGGCCATGCCGACGCAATCGCTCTCGCTCAACGAACTGGTGATGTTGCTGGCGCTGGACGACGAGGAGGGGAAGCTGCGCTGGAGCGTATCGCCGTTTCTGGACTACGCGCTTGCCGGCGCGATGCTGGCGGAACTCACGCTCCGCGAGTCCGTCGTGGTGGCGGGCGAGGGAGACCTGAAACTCCGCTCGATCGACGCGCCCACCGGGTCGCTCCTGCTCGACGATGTGCTGGCGTCGTTCCGCGCCTCAGACCACCCCCACACCGTTACGGGATGGATTTCCGCCACCTCGGCGATCAAGGAACTCGACCACCGCCAGATGGAGGAACTGATGGCAAAGGGGATCCTCGCCAAGCGCGAGGGGCACTTTCTCTTCATCTTTCCCTCCACCACCTATCCCGCGAAGGACAAGTCGCCGGAGCGCGAAATCATCCACCGCATCCGCAGTATCGTCCTCGCCCACGCGGACTTCGACACCCGCATGGCCATCCTCATCACCATCGCCCACGGCGCCCACCTGCTCAGGGGGATTTTTTCCGACGAGGAACTGGACGCCGCCCAATCCCGCCTCGCCGAAATCGCCCAGGGCCGCGCCATCGCCGGCGCCGCGGTCGAACTGATCCAACAGGCGGAACGCGCCCTCTATGTGGCGTCGTCGATTCCCTTCATGGGGATATCGAGGTTTTGAAGGCAGGGAAAAGGTAGGGAACAGCGGAGGCAATCGCTCCATGAATTGTTCAGGCGATATCTACTCGCAGGCACTTTTCGATCTCATGGATACGCCCGCCCGCCACGTCATGCCGCATCCACCACGAGACCACCCGCTTCGTCGTCGAGTAGCTCTTCCCGAACTCCCCCGGCGACCCGCACGCGATCCGGAACCGCGCCACGTCCGACCGCCGCGCGCTGCTTGCCACCGCCGTCTTCACGCCGCCCGAGGGCGCCGACCACTCGTTCTCCGCGAAGCCGTCTCGCCGTCGTCGAAGGCAAAATTTCCGCCGCCATACGTCCCAACCGACACCTTGCGAATCTCCTCGGTGAGTCCGTTGAAGAAGTAGCGCGTGCGCTGGCCGCTGTCTACCCATTTCAGGAGTCGGCGTCCGGCGGAGTCATACTTGTAGGCCACCGTCTTCACGCGGTAACGGGTTCCTGTCCCCGGTTATCCTCGTCACCTGTTGGCCGGGATGAGCCACTAAGGCTTCTCTACCTGATTGATTGGAGCTATTATCTTATAGATTCCGAGATAGCCTCCATCAGGATATGATATATGATTGAACTCCCTTGGATTGTCATGGTCTTGACGAAATGGCTGGCGTGCCAGCTCTTCTAGCGAAGTATCGAACTGAGTTCCACTTTGGCCACACACAAATATCTCGCTTGCCGTTATCAGTACCTCCACCGTCCCCCCGTGGACAGAGAAAACGAACCTATTCGATTCCGGCGGTCCCGTCGCGGCAGGTTGTAGGAGTGAAAAGACCTCTACGTATTTCGAAGTAAGATTGTGGAGCTCCAGCCGGCGAAGAACTCGCCTATCGGAGATATAGTGGATGACAAAGACAATGGTGTACAATGAAATAACGGATACCACAAACACTGTTGCCAAATGCGCATTCGCGCCGTTCTGGCCCAGATATACCAAGATCGCATCATTGTTGCAAATCCCCGTCTCTAGTATAGCATCCAATTCGGATCCGTCGGAGTGGGTGCCGGCCGGGTGGCGGGCTGAATCGAGACCCATTCGGCGATGTTCATCTTGTCTTGGGCCCAATCCGGAACCTCTGACCTGACCCTCCGCCCCTCTCCGTTCTGAAAGCAACCTCGTTTTTTTCGCCCCGGAGCCTCCATTTTCCCTCTTCGATGCCGCGTATGAGCCTTCGCGGCGGTCGATTGCGAGCGGTGGCGGTGGCCTCGCGCGGGTTCGCGGCGCGTTGCCGCCCTGTGACCTGGCGTCATGCGCGGCTCTCCCTTCGTTGGATCGCCTTGAGCAGGTTGTGGGCGAGGATCGCCAGGCTGACCTGTTCGCGGAAGCGTACGATGCCTGTATATACGGCGCGGCCCAGCCGGCGCCATCGCTTGAGCG
>JBBQYG010000228.1:0-5512 GCA_038208905.1 Candidatus Sumerlaeia bacterium | reverse complement strand
GCCGGCCTTCGATCCCGCCGCGCCGCTCCGCGCGGCGCAGGACTCCATCGATTCGCGATTCAACCGCTATATCTTTCTAGGCCGCGACCCCGATACCGACCAGCGGTCCCAGACGCCGGAGGAGGCGCGGCTAGGCCGGCGCTTCTGGATATACAGGCTGCAGGGGCTCTTCCTTACCGACACGCTTTCCCGCATTCTCTTCCTGCCGTTCACCGATCCGTTTCCCAAGGGCGAGCTCCTGGACGCGGCGGCGCGGACGCCACCCGGGTTCTTCGACTCGGAGCAGGGCCGCCCGTGGCTCAGCCGCGTCCTGGAGGCCCAGGTGGACGAACGCCGCTATGCCGACGCGCGCGCCACGGCGGGGCGCCTCGGCGACCCCGGCCGCGCGCTGGCCGTTGATCGCAAGGCGGCGCGGCGGCTGGAGCGACTCGGCAAGGATGCCCCCTCGCCGCGCGAATCGGTCCTGATTTATCGCCGCCTGCTGAACGCCTATCCCGAATGGCCCAGCGCGCCGCGCGTGGAGAAGCGACTCGCGGAGGCCAGCGTCGCCGCGGAGACGATCACCGTGATCGAGGTCGAGGAGCTGAAGCGCTATCCCGCGCTCTGGCGCGACCGGGGGCTCTACCTGAATCCCGAACTGCTCGACGGCAACAAGTCCAACGGGGAGATTGGCGGACGCGGCGTGGCGGTCCTCCGGCAGAACGCCTATACATATATACGCAGCGACACGCGGCTCCGCGTGGAGGTGCCCATGGAGGCCGCCGACCAGAAGGAGGTGCTCCGCGCGCTCGAACCCCTGCGCCGATCCGGTGAAATCCGCGAGGAACTGGCCAAGCCGATGACCCGCCGCAATATCCCCATCGCCCTGGAGGCCGGCGTTCTTCCCGGATTCGACATCGGGCCGTCGATGGTTCCGCTCGATCTGGACGAACGCCAGCGGAGCCTCTACGAATAATGACCTGGAGGCAGATCAAGTTTGCGCTCATCGAGAAGCTCCTCGGCCCCGCCGCGGTGCTGCTGCTGCGCGCCATCGTGGCAACCTATCGCATCGCCAGGGAGGACCGCGAGATCCTGCACCGCGCGGCCCGCCACCAGCGCCTCGTCGTCGTAACGGGCCACGGCATGTTTCCGTCGCTGCTGCCGCTGGTGGCGATCGCCCGCGCGCAAGGACGCTGCATCTCCGTGATGACAAGCCCGAGCCGCGACGGCAAGCTGATGGATCTGGCGCTGGCGGGGTTCCGCATCCGCGTGGTCAAGGGCTCCTCGCGCAGCCGCGCGATTCCCGCCACGATGGAACTGATCTCTGAAATCGAGCAGGGCCACATCGGCCTGATCGCCGTCGATGGACCCCGCGGGCCCATCCTTGTTCCCAAGCCGGGATTCTTCACCATCGCGCGGCGGACGAATTCGCATGTCGTGTTGATCGTCACGTCGTGCGCCCGTTCGATTGGCTTCGGCTCGTGGGACCGGCTTTTCCTTCCGCTCCCCTTCTCGCGCATTCGCGTCACGGTGAGGGACTTCGATGTATCGAAGGATGCGGATGAAACCCAGGGGCAGGCCGTCGAGCGACTCGGTAACTTCCTCCGCGCGGACTCGATCGCCATCGATTCGCCGGTTGCCCGGGGAGAGAAGGCTTCGCCGTGACCGACTCCATGGACTGGTCGTTTCCCTACGCTGGAAAGCGCATGCCCGTGATGGCGCGCAACATCGTCGCCACGTCGCAACCGCTGGCGGCGCAGGCGGGCATCGACGCGATGGCGCGCGGCGGCAACGCCATCGATGCAGCGCTCTCCACCGCCATCGCGCTGGCAGTGGTGGAGCCCAACATGAACGGCATCGGCGGTGACGCCTTTGCGCTGGTGTGGGAGCCGGGAGAAAAACGTCTATACGGCCTCAACGCGTCGGGGCGCTCGCCGGCGGGGTGGAATCCAGAGCGCTTCGCCGGGCGCGCGGCGATGCCGGAACTCGGCTGGGACGCTGTCACGGTGCCGGGCTGCGTCTCCGCGTGGGCCACGCTCTCGGCGCGATTTGGCAGGCTGCCGTTCGCCGAACTGTTTCGCGCGGCGGTGCGCTATGCGCGGGAGGGCTTCCACGTTTCGCCGATTTCCGCCGCGTCGTGGCGCGGGGCGGAGGAACGGCTCCGCGACTATCCCGAGTTTGGCCGCGTCTTCCTTCCCGGCGGAGGCGCGCCCCGCCCGGGCCATGTCTGGGCCAGCCCCGACCATGCGCTCACGCTGGAGGAGATCGCCGCCACCGGCGGGGAATCCTTCTATCGCGGGAACCTTGCCGCGCGCATCGCCGCCGCCTCCGCCGCCGATGGCGGCGCCATGACCGCCGACGATCTCGCGACGCACGCCTGCGACTGGGTCGAGCCGGTCAGCATCGGCTATCGCGGATATACACTGCACGAGATCCCGCCCAACGGCCAGGGCCTCGCCTCGCTCATGGCGCTCGGGATTCTCTCCCACTTCAGCTTCGACGGCATCGCCGTGGACTCCGTGGAATTCCTGCACCTCCAGATCGAGGCCATGAAGCTCGCCCTCGCCGATGCCCACCGCTACATCGCCGATCCCGCTGCGATGGAGGCGGTCCGATGGGAGGACCTTCTCGAGCCCGACTATCTCGCGTCCCGCGCCGAGCTGCTCGATCGCCAGCGCGCGTCGGAGCCCGCCTTCGGCACGCCGCGCGGCGGCACGGTGCTCCTCTGCGCCGCCGATGAATCGGGGATGATGGTGTCGTATATACAGTCCAACTACTGGGGCTTTGGCTCCGGCATCGTGGTGCCGGAAACGGGGATCGCCATGCAGAATCGCGGGTGGGGGTTTTCCCTGGAGCCCGGGCATCCCAACCAGGTCGGCCCGCGCAAGCGGCCCTTCCACACCATCATCCCCGGCTTCGTCACGCGCGGCGGGGACCCGGTCATGGCCTTTGGCGTCATGGGCGGCCCCATCCAGGCCCAGGGCCACGTCCAGATGATGGTCCGCCTCGCCGACTACGCCCAGAACCCCCAGGCCGCCAGCGACGCCCCCCGCTGGCGCGTCGATGGCGGACGCCGCGTCGCCCTGGAGAACACCCACCCGCCCGCCATCATCGACGCCCTCCACGCCCGCGGACACGACGTCACCGTGCTCCCGCCCTCCGGCTTCGGCGGAGCCCAGCTCATCCGCTGTATAGACGGCGGCTACTGCGCCGCCAGCGACCACCGCAAGGATGGAGCCGCTTACGGCAGGTAGAGGGGAACGGCGGGAAAGGCGGAAACAACGGGAACGGCAGAAACGCCCAAGCAGGGGATGAGCACTGATAGCCGCTTACGGCAGGTAAAGGGGAACGGCGGGAAAGGCGGAAACGCCGAATGAGGGGATGACCACTGATAGCCGCGTCGCGGAGACTTTTAAGCCGTTCCCGCTTTTCCCGCCTTTCCCGCTTTTCCCCTCTTTCCCGCTTTTCCCCTCTCACTACAGTTTAATGTGATTAATCAGCGAGAACACGTCCTTGTCGCCGCGGCCCGACATGGAGATGAGCACGATGCTCCCCGGGTCGAGCCTGGGCGCCATCTTGTAGAGCTGGGCGAGGGCGTGGGCTGTCTCCAACGCGGGGATGATGCCCTCGAGTTCGCTGGTCTTGCGCAGCGCCGCCAGCGCCTCGTCGTCGGTGATCGAGACATAGGTGCAGCGGCCCGACTCGGCATAGAAGCTGTGCTCCGGCCCCACGCCGGGATAGTCGAGACCCGCGCTGATGCTGTGGGCCGGCGTGATCTGGCCGTCCTCTGTCTGCAGGACGTAGCTCTTGCTCCCCTGAAACACCCCCACCTGGTGATTCGTGATCGTCGCCGCGTGGCGACCCGTCAGGATGCCTTCGCCCTCGGCCTCCACGCCCCAGAACTTCACCCCTGCGTCCTCATAGAACGGATGGAAAATCCCCAGGCTGTTGCTGCCGCCGCCGACGCAGGCAACGATGTGATCGGGCAGCGTGCCCTCCGCGTCCAGCATCTGCTCCTTCGCCTCGATGCCAATCACCGACTGGAAATCGCGGACCATTCGCGGGAAGGGATGCGGCCCGACACAGCTCCCGATGATGTAGTGCGTCTCGTCGCAACTGGAGAGCCACTCGCGCATCGCCTCGTTCGTCGCATCCTTCAACGTGGCCGTCCCGCTCGTCACCGGGACGACCTTCGCGCCCATCAGCTTCATGCGGAACACGTTCAGCGCCTGCCGCTCCGTGTCCTCCTTCCCCATATACACACAGCACTCCAGCCCAAACAGCGCGCACGCCGTCGCCGTCGCCACCCCATGCTGGCCGGCGCCGGTCTCCGCGATGATGCGCTTCTTGCCCAGGCGCATCGCCAGCAACACCTGGCCCAGCGTGTTGTTCAGCTTGTGGGCCCCCGTGTGCAGCAGGTCCTCGCGCTTGAAATACACCCTGATGCGCCCCCCCAGGAACTCCTCCGTCCGCCGCCCCCGCGTCAACGGCGTCGGCCGCCCGGCATACTCCTTCAACAACGCATCCAGCTCCCGATGGAACTCCGGATCCCGCCAGACCTCCTGGTACTTCGCCTCCAGGTCAATCAGCGTCTGCATCAGAGTCTCGGGGACATACCGCCCCCCAAACTGACCAAACCGCCCGTGGGAATCGGGACGCTGGCTGAGTGGAAGAAGGACCGGGGGAGGCAGGGTCTGGGACATGATGGCTGTGAAAGGCTCCGAACCGAAGATTGGCGTTAGTGTGGCGACGCCGGGGGGGCTTGGCAAGGGGGGCTTTTGAGATGCCCTGCGCTCCGCGCGAAGAGGAAACGATCGGTTACACGCTCGACAACTGGCCCCAGCCCACCGTCTATACAACCCACTGACGCCTGCCGATCGACAACAACGCCGTCGAGCGCTCCATCCGCCCCGTCGCGCCGATCTCAACCTGTGGGACTAGGCCGAGGTTGATGGGATTGGCGGTGTTGACGGGGTGAATGCGGGGATGAAAATGGCGCGATTCCCAATGGTCAACAAAGTCAACACGGTCACCACGGTCCACCACCCCCCCGAAAGGAGCACCCATGCCTGAACTCTTCGACAAACGCGGCGGGTTCCGCAAGCTACACACGTTCACGCTGGCGACGATCGTGCAGCTCGAAACGCTGCGGTTCTGTCGGCGGTTCATCACCCACGACCACCGCGAGGCGGCCACGAAATTCTACGACCCCAAGGGCCGGCAATACGACCAGATGACCCAGGCCGCACGCAGCGGACGGCAGAACATCATCGAACGCTCGGAGCGCTCGGCGACCTCGAAGGACACCGAGATGAAGCTCACCGACGTGGCGCGGGCCAGCCTGAGCGAACTGCGCGGCGATTACGAAATCTGGATCCTTGATCGCGGCCAGCTTCCGTGGTCGGTCCATTCGCCCGAGGCGAAGATCATCAACGCCATCTCGCTCGATGCGGCGCCGTTCACCGACGACATGGTGCACGAGTCTGCCCGTCACGCGCTGGAGCAGCGCAAAAAATACGCGCGCTGGCTGGAT
>JBBQYG010000227.1:0-5613 GCA_038208905.1 Candidatus Sumerlaeia bacterium | reverse complement strand
TGACCCCCCGCCGCGCCTCCGTTTCACTCCGCCGCCGTTGGTATTCCGCGTTTCGCGAAAGGCTCTCGTCACATGGCAAAGGCGTTGATCGTGGGGTCGGTGGCCCTGGATTCCATCGAGACCCCCCACGGGCGGGCGGAGGCGGCGTTGGGTGGGTCGGCGTCCTATGGGAGCGTCGCCGCGTCGTATTTCACGGACGTGACGTTGGTGGGCGTGGTGGGTAAGGACTTTGCCCCGGCCCACATCGAGAAGTTCCGCTCGCGGCGCATCGACCTGGCGGGGCTCCAGATCGTGGAGGGGAAGACCTTCCACTGGTCGGGCTACTACACGCGCGACATGAACCAGGCCCACACCAACACGACGGAGCTGAACGTCTTTGCGGATTTCCATCCCCGCCTGACGGAGGAGCAGCGCGCGGTTCCCTATCTGTTCCTCGCCAACATCCATCCGGCGCTCCAGCTCGACGTGTTGAACCAGATGAAGTCGCCCAAGCTGGTCGCGGTGGACACGATGAACTTCTGGATCGAGGGCGAGAAGCAGCGCCTGACCGAGGTGATCCGCCGCGCCAACATCCTGTTGGTGAACGAGGGCGAGGCGCGCCAGTATTGCGAGAAGGTGAACCTGATCGAGTGCGGCCGCGACCTCCTTTCGCTGGGGCCGCGCACCGTGGTGCTCAAGAAGGGCGAGCACGGCGCGCTCCTGTTCCAGAAGGACCGCATCGTCTATTTCCCGGCCTACCCGCTGGCCAACCTGAAGGACCCGACGGGCGCGGGGGACACCTTTGCCGGCGGCATGGTCGGCTACCTCGCGCGGACCGATGATACGTCGGACGACAACCTCGTCCGCGCCGTCCACGCGGGAACGTGCATGGCGAGCTTCGTGGTGGAGGACTTCAGCCTGGGCCGCCTCCTCGCCATCAAGCCCGGCGAACTCCAGTCCCGCGTGGATCGCATCCGCGAGATGGTCCACCTGCCGCCCATCGACGCGGCCACACTCCTCGACGCTCAGCTCTAAGGAATCCGAGATGACCCCCACTGACCTCTCAAAATACCAGACCATGATGTACCGCCACTTCATCGCGGAGATGGTGAAGCCGATGATGCCACATGCCGAGGTGATCCCGGCGGGATGGAATAACAACCTCCACTGGCATCTTGGCCACTTGGTCACGGTGCCGCGCGCGTTGACGCTGGGCTTGCTGGGCGAGCCGCTGGGCATCCCCGACGACTATCGGAAGTGGTTTGCGAAGGGGACCAGCCCCGCGACGTGGGGGGATGACCCGGTGCCGAGCGCGGAGCACCTGTTGCGCGAGTTGACGGGAAAGTCGGAGGCGCTTTTCGACGAGTTGGCGGGTAAGGAAGACGTCCCCTTTCCCAAGACCTACACCGTGACGATCGGCATCGACCTGACAAGCGTGGCCGTGGCGCTGCCCTTCAGCATGTCGCACGATGGCATCCATCTGGGGCTGCTGCTGGCGCTGCGGCGCGCGCTGAAGTAATCCCTAAAGCCCCCTTGCGAGATCCACCCCGGCGATAAACCGGCGCAGCAGTTCCAGCCCCTGATTCACCGACCACTCGCGAATCGCGTCGCGGTCTCCGCTGAATTGGTAGCGCCGGGCGATGGCGCGTTCGGCGCTTGCGCAGCCAAACCACACCGTGCCGACGGGTTTTTCCGGCGTGCCGCCGGCGGGTCCGGCGATGCCCGTGACCGAGAGTGCCACATCGGCGCCGGCGCGCTGCCGCGCGCCGCAGGCCATGGCGAGGGCGACTTCCTCGCTGACGGCGCCGTGGGTGTCGATCAGGGCGGCGGGCACGCCCAGATCGCGCGTCTTGGCCTCGTTGCAATAAGTCACCCATCCCGCCACAAACACATCGGAGCAACCGGGCACATCGGTGATCGCCTGAGCGATGCCGCCGCCTGTGCAGGACTCGGCAATTGCAAGCCTGAGGCCATGACGACGCAGCATGTCCAGCGCCGCAGCCGCGGGCGTGGCGGTCTCCGGTCCTTCGGTGTGGATCAACTCGTCGGGAATACGTTCAAGGATAAGCGCGCGTAGTTGGTTGATCAGCGCGCGGGCGGCCTCGGCGGTCGATTCCGTCGCGATCAGGCGGATGCGAATGTTTCCCCGGTGGGCGAGTAGCCCGAGTTCCACGCGCCGGTCCCAAGTGAACAAGTCGCGGAGGGCCTGGTTGACGACCGATTCCGCGATCATGGCGACGTGCATGGTGTGAGTCGCGCGGATGGGGCGGCCTGGGAACTGGCCGGCCAGTTCGTCCTGCAAGGCCGCCTCGATCATCGGTTTCCACTCGCTGGAGGGCCCCGGCAGCGCCAGCAGCGCGGGGTGAGTCCCGCCCGCCGCGATGAAGAATCCCGGCGCGGTGCCCCAGTGATTGTAGAGCGGGACGCACCCCGCCGGCAGCATTGCCTGGACCACGTTGCGTTCGGGCATGGGGATATTGCGGGTGGCGAAGCGCTTGCGGAGCATCTCCTCCGCCCCTGCATCGCGGACGAGTTCAAGCCCCAACAACTCCGCGATCACGTCGCGGTTCACGTCGTCCTCCGTGGGGCCAAGGCCGCCGGTCATCACGATCAGGTCAATGCCCGGCATGGCGTCGGCGATGGCCTTGCGGATCAGCGCGGGATCGTCGGGCGCGGCGGCGTGGCCGATCACCTTGAATCCGCGCTCCAGCAGGAGGCGGGAAAGACGCTGGGCGTTGGTGTCGGCATAGAGGCCCTGGGTGATCTCCGATCCGGTGCTGACAATGCGAACGAGGGGGAGCATGTTGTGGATCCGCGGGGAAGTGGAAGTCGGCATGGCGCATTGCGGCGCGCGGGCCTGTTGATAGCAAGTCCCGCGCTTGATTTTGGCTCGGCAAACCCGCGGCGGCGCTGGCTGGTCAATCGTTGGCGGAGCAACGTGCCTTGACCCTGCCGACGGCAGGCCCGTAGGCAATGCGACCCCGCCGGGCCCGATGGCCCGCGGACGACCCGAGATCGCGACTGGATGAGCGGATGAGACCCCTGAGCCTGGCCGGACCCATCCTGACGGTAACATTGCTGGCGGGGGCCTGCTGGCCGACCGCCGCCCGCGCCCAGGCGACGCCCCTGCTGGGCGGGGCCGTGGCCCCCATGTCTGGAGTGCGCCCGGCGCCCGACGGCAGCCCCTTTGCAAAACCATTCGTCGGCCCCACGATCCTGTGCCAAGGCGTGGAGCGGAGCCTGGTCGTGCTTAACCCCGAAATCGTGGAGGGAGAGCCGCTGCTGTTCCGCCTGCTGCTTCGCTCCACGACGCCGGGCCGCAAGCAGGAGTTCAAGGCGCGCCTCTCCTTCGGCACCGACTTCAACGTGAACGTATTCCCGCCGGCGGGCATGGCCCCCTATACCTACATGGGCGCCAGCCGCGGAACCATCGTCCCCACCAGCACCATCGAGATGACCCGCGTTTCAGCCTTCAGGATGCCGTTCCGCATGGCGGTTGACGAGGAGACGGTGACGGGGGCGGCGTTTGACCGCGCGGGAACCTTCCGGCTCCAGTTTCTCCTCGACTGCATCGCGGGGGACGAACGCCCCTCCCGCGATGTGCTGGCGGAGGTGGATGTCGTGGTGAAGCCCGCGGAGGGTGACGACAAGAAGGCGCTGGACATCCTCTCCAGCGACCACTCCGTCTATACATATATCCAGCTACACACCGCCGGAAACGGGCGGGACAGGGCCCCGATCGGCGACCGGCGCCTGGCCCTGATCAAGCGCGTGATCGACGAGGCGCCCACCGCGCGCGTCCGCCCCCACGCGATGTTCGTGCTGGGCGACTATCTGGCGACCACCAAGACCATCGACGAGGGCATGGTCGTCTATCGGCGGATCATCACCGAGTACGCGGGCACCCCCCACGAGGAGGATGCCTGGTTCAGCCTGCTGCGGTGCCAATCGGAGTTGATGGACTACGAGGCGGCCTTTGCCACGTTCTCGCGCCTGTGGGCCGATCCCTTCTACTCCCAGCTGATTCCGCCCGGCGGCGGCTATTGGCGGACGTATGCCGATCCGCACCTGAAGACAACTGTTGGGGGACAGTGGATGATTCAGGACAAGCCGGGCCCCGACCCGGAGGACGATAGCGTAGCACCCGCCGCAGGCAAGCCCGCCGCGCCGACGGGCGCCCTTCCGGGAATGCCGGGATAACGGTGGCGCGGGCTGCTAAGTTAGGGCGGTTTGGAAAACCATGTAGCCGATTCAGCACCCCGAAAACTTCATTTACCACGGAGGTCCCGGAGGACACGGAGTCCAACCCGGCATTGATCGTGGGAAGAGAACGGCGAGAGGACGATGAGACCTCCTCAAGCCGACCGTGGTAAAACGCCATCTTGACTTGAGTGGCAATAGGCCACACGCGCGCAACGCCCGGCGCGCGATGTGCCGCAATCTCGGTGCCTCTCGTGACGATGCCGCTGCCGGTCGTTCTCCGTGTCCTCGGTGAACTCCGTGGTGAACGTCTTGTTGAGGGTGCACACGGCTACGGCATTCGGGAAAATGCTCTGAAGTAGCATGGCGCGTCTCGCCCATGCCGCGCACCCGAAAGCACTGCTGACAACCGGGCGCTGGTCGCGCAAGGGCAGGATGCCCACGCTTCCGTGGAATTCGACTCTGGAACTCCGGAAAACCGCTCAGGCGGATTCCTTCTTCTCCCGCGGGGTGAAGAGGGGCTGTCCCTCGTGCTTGATCACGTCCTCGGTGATGCGAATCTCGGCGAACTCCTCCGCCTTGGTGGGAAGGTCGAATTGGATGTCGAGCATCGCGTCCTCCAGGATCGCGCGAAGGCCGCGGGCGCCGGTCTGAAGGCCGATGGCCTTGCGCGCCACCATGGCAAGCGCCGCCGTGTCGAATTCCAGATTCACGCCCTCCATGTCGAACAGCTTGCGGTACTGCTTGGTGAGCGCGTTACGCGGCTCCGTGAGGATCGCCACGAGTTGATCCTCGCCGAGCTGGTCCAGGGTCGTGATGACCGGGAAGCGGCCGATGAACTCGGGGATCATGCCGAACTTGAGCAGGTCGCGGTATTCGACGTGGCTCAGGATCTCGCCCACGTTCTCCTCGCTGGCCGACTTGATATCGGCGCCGAAGCCCATGGAACGCTGCGACGTGCGGCGACGGATGATGTCCGTCAGGCCGTTGAACGCGCCGCCCGCCACGAAGAGGATATTCGTGGTGTCGATGCGGATGTATTCCTGGTGGGGATGCTTACGCCCGCCCGTGGGGGGGACGTTGGCGATGGTGCCCTCGAGGATCTTGAGGAGCGCCTGCTGGACGCCCTCTCCGGAGACGTCGCGCGTGATCGAGACGTTGTGGGAGGTCTTGGCGATCTTGTCGATCTCGTCGATGTAGATGATGCCGCGCTGGGCCTTCTCCACGTCGCCGTTGGCCGCTTGCAGCAGGCGCAGGAGGATGTTCTCCACGTCCTCGCCCACATAGCCGGCCTGCGTCAGCGAGGTGGCGTCGGCGATGGCGAAGGGCACGTCCAGAATGCGCGCCATCGTCTGCGCGAGGAGCGTCTTGCCGCTGCCGGTCGGGCCGATCAGGAGGATGTTGGACTTCTGGAGTTCGACTTCCTCTCCCTGG
>JBBQYG010000226.1:0-5677 GCA_038208905.1 Candidatus Sumerlaeia bacterium | reverse complement strand
CGGTTCTGGAGCAGCTTGCGCGTTATCAAATCGAGGCGTCGGACCCGGCGGGTGCGGTACTCTCTGCCCGCAAGATTGTGGCGATGGTCCCCGATGCGACGGCTGGGCGGCTGCTCTTGGCATTCTTCCTGCGCGCGGATGGCAAGGAAGGCGAGGCGAGGGAAGAGTTTGCGCGCGTGCTTGAGCTGGACCCGGGGAACGCAACCGCCCAGGCCGCGCTCGCCAAGGAGGCGTCGCCATGATGCAGGCAACGACTGATCCGCTGACGTGGATCGCGGCCTTAGCGGGCTTGGCTTTTCTGTGCCTCGGGTGGATGCTGTATTGGGCGTCGCTTCAGGTTCTGGGGGGCGTGCTGATGGGGGGCGTGGGACTGGCGGTGGCCCACGCGGCGTGCGCGGTGCTGGGCCTGGATGGCGGGGTTGCGATCGCGGCGCGCGTGGCGGGGCTGCTGTGCGGCGCTGTGGCGGGCGTTCTGCTGTCGCGGCTACTGCACACGGTGGCGTTCTTTGCGATGGGATGCGCGGCGGGGGGCGGTCTGGCCTATGCGCTGCTGTCCGCGATGAGGCGCGACGGCACCCCATCGTGGGCCCAGGAGGATGCTGTTTTCGCCTTTGGCATTCCCATCGCCGCGCTGGTGGCGGGATTGCTTTCGGCGGGAATTTCAGGGTTTCTGGTGATCGTGGGGACCTCGATCCTGGGGGCGACACTGCTGACCGATGCGATGGAGTGGCAGCCGCGATGGATCGTGGCGGGTGGGGTGGCGCTGGCGGGAATCATTGTCCAGACGGCGGCGCACCGCACCGCGGGACGCCGCCGGGGCAACGACGACGGTGAGTGATCAGGCGGCGGGAGGAGCCTGTTGGGCGGTGCCATCGGCGGCCTGCATCGCCTGAAGCTGCTTGGGGGTGAGCTTGGTCAACATGCGGCCAAGGGCCTTGTTCATGTCGATGAAGACGCGATGCCACTCCACCAGTAGCTTGCTGCGCGTGGCGTCGGCCATGAGCTTGACCGCCTCGAGCGAATAGGTCTCGGAGAGGATCTTGAGGATCTCCTCGCACTCCTTCATAAAGGGCCCGCAAAGTTCCTGAAACTTGTAGTAGTTCAGGGCGAGGATGTTGATGACACCCTCGAATTCGTTCTCCATCTCCGGCGTGATCTGCGTCTCGGAGAGGTCGTCGGCGAAGAACTGAAAATAAGTCTGCCAGAGTTCGGTGTACTCGCGACAGACCTTGATGCGGTTTTCAAGCTTTAGGTGGATGTTGACGGCCATAATGTTCCGGGCGGGATGGTCGGTTCAGTTCACTTGCTCTTCTTGAGCAGGCCGAGGGCGTGAAAGACGTACAAAACGAAGACGGCAATGGAGGCGATCACCACCAGCTCGACGGCGTAGATGTAGTTCAAGTCCTTGAAGAGACTTGTTACCATCTGGATGACGGGTCCCATTATCCACGGCTCCTTGGTATGCTATTCTGGGCCCGGCCCCGCATCAGAACGAGTTCACCAGAGTGCCGACGTCGGCCTGAACAAGCCGGAACTGGACCTCGTCCGCGACGAGCTGCTTCTGGATGTTGCCGATCATGACGTTGGCGTTGTTGAGGCGGATGTAGGCGTTGTCGATGAGGAGGAAGGCCTCCGCGCGGGGAACGCGGTTGAGGATGACCAGCTTCTCGAAGTTGCTGGCGGCGAGGCGGGCCTCCGCGAAGGCGGTGATAACGGCCTCGTGGAGTTGCTCCTTGCCGGCGGGCGCCTTTACAACCAGGGCCCTCGAATACAGCTCGTCCACCTTGTCCCGGAATTCATTGGGGGTCAGCGGCGCGGAGAGCGAAATCGCCTGTGTGGAGCCGCTGGGTCCGACGGCAAGCTGCTTCATCTCCTTGGGAGAGAGGCTAAGCACGCGCGAGAGCTGGGTCTGGACCTGGTTGAACTCGTTGAAGAGATCCTGAACCTCGGCGGAGTAGGCGATGTACTTCTCTCGCCCCTCGATTTCGCGGGTGAGGTCGATGGCGTTCTTCAGGTTGGAGTGGGCGGACTTGTAGAGCCCCCGGCGGTAGTCGAGCCGGGCGCTGCGCAGGCTGTCGCGGGCGCTTGTGATCTCCACCGCCGCGTACTCCGCGGCGCCGCGGTCGCGAAGCGACTGGAGTCGCTCGTCGAGCTGGGCGGCGACCTCGATCACGAGCTCCGCCGTCCTGTCGAGCGTGGAACGCAGCGTGCCGTGGAGCTTCTCCACCTCGGTCATCACGCGCTGGTAGTCGTCGGGGTTATACTCGTTCTCGAGCTCGGTGATGCGGCGGCGGATCGCGATGGATTCCTCGGGCTGGAAGAAGTTCAGGCCCTCGACGGTGCCCACGGCGATGTCGCGGTGGATCGCGCGGCAGGCGGCGTTGAAGTTGGCTCGCTTGGTATCGACAACGAGCGCGGAAGCGGTGGAGCGGGCGGACTCTGCGCGGGAGCGGCTCTCGGCGTACTCGCCAGCCTCGATGAGGGCGTTGGCTTCCTTGAGCATCGTGTTGGCGGAGGCGAGACGGGCGTGGTCATAGTCCCAGCCGCCCACCTGCTCGGCGGTGGAGATTGACTCCTCCGCCTCGCGGATAATTCGGTAGAGGGCGTTATTGGCTCGCTCGGTCGAGGATCCCGCAAGCTCGGCGGCCTTGGCGTAGTTTTCCGTGCCGTAAACGGACCGGGCGGAACCGAGGAGACGACGCGCGTCCTCGACCTCGCGGCCCGCGTAGAGCTCGGCGCCGGCGGTCTGGGCGCGGGAAATGGCGGCGAGCGCTTCGGCGATCTTCTCGTCGGCGGAAAGCTGGTAGGCTTCCTTCTCGGCGAGGAGGGCAAGGGCGGTGGCGCGTTGGGCGGTTTCGAGGGCGAGCTTGAGCTTGTCCTCCTGAAGGTTCTTCTCGGCTTCCTCGATGAGGACCTGAACCTGGGCGAGTTCCGCGGCGCGGAAGCGCTGGGTATTCTCGGAACTGGCGGAGGAAAGGGTGCGGCGCGCCTCGCGCAGGTCCTCGGTGGCGCGGCCCGCGATGCGCTGGGCCATCAGCTCGACATCGGCGCGGGCCTCGGCGGCTTGCTCGACGGCCAGCTTGTACTCGCCGCCGGCGATGGTACCCTTGACGGTCTCGAGCTTCTCTGTGGAGCGCGCAAGTTCCGCGGGGGCGTACTGACGGGCGCCGTCGCGCTCGTAGCGGGAAATCAGGTTGGCAAGTTCGATGGCGGCGTTGTGGCCCACCGTGTGGTAAACGGAGGCGAGGACGGATTCGGAGAGATCGACGACCTCGCCGGAAAGGACGATGGCGCCGCGGAAGTCGCCCTGCTGCTGGCGCAGTTCGGCGGTGACCAAGTTGTTGCCACCTTCCTCGATGCGGCGGCCAAGTTCCTCCTGGCGCGTGCGCTTCTGGTTCTCGAAGGCAAGCTGCTCGGCGTTCATATCCCCAACGATCGGGTCGAAGATCGTGTCCATCTGACGGTAGACCGTGCGAGTCGTTTCCAGCGAGTTGCCGGCGTTGCGGATTGCGTCCTGGGCGAGCACCTGGAAAGCACCGCGCTGGCGCTCGTACTCGTCGGAGGCGTCGATGTGGATGCCCTTGATCTTGTCAAAGGCCTGCTCGGTGTCCTCGACTCGGGTCGCACGGACTTCGGTGAGGTACTCGCGAAGGCGGTCGAGGGATCCGGGGATGTACTCGAGGATTCCGCCACGCTCGAGTTCGCCGATGTTGGCGGCGAGTTCCTGGATACGGTCGTCGGAGGCGGCGCGCTTGGTCTCGATCACGAGGATCTGGGTCTGGCTCAGGAGCACCTTGGAGGCCTCGATGACGGGGCGGTAGCGCCCTTCCTCGAAATCGGTGATGATTCGGAGATAGAACTCGTTGGCCTTCTCGTAGTCGTCGTTCTTGAACTGCTTGGCGCCCTCGATCAGGGCCGTGGTGATGTTGCCCTCGATCTCCTCGATGGCCTCGCGGGAGCGGCGGCGCAGGACCTGCACCACGCCTTCCTCGGCCTTGTTCTTGGCCTCGGCGAAGCGGTTGGCGGCGAGGACATAGTCGCGGTCCTCATTTGAAATCTTGCTGGCATTTTGGATCTCGGACTGCACGGTGACCACGACCTCGGGGGCGTAGCGGTTGCCTGCCTCGCCGCGAAGCTGGTCGAGCGCCTGATTGGCGTCGCGCTCCTTGCGGTCGGCCTCGTTCTTGAGCTGGGCGAGGCCGGAGAGGACCTCGTTCTTGATCTGCTCGCTGAACTTGATGACGTCGTCCCACTTGTTGGCGTTCTTGGCCTCGTCGGCCTGGCCCTTGAGTTCGCGGATGCGCTGATAGGGGGCGGGTTCGAGGCGCTGGAGGTCGTTGATGTCGGCGACGCGGATTTCGTTCTGGGCCTCGGCATAGACGGCGTTGCCGTGCTTGGGCTTGATGGACTCAAGGAGTTGATCGGCGCGGGCGGCGGCCTCGCGGGCGGCGGTTAGCGCCGCCGCGGCATCGCTGGTAAGCGTGGTATTGGCGTCGCTGACCTTCTGGCGAATTGCGGCCAGCTCGGCGGGATCGTGCTTTTCGCCGCTATAGTTGGACTCGATGTTGGCCAGCTTGCTCTGAGTCTTGCGCAGGGAATTTTCCGCGCGGGTGCGCTGGCACCCGGCGAAGAAGACCGTCGCCAGTAGGATCACGGCGAGGAAGGCTGCTTGGCAGTTCTTAAAGCCCATCCGAGGGAAAACCTCCGAAGAGTGGCGCCGGCCGGGCATGGGAGCCCTCCGGGTATTGGAAACTCTCTCTTTAGCGCCGAACCATGGCGGCAACCCATGTGTCAGGGCAATTGAATACTCTCGCCGTTCTTCCCCGAAATCCCGGTTAGAAGAGGCCCATCCTGAAGGCGACCACCGCTCCGACGATGGCTAGGACAATGACAACAACGACGACCTTCTTGCCGCCACCTTTTGACTTTTTCTTCGCCTTCGCCTTTTCGGGGGGGACGTAGCCCTCGTTGATGAACTTGAGGGCGCCGACCGTCCGGCTCAGGTAAATCAGGATCTGGTGCCATTCCTTGCGGAAGATGAACTGATCCTTGACGGGGAGATTCCGGAAATACTGCACCGATATCGTCGTTTTAATCAACTCCGAAATCTTTTGCTTCTTGATCGGGAACTTCTTCTCGTCCAAGCGGTCCCCGAGCTTGCGGACGTTCTGGGCGATGGAACTGGTGACGTCCAGAAACTCGGCCTCTTCCTGAGGGTTAATGGGATCCTGACTGATTCCCTTGAAGTAGAATTGCCGGTAGCGGACCCACTGGCCGAGCAAGGCCTGCGCGAGGTCCAGATATTCCGCCGCCTCTTTCTTAGTCATTCGGTTCAATGCCTGAAATCATTGGAGTTGGGTGAGTTAGAAGTAGCGGCTGCTGGCGTTGCCGATTGGCTCGCCGGTGACAGGATCGTTGAAGGGGTCATCTCGCGTGACCAATTGGTTGCTGACACCCGGCCCTCCCGCGACTCCTGGTCCACCGCTTCCGCCGGCCTTGGTGGTGAAGCTGGCGGGCATGGGGATCCGGGGGGCAGGGGGAGGCCACGGGAGATAAGTTGGATAGAATTCGCTGTCGAACTTATCGGGATCGATGCGGAAATCGCGGAGGAAGCGATAGCCCCATTCCAGAAGCTTGCGGTCCTGTTCCCGCTCGAGGTTCATGAGGCTGGGGAGCG
>JBBQYG010000225.1:0-5782 GCA_038208905.1 Candidatus Sumerlaeia bacterium | reverse complement strand
TGCGTGAAGAGCATGCGCCCGGCGAAGGGATCGATCAGCTTGGTGCCGCCGCTTGTTGTCATGGCGGTGTACTCCTCCGACTCGGGCGTGAAGTTCATATCGCCCACGACCAGGATATTCGCCTGGGGATCCGCGGTGGTCACGGTATCCAGATAGTCCTTGATCACGGCGATCTGCTTCTTGCGCCAGATCGGGTCCTCGGGATCGCTCCCCGACTTGAGGTGCAGGTTCGTCAGCAGGAACTTGTAGTCGTCGTTGGCCTTCACCTCCACGGCAAAGAGGCGGGAGTTGTATTTGTTCTCCTTCCGGTCCAGCACCTCGTTGTAGATCTCCACCTCGCGGAAGGAAACCATCGGCCCCAGCGGCAGCTTGCTGACCACGGCGACGTTCTGGTACCATTGCAGGCTGGGGACGGAGGCGAAGTACTTGTACTCGTGGCCGGGGAGGTAGTTGTCCAGGAAGAACTTCGCCGCGCGGTCGCCCTCGATTTCCTGGAACGCGATCACGTCGGCGTTGGCGGCCTTGATGGCCTGTGCCATCAGGCGAAGCTGGCGGTCGTTCTTGTTCGCGCCCTTGTCGTCCTGGTCGGCGGTGGTGTATGGATCGTCGAAGGGGTCCGTGAAGTGCTCCACGTTCCAGCACATGACCTTGATGGGGGGAGGAGGGGCGTCCTGCGCCGTGGCGAGGAGCGGTGCGGCGAGGAGTGCCGCGGCGAGCGGCGCGTGACGGAGCTTCATGGCGATCCTTTGGCTATCCAAGCCGGGAAAATGGTCAGGGAACCCACAGGTACTGGAAGACCGGAGCGCCCGGCGACAGCAGCGCGCGAGCGTCGATATTCACAAGGCCCACATTGGTGCTCCCGCCGTCGGCGCGGGCATTGACTTCGGGCGGGCTCGCCTTGGCATACAGGCTTTCGAATTTCTCCGCGCTGCTCTTGCGATAGACCACGACGCGGGCGTTCCTGGAGCCGATCTCCTGGCGGATGAACTTCGTCAGGGCGGGGAGGTACATGATGCCGTCGATCAGGCCGCTTTGCAATGCCTGGTTGGCGGTGTAGATACGACCGTCGGCGAGCTGGCGGATCGTCGCCTCCTCCAACGCCGGGCGGCCGGACTTCACGACCTCCACGAAGCGGTCGTACATGTCGTCGATCAGTTGCTGCAGGATGGCGCGCTCCTCGGCGGTCATTTCGTGGAAGGGGGAACCGATGTCCTTGTTCTGGCCGGACTTTACGATTTCCATGCGGACGCCGATCTTGTTGCCGAGGGCCTCCAGCTGGGGGAACATCGCGATCACGCCGATGGAGCCGGTGATCGACGTGGGGTGGGCATAGATCTGGTCCGCCGCCATCGAGACATAGTAGCCGCCGCTCGCCGCCAGGTCCAGCATCGACACGTAGACGGGGATGCCGGTTTCCTTCTTGAAATCCGCGATCGTCTGATAGACCACATCGCTGGCGGTAACGCCGCCGCCGGGGGAATCCACGCGGATGATCAGCGCCTTGATGCTGCGGTCCCGCCGCGCCTTGGAGAGCTTCTCGGCCACCTGGTTGACGGTGCTGTCCTCCTGGCCAAAGAAGGCGTCTCCCGTGGGCGGGCCGCTGCTGATGGCGCCGTCGATGTCCAGGACAAGAATCTTGTCCCGACCGCCCGGCTCCATCTCCACCTCCATATACTCCGAGGGGGGGAATCGAAAGAGTTGCGGCGCAAAGATGCAGCCCTGAAACATGAACGCCGCTGACAGGGCGGCTAGGACTCGGAACAGGCGGCTCATGGGCGGCGCAATGACCTCGCGGAGTAGGTTGCCCCTCTTAGGGACGGCCCTTCTCCGCGACCTGACCGGGGGAACGCAATGAGACTTCACTTCACCAAGCTCGACGGCGCCGGCAACGATTTCGTGGCGCTGGACTGGCGCGAACATCCCGCCATGGACGACGCCGAGCTGGCCCGCGTGGCCCGCGCCCTGTGCGATCGCCATCGCGGGGTGGGCGCGGACGGCCTGCTGGTGCTGGAGGAGGCCCCCGCCGGGCTACCCGTCCACTTTGCCATGCGCTACATCAACCGCGACGGCTCCATCGGAGAGATGTGCGGCAACGGCGCCCGCTGCATGGCCGTGTTTGCGTGGCATCGCGGCGCGGCGCCAGCGGCGATGCGCTTCCGCACAGACGCCGGGATCCACGAGGCCGAGATCCGCGGGGGCGGCGCCCGCGTCTCCTTTCCCGACATCGACGCGCTCCCCCTGGAGCACACGCTCGCCGGTGCCTCCCAAGCCGGCCAGAAGGCCCTCTTCCTGCGCGTGGGCGTTCCCCACGCGATTCGCTTCGTGGAGGACATCTACATGATCGACGTGTTTCAGGTGGGCCGCGAAATCCGCCACGATCCCGCCTTCGCCCCCAAGGGCACCAATGCCAATTTCGCGGAGTGGACCGGCGAACACCTGCGCGTTCGCACTTATGAGCGCGGCTGCGAGGAGGAAACGCTGGCCTGTGGAACCGGCTCCGTGGCGGCGGCCTGTTGCCACCTGTGGCGGACCGGCCATCGCGGCGCCGCGACCGTGACCGTGCTCCCCACCGGCGGCGTCCCCCTGACCATCGACGCGGAGGCCACCGGCACCGGATTCCGCGCCGTGCGCCTGGGCGGGCACGCGCGCATGGTATTCGACGGAAGCTGCACCCTTTCCCCCAGCGGCGAGGTGACCCGCTGAGCGGCGGCGAGCCCGGATACCTCCTTGTCACCGGGGCCAGTGGCTTCGTGGGCGAGCACGTGGCGCGGCACGCTGCCGCGGAGGGCAAGTGGCGCGTCGCCGGGACGTTTCTGGGCAATCCCATCGCGATCCCCGGCGTCGCCACCGTGGGCGTTGACCTTTCCGATGCCGCCGCCGCCGGGAGGCTGATTCGCGACATGCGGCCCGCGGCGGTGATCCATTGCGCGGCGGCCACCAACGGCGCCTGGTGCGAGGCCAACCCCGCCCCGGCCCACGCCGCAATCGTCGGCGCCACGGCCAACCTCTGCGCCGCCATGGGCCGATGGACCCCGGCGGCGCCCCTGATCGCCCTTTCCACCGATCTCGTCTTTGACGGCGAATCGGCCCCCTATGCCGAGGACGCCCCGGCCAAACCCATCGGCGTGTATGGCAGTCTGAAGTTAGCCGCCGAGGAACCAGTCCGCGCGATGGAGCACGGTTGCGTCCTCCGCTCCGCGCTGGTGTACGGTCCACCGGCCACCCACCGGGCGCCGTTCCTGGGGTGGATGATCGAGGCCCTGGGCCGGGGGGGGCCGCTGGACCTGTTCCGCGACGAGTGGCGGACGCCGGTGATGGTGGACGACCTGGCGGAGGCGATGGGCCTGTTGCTGGCGCATCGTGCAAAGTGGGCCGGCGGAGCGATCTTTCACGCGGGCGGGGCCGACCGCCTGAGCCGTGTGGAGATGGGACGAAAGCTGTGTGCCGTCTTCGGGCTTCCACCCGGCGGCATCCGCGAGACGGAACGGGCGGCGGCGCCCGGCGGGGCACAGCGGCCCCGCGATGTCAGCCTCCGCCACGACCGGCTGGCGACCCTTGGATGGAAACCGACCACCTTTGACGAAGGATTGATCCGATGCCGAAACCGATGGAATTCGCCCAGATAGCCAACCGCTTCGTAACGGGGCTCGCGCTTGTCGTCTCGATGGCGGCGCTTGCGCTGATCCTCGCGTCGCGGCCCGAAGGCTCCGCCCAGGCGGCGCCCGACACGGCGGAGTTCATCGTCACCGGCAACACGGACCTCCTGTTTCCCGTCATCACGCGCGACGCCAGCCTGAAGGACTCGGCCCTGGAACTCGAACGCCTGCTCCGCCTCGAACGGGAGAAGGCCCCCCAGGCCCTCCTCATCGACGCCGGGAATTCCGTCTCCGTCACCTCCAGCATGGAGACCTCCTACACCTATCGCTCCGCCCAGCTCTTTAACCGGATGGACTACTCGGTTGTGAACCTGAGCGCCCGCGACGCGCTGTTCTCCACGGCGATCATCACGGGATACCGATACGCCCCGCGCGATTTCGGCGAGCGCCTGATCAGCAACCTGAAGTCCAACTATAGCGGCGAGTTCAGCATGAACTTCAGCCGCTCGCTCGATTCCGACGACCACATGCCGCTCGCCTTCTTCAGCCTGTCCAGCCTTCGCGCGGTCTCTGGAATCACCGGCCTCGCCGAACTCATGGAGGAGGTGGACCTGGACATCGTGAAGGACGCCATCGCCGACGCCCGCGCCGAGGGCCGCACCGTCGTCGGATTCAGCTCCCTGACCGACGCACAGCGCGCCGACCTGCTGGCCAAGCCCGAGACATCGCCCGACGTGCTCGTGGACTTCCGCCTCGCCGCCGGCGCGAAACCCGTCCGCCAAGGGGCCTCATGGCGCATCCCGCCCCCGCCCTCCGGCGAGTTCCTTCACCTCAAGATCAAGCGCGACGCCGCCGGCGGCATCGAGGCCCCCGCGATACGCCCCATCCGCTACATGACGCCGGCAAACTACAAGAGCCTGGTGGACTACAACACGCCGGAAATCGGCATCGAGATCCCCAACCTCACCTCCGTCTCCGAATCGCTCCTCGGCCAATCCTCCGACCGCATCCGCATCGACCGCATGGCGATTGAGCCGGGCAGCCGCCTGAGCACGCTCCCACAGGCCGTCGTCTATGCGACCACGCTCGACGAAAAACCCGTCCGCATCTACCGCATGCGCCGCGACATGTCCGACGCGCGCACGCCCGACTCCCCCTCGGGGACGTGGCCCAACCTCGACATGCTGGTGGTGGTGAACGAGAACGGCACCATCAACCGCGTCCTCTCTCGCCACCCCGTCCCGCTCTCCACCTTCAACACGTCGATGATCGATGCCCTCAACAAGCTCAAGGACCAACCCCCCGCCACCTGGACCCCCGACCCCGTCCTGGCCGCCGGCATGGAAGACATCTGGGACTGGGCCACCGACGCCCTCGAACGCACCATCCAACTCGACGCGCAACTCTACGGAGCCCCCCCGAAGCCGTAGCGCCCGCGCCCCCGCCCGCGCGTTGTATATACACGGCAGCGGGAAGCCCGAGAGGCCGAGGGCGCGGGCAGACTGGCGAGCAGGCATCGCCCGCGCCACCACTTCAATACCCGCTTCAGCGGGGACCTATTTGCCCTCGGCTTCAGCCGAGGGAGGAAGTGGACCGGAAATCGAAGCGAGCTTAAGCTTGCTTTTCACGGGGCTTGAGCCAAGCGTTCATGCTCCCAACTTCCCAATTGTCCATCGCGTCCCATGAGTGCCTCCCCGAGGCGACCGCACAGAGAGCTGAAGCCGGAGGAAAGCACGCTAAAGCGCGCTCGAAATCGGTGGCATCCGGCACCCTCGGCTGAAGCCGAGGGCAAGTAGGTGCCCGCTGAAGCGGGCACTGGTCCGCCGGACGGCGCCTTTGATCGGCAACCGGGCGGTGATGTGGTAGTCTTCCAAAGTCGTATCGCGACAGGGGGGGCCAAAAAGAGTGGCGTTGGCGTCACGCCCGAGCCCCGTCGCCTCTTCGATTTTCCGGGCGCTTCTGCGCCCCGCGCGCGGGCGAGACGCCCACGCTACCTTGCATTGCGACATGGCATTCGGGAGCCACCCTACCCCCGCGCAATCCGCGCAATCCGCGGCCCGCCGTTTTTCGCGCCCGCGCCCCAAGGGAAGCCCACCGCAGATCAGATCAACGCCTCTTGGCGCGCAGCTCCCGAGCCAGCCACTTCTTCATCTACTATGATCGAATCGCAAACACCGAAATCGAAA
>JBBQYG010000224.1:0-5811 GCA_038208905.1 Candidatus Sumerlaeia bacterium | reverse complement strand
CGCGTCGTCGCGGGGCTGGTTGTGGGAACCGCTGTCGGCTTTGCCGCGGACTTCGTGCTTCGCCGACGCCTGGTCCCCGACGAGCACCTGAATATCTTCGCCGTCGCGGTGGCTGTATTTACCTTCGTCTTTGACGACTGGCTGGTTCCCGAGTCGGGCCTTTTGGGCGTAACGGTTGCGGGCCTGATCCTCGGGTGGCGCCGCCCCGGGTCCCTTGAGGGGATCAAGGAATTCAAGGCGGAGATCATCGACCTGCTGATCGGAACCCTCTTCATCCTTCTCGCGGCCCAGTTGGAATTCGAGGACTTCAAGCGCTTTGGATGGACGGGTCTCCTGCTGGTGCTCGGGGTCGTCTTCATCGTGCGGCCGATATCTGTCTTCCTCTGTTCGATGGGAACAAAGCTGACGATCCGAGAGCGCATCTTCCTCTGCTACGTTGCGCCTCGCGGCATCGTGGCGGCATCAATGGCCTCCCTCTTCGCGCTGTCGCTTTCGGAATACGAATCATCGTGGTTCCTGGTAACCTTCACCTTCTCGGTCATTGCGTTCACGGTCATCCTGCAGGGCTCCACGGCTGGGCTGCTGGCGCGGATTCTGGGCCTCAAGCTGCCGGAACCCGTTGGTTGGCTGATCGTCGGAGCCCATCCCTTTGGCCGCCGCATCGCCGCGTTTATCCGCGATCACGGGGATGTGTCGGTGGTCCTGGTCGATTCGAACCGCCGCGCCGTGGAGGACAGCCGCAGCGAAGGATTCTATGCCTATGCCGCCGACGCGCGCGACCCGCAGATACGCGAGCAGGACGAGTATCGCCGCGTGGGCAACGTGCTCGCCCTGACGGACAACGAGGATCTCAACCTGCTCATCTGCCAGCACTGGGGAGCGACACTCGGGCGCGACCAAGTCCACCGCTGGGCCCCCGCGCGTCCCGAGAACGGGGAGCAAAACCACCGCGATCTTGGGACCATCGTCTGGAGGAACCTTCCCAAGCCAACGCTCGTCTCCTCGGAGATTGTCCGCCTGGAGATCACGCTCTTGATCGTCGAGACGAAGGGAAAAATGCTCGTCGATGCCCAGGGTACGCCGCTGATCCACGCGGGCAAGAACGGCGTGGTCCTCGATCCGGCGCGACCCGGAAACAAGGACAAGGTCGCGGGCGCCGGTGCCGGAGCCGTGATGCTTCTGAGTCGCTCGACGGACTACCTTCAGCGCAGCCTCTCACCCAACCTCATCGTGCGGCTCGAAGGTGTCGCCGACATGGCCGACCTCTTTGCCAAGCTCATCGAGCGCGTCACCACCGTCGAGCCCCGGATTGATCGCACCCAGATCGTCTCCGAACTGCTGGAACGCGAACGCACCTTCCCCACAGCGCTCGGGCACGGCATCGCCGTCCCCCATGCCTACGGACGGCTGCTCGACCATCGCATGTGCGTCATCGCCCAAGTCCCCGACGGCGTCGATTTCCAGGCCCTCGACGGACTCCCCGTCAAACTCGTCTTTCTTCTCCTCAGCCCCCAAGGCGACCCCGAAGGTCACCTCGCCACCATGGGCGAAATCGCCCGCCTCGTCAGCGAGGAATCCTTCCGCCGCCAGCTCATCGACGAACCCGACCCCGGCAACCTCCTGCCACTGATCGGGGCGAGGCGGCGGTAGGGACTAAAGCGACGCTGTAGGATTGAGTGGTGGGCCGACTCGGACTTGAACCGAGAACCAACGGATTCTGAGGCGACCCCGCCTCCGACTGAAATCACTCGACTTACGCCATAAGTCGAGCACCCTCAACCGCTCGGAACACGCTGGCGCTTTCGCGGCGAACGGCACTCGGGCTTCCTCTGCATTGGCATGTCGGATGCTAGTTTAATTGAGAAGTCCGTTTCGCCCTATTCGATGTCCCCTGGATACGCCATGAAAAGTCGCATCGCTGCACTAATCACCATCATTGGCACAGTCGCCTACGCTGAGCCACACGCAGCGGAGACCGTGCCGGAGAGCGGCGAGGCAATCCGCGTGGATGGCAACCGCGAGGCGGTTGCAACCTGGAACGAGAACAAGGGGGAATGGCGCAGTGGCGCGAGCGACATCGACACCGCGCTCCCGGTTGGATACCCGCCGCCGACACCACCTGGCTCGATCGACATCAAGACTTATCCGGCAGTGCGCCGCGCGGAAATCGCCGATGCGGGAAACAGCGGCTTCATGCCTCTCTTTCGCCATATCCAGCGCAACAACATCGCGATGACCTCGCCGGTGGAGATGGACTATGAAACAAGTGGGACGACCACCCTGCGGACAAGTTCGATGAGTTTTCTCTACCGCACGTCCGACCTCCACGACACGGGCGCCGACCCCAAGGACGCGCGAATCACGATCCGCGACGCCGATCCGATCACTGTGGTCTCGATGGGCGGCCGTGGCTCCTACGATCGCAGCCGCGTGCAGAAAGACGTCGCCAAGCTGCGCACCTGGCTCGCCGAAAACCCCACGTGGGAGGAAGCAGGCGAACCGCGCGCGCTCCTGTACAACGGCCCGTCTTTGGCGCCGTGGAACAAGTGGCTCGAAGTGCAGATTCCGGTGCGGCCGCGCGTCGAAGCGGCAAAGGCCGTGAGCGACCCGCCTAAGGGCTGAGCCAGTCGCTTGACTCGGATCGAAGGGCCAAACTGGTTCTCCCCAAGCAGCGACGTTCCTTCAGGTTCACAAGGGATCGCCAAGCAGCGGCCATGGCGGCGACCCTCGCTTGGTTTAGATGGGTGGGGCGGAATGTCACGGGTCCAACCCTGCGGCTGGGTAAGTTCGGCGAACTGCACGAAAGTCCGGCAGATTGATTGGTGGGCCCACTCGGACTTGAACCGAGAACCAACGGATTATGAGTCCGCTGCTCTAACCAATTGAGCTATAGGCCCACTCGCGGGGCGAAACTGGGGCGGGGGCGGGGGAGACGGCAAGGCGAAAGCGGCGCCTACACCGCCCGCGCCACCACTTGCAGCCTGCGGTAGTCGGCTCTCCAGCAGGTCCCGTCCCACTGTGTCACGCGGCACTCGTCCTCGACGCGGCGGAAAAAATCCTCGCGGGTCGTGAGTGGGACGAGGTCGACGAAGGGGCGCTTGAACATGGTGACCCAATTGCGGAGTCCGGCGGTGCCGCCATCGAGGACGGTTGGGCGGTCGAAGAGGCGAGCAAAGCCGGGTTCGAATCCGTTGGCTTCGAGAAGGCCAGTGTACTCCGCGATGGAGGGGAAGTAGAGGAACTTGGGGACGTGGGCGTGGGGGATCCCGAGGTCGTCGAGGCTGTGCTGGACCGCGCGATAGATCGTGGCAATGTTTCCGTATCCGCCCATTTCGAGGACGAGGCGACCACCCATACGCAGGGCTCCGCGCATGGATCGAATCGCGGAACCGGCGTCGGGAATCCAGTGGAGCGCGGCGTTGGAGAAGATTGCGTCAACGGACTCCGCAAGGCGGATGGTTCGCGCGTCCATCACATGGAATTCGATGGCGGGAAACGCTGCGCGGGCGGAGGCGATCATCTCCTCCGACGAGTCGATGCCGATCACCGTCGCGCCCGCCTCCGCGAGGCGCGCGGTCAGGTGCCCGGTGCCAGAGCCGACGTCGAGAATGCGCTCCCCCGCCGCGGGCGCGAGCCGCCGGAGGATGTCCTCCCCCGCCTGCCAGACGAAGCTGTGGCTGGTGTCGTAGAGTTGGGCGTTCCAGGTTTGCGGGCTGGTCATCGGTACGTCCTGCGTCGTCGGGTTGCGGAACGATGCGAGGGTCGAATGCGCGACGCCATCGGGATTCGCCGCGCGGATGCCCTTGCCTTGCGGAGCTCCAGCGGACAACTCTCTACCTCAACAGGAGGTGCGATTCCCATGGCCGCAGAATCGTTTACCATGACGCTGGAGGGGCATCACACGACCCTCTCGCCGGACCAGATCGAGCGCGAGCTGAGTTCCATGTGGAAGCCGATGGAGGAGGGCACGGAGAGTACCTCCGTAACGCGCGTGGTGCTGGGCAACGTGATCTGGATCGGGATGGCGGATCAGGTGGAGCGCGTCCGCGCGATCGTGCAGAAGGTGGTACCCAAGTACCCGTGCCGCCTGTTCCTGCTGCAGTATGAGCGCGAGAACACGAGCGACGAGGTGAAGGCGTCGGTGAGCGCGCAGTGCTTCGTGCCCCAGAAGGGCGAGCCGCCGGTGTGCTGCGAGGTGATCGGGATGTCCTTCGGCCCCAACGCGGCGCGGCACCTGCGCGGCTGCGTGGCGCCGCTGCTGCTGCCGGATATTCAGACGGTGCTGTGGGAGAATCTTGGCGGCGTCTTCATCGAGCAGTTCGACGACCTGCAGAAGTTTGCCGACCGGACGATCACCCAGGTCTCGCTGACGCGCAATCCCGCGCGCATCCTTCGCCGGCTGGGCGAGGGCGCGACGACGATCCTCGATCTGTCGTGGTTTCGCCTGGGCCCGATCCGCGATCAGGTGGCGGCGTTTTTCGACGACACCGGCGTGACTTTCGACCTTAACAACATCGCCGTGGTGAAGGTGCAGATCCTTCGCCGCGACCAGAACCGCGCGTTGCCGGAAGTCATGGCGGCGCTCTTTGCCGGGTGGATGGGATCGCTCCTTGGGTGGAAACCCGTGGGCCCGACCAACAAGGGTTTCCGTTTCGATTCGCCGAGCGGTCCCGTGGAGGTCACCACGGAACGCGTCGCGCCGACGGAGGGCCCCGTGCTCAACAACATGAACGAGATTCGCCTGACGGATCGAAAGGGCGAGGTCTTCAACCTGACGATGCAGCAATGCGGAGGCGCGATGGACCTGTGGTGTGGGGAGCGCGACCGCCACGCGGGCGAGCGCCACCTGGTGCTCTCGGAACTGTCTGAGGCCGACGCCCTGGGCGCGGCGCTCAACATGCCCGCCAGCTTTGAGCGGTTCCGCGCGGCGGCGCTGCTGGCGGTCCCGCTGCTGGACTCATTCTACGAGGCGGAGGAATCGTGACGATGGCCACACGTGCGGAGGTAGTCGTTCTCGACACACCCGAAGCCGTGGCGCGGGAGGGCGCGCGGATTCTCGCCGATACCGCGCTAGCGTTTCGCGCGCGCAATCACGGGGGATTCGTTGCGCTCAGCGGTGGTTCCACCCCCAAGGCGATGTACCACGAGCTTTGCCAGCTTGACGAGGAAGAGGCCGACGCATTGCGCCGGATGTGCTACTTCTTCGGCGACGAGCGCAGCGTGGACAATCACCACGCCGACTCCAACGTGCGGCTGGCGATGGGTGGATTCATCCTGCCGGTGCGCGTTCCCTACTCGCATGTCTATACACCCAACGGCGGCGCGCGCCCGCTGGAGCAGGAAGCCGCGCGCCTGACCCAGCTCCTCGCCGACGAGCTGCCGCGCTCCCACGACCGCCTTCCGGTCTTCGATCTTGTGTTCCTCGGTCTCGGCACCGATGGCCACACGGCGTCGCTCTTTCCAGGCACCGCCGGCCTTCACTCCACGGTGCCCGGCTTCGTCGCCAATGAGGTCCCCCAGCTCGACACCTGGCGCCTCACCCTCACCTACCCCGTCCTCAGCGCCGCGGAGCACGTTGTCTTCCTCGTTACCGGCGCCAACAAGGCCGATGTCCTCGCCGAGATCATGGACCCCGCCTCGCCCCCCGACAGGTACCCGAGCATGGGAGTGGCCGCGCGGCGGGTGACGTGGCTGGTGGATCGGGAGGCGGGGGCGGCGCTGCACCGCTGAGCGACGCAAAGCCTTCGCGTTGGTGTTGCCCACTCGTCCGCCGACAACTGAGTCTGATTTCAACATCAAGCCAAGGATACG
>JBBQYG010000223.1:0-5834 GCA_038208905.1 Candidatus Sumerlaeia bacterium | reverse complement strand
CCGCCAAGTCGATCTCCACCGTGTTGGTTCCCGCGCGGAGGAGATTCGTCACGTCGTGGGACCGCGCATAGACACGCTGGGCGTAGTCGCTCCAGCCAGGCGCAAAGGCCTCATTCGAGACTTCAACGCCGTTCACGCGACATGAAATGATGCCAAGCGCCGTCACGTGCAAACGGGCGCCTCGGGGTGCCCCTGAAACTTCGAACTGCTTGCGGAACGTCGCCACGGGAGACAGCACCAATCCATGGGGATCATCGGGAATGGGAAGCGACGTCATCGGCTTGCCGAAGGGATCCGTCTCGCCATAGTGGCAAAGTTCCCTTGCCGCCTCAGGCGCCGCGTCTGGCTCGCCCGCATCAAGCGCCGACCACTCTTTGTCGATCGGCACGATGATCTGCCGACCATCGCGGGACACGACCACGATGCGCCCCGCAATGGCTGCGGGTCCATTGCCATCGTGGGTCGCGGTGATCTCGATGGTCGATGAATCGCCGAAAGTCCTGGGCACAATCGCCACACGCTGGATGGCCGATGACTTCGCCAACTCGACCCTGAACTCTCCAATCTTCAACGTGGCCTTCGCATGGAGCAGCAACAGGGCGTGTGCATCGGCAGTCGCCCACCCATCGGGAAACACGACCTCGCGGGTGAACCGGCACGTGCGAGCCATCGCCTGCCACTGGCCCTTCTCTTCGCCCCCCAGCCAGATCCATCGGAAGTTCGTCGCCAGTTCCGATGCAGGTGCCTCGATCCATCGCGCCGACCACTCGTCCAGTCCCGTCTCAAAGGAAGCCGCCGCACTCCAATTGCCCACGGCCTCCTGCTCGTCGTGAACCAGGACTCGCCAGTGCCCGCGCGACTCAGGCGAGAGCGGCTTGCCATCATACTCCACGCCATGCGTCCGATCGCTCGCCACCAGCCCGCTGTCCCACAGGTCCGGAGATCCTGCGAGCAGGATTGCTTCGCTGCTCGCCACCTGAATGCGAAACGCCGACTGGCGGCGGCCGCGCGCGTCACCGGGATTCAACTGCCAGCTAAATCGCGGCGCGCCGCCCGCAATTCCGATGGGATCGACCAGATCATTGCAGCGCAGGCGGATGGCGTTGTTCGTCATGGATTGTCAGTTGGCCCTTTTGCCACGGATGAAGTTGTTCTCGATCACGCATTCGGGGCAGTCGCCCCGGATCCCTTCGGCCATCAGTGGCTTCTCCTGCACGTCGGAGATCGTGTTCCCGGTGATCGTCAGGTAGTTTGCCTTCTCGATGTCGATTCCCGCGATGTGCCGCAGCTCGCGCCGAGAGCGACCCGGCGACGACAATCCGAAGACAGGCTTCGTATAGAGGATCGTGTTTCCCGTGATCGAGTTGTCCCAGCACTCATAGTTGATTCCCATGTGCCTGCGCAATCCGATCCCCACCGTGGCGTTGCTGATCATGTTGTTGGCGATCACCGACTGGCTCACGCCAAGCGCCTTCACGCCCTCGTTCCATTGGTTGGAGATTGTGTTCCCCACCACAGTGATGCGCGAGCACAGGAGGATGTCCAGCCCCTCGCCGCTCGTCTCCATCACGTTCCCCACCACCGTCACATCCTTGCATTCCATCATGGTGATGTTGTCGGACTGATAGGACTGCTCCCCATAGGAGGGCCTTACAGGGGAGATCGACTGCATGCCCACGTCGCCCACCTCGATGTTGAAGATGCGGTTGCCGCTGACCACGCCGTTATGAGAGCGGGAGATACGAATTCCGGCGGGTGAATCCAGAATCATGTCGGCAGCGGTGTTCACCATGAAGCTATGGACATGGCATCCGCTGATCTCGAATCCTGCCGTCTCGATCAAGTGAATCCCATAGCGGGCGCTGTATCCGGAAATCTCTACATTGCGAACGGTGATGTCGGCCGAGCCCCCGGTGGACATGATGCCAATTCCATAGCTGCCATCGACGAACTTCTTGGCGATGGTCAGATCCTCGAAGGAAATGTCCTTCCCACTCGCCAGGAATGCGGCATTATCCGCGCCAAAGGCGTTTTTCTCCGTCGGCGCGATTCCCTCGAACTCGATCCTCAGCGTCGCAGGCCCCCGCAGTCCGGAATGGCTTCCCAGCTTTACCGGACCGGAGATCACGTACTCGCCGGGCGGCACGATGACGATCCCACCGGCAGCGATAGCCTCGCGCAGCCATTGGGTAATATCGGATCCTGACTTTGGCGCGGGTTGCGCCGCGTCCAGAGGGGCGCAGGTGACACAGATCGCCAGCGCGAGGGCGGCGGCGGGGAACGAGAGCTTCTGCTTCATGGGAATCCTCCCGGATCAGGTAAGGTTGACGAGCCAATCCGCACAGGATTCGACTCGCTGGCTCGAACCGGGTAGCAGCCCGGTCGCGTCTTCCACGTTGATCGGCAATGGCGTCATCAGGCGATATCGCATGGTACTGCCGACCGCTTCCCACTCCACTGTCACGGCCTTGTCAGTCCCGATGATCGGGACGGAGCCGCGAGCATGGCCCAGGCTCGTCAAGGGAAGCCGAAACTGAAAGCGCCCGACTCCCTTGGGGTGCAGCCCCAGCCCATATCGCGGAATGATCCACGCGGGCGCACAGGACCACACGTGGCACTGCGACCATCCATCGGAGAAGACCTCTGGAATCGTGGTCATCCCCTGATCGAGTCCCCATCCCCAGCAGCGCCGAATCAGATCGAGCGCGAACTCTTCCCCGCCAGAATCCAGCAAAACAGGAAGCACATACTGGAAGAAGTACGGCGTGATCAGCCGCGGATTGTGCTCGGCGGGGGAGCGTAGCCGAGGCGCCGTCGGATTCATGGGAAAGCAGTCGGCGATGTGTTCCTTCATGAACGTGATCGCGGCTTGGCGGTGGCCTGCGGGAATCAGGCCTTCCGAAAGAAGGAGTGCCGTCGCGTGGTAGCCGAGTCGCCTTGGATCCTCCAGCCCGAATCGCTGCGCATAGCTATCTATACGTTCGAGGAGGGCTCTCGACCGACCAAGGTGCTCGTGCCCATTCTCAGCATCCATCGCGATCATGGCCCGAGTCGCGCGCCTCAGCATCGCCAGCGTCGCGAGATCGGGGAGGTCCGCCGCCGGCGAGTATCCCCAGTCGATGAACGTGTCGCCCAGCTTAGGGTCCAGGCCATCGATCCCCAATGCCGCATCGAAAAGATCGAAGTTTCGACGCACCGCTGGCATCAGCTCCGCGATGAACTCCGGTGACGAACCCCACTGCGACAATTGCCAGACAGCATGTTGCCAGAAGAGCGCATAGCTCGTGAAATGCCCCACCGTGCCGGGGCATAGCGCCGCGACCAGGCCGTCCTCCCGCGCACACTGGGCGATCTGTCCCGCATTGCGCTCCACCAACCGAAGGTCGCCCCACAGAGTCGCCAGCGCCTCCAGCCCCACCGTCATGTTGTCGCCGGTCCACTGGCCCCGCTCGCGCACAGGATCCACCAGCGCGTCCTCCGCGCAGGACCGGATCGTATCCACGCAGGCCCGCCATACGCGATTCAGCGATTCATCGCCGCATGAGAAGCCACCCGGCATCGCGGAGGGCAGAAAGCTCCGCTGGATAAACTCGAAATCGATCAAGTCCGGCGCGACCCCGTCGCGGACCTGACCGTGTACCTCGACGTACCGCCCGCCGATTGGCGAATGCCATTCGATCACTTCGTCCCCGGCCACGATGTAGCGATTCACGAGGCAGGTCGGCCCTTCGCTATAGTAGCACCACGGGAAGACGCGGCCATGCAATAGCGTCTCCGCGATGCCGGTTTCCACCGTTGCGCCGCTCGCTACACGGACCCGAATGCGCGCATAACCTAGCATCACGCGCCCCAGATCGTATCGCCACCATCGCCCGTTGGCGGTATCCTTCGCAGCTTCAAGCCTTCGGCGGAGGAATCCCACCGCCACGTCGATGTCGTAGTCGCTAAAGCTTCCTTCTAGCCAACCCGACGCGACAGGCTCGGGGCGAATTGCATCTCGTGTGGGTACGGGTAGCCGCAACTCGCGCGAACGCGACAGGTCGAAGTCCACCGCCACTGGATCGTGCCACGCGGCGTCCATCGAGTATGCGGTACCCAGCCAGCCCGTCGGCAGTTTGCGCATGTCGCACTGTTCCGACCAACCGAGGAGGCTGCTGCGGCGTGGCGCCATCTGGCTGTAGGCTTCCAGCCTCCTGCACCGCCATCGAATCGGAATGGGGTGGGAATCTATACATAAAGACGCTGCAATGAACGGCGGGATGACATCACCCGCCATCAGGCGGGTCAGCACACCCTCATGCAGCACATGGGCCGCAAGGATGTGCCTGCCCTCTGGCAGGTCCACGCCATGTATATCATATTCGGGATGATCGGGATGAAAGCGTGCCGGACCGTCGGCGAGGTACTCCCCGTCCAGCCAGCAGCGAAACCAATGGGCGCCCAGAAACGCGATGGACACCCGGGCGGGAGCCTCCAGCACAAACTCGCATCGGAAAGCCGCATGCACGTTTGTGGTTTGCGCCGCGTCCAGCCTTAGCGGAAACGGCGCAACCTCGCGGACGCCCCGCCATTCGGGCGCCAGCCACATCGCATGGAGATCGGTGGCGCTCAAGTGACCTTAGCAGACCTTGATGGCTTCCATGCCAAGGATCGCCGCCAGCTTCTCCAGCGTCCGCCCATGATGGCCTAACCCGAGTGCGCTGTGGTGCGCCGGGCCCCGACGCGACCACTCGTCCACAAATCGGCGCGCGCCGATGCTGAATCGATAGCGGCTGTTGGTATTCCCAATCTGCATCACCGGGCCCTCCACCGACTCGCCTTCGGCGAAGAGCAGCTTGAGCGCGCCAGACCGATCCTGCACCACCGAGAGCAGCGTCACGGGGCCGTTCTTCACCGACATCTGGATGCTCAGACCCGTCCCCGGCTTGCCGTGGAACACCGGCAGCGGCACCAGACTCACGCGGCCCTTGGCGATGCCTGCGTGGGCGGGACCGTCATGGCCCAGCAGCACCACGTCGTCGGCGAAGTCCATCAGGTAGAACTCCGAGAAGGACCCGCCCGCGCCCAGCGAATCCATGATCTTCATCGCCTGCACGTTCTTGATCTCGCATTCGCCTGCCACGGGAACACCCTTTGCCGTCAGCAGCGTGTTCCCCGGAATCACCGACGTAACGATCTCCTGATAGGGATTCTTCGCCGTGCTCTCGTAGTAGTACGCCATCGACGTCAGGCGATGCGCCGCCACGAGTGCGTCCAGCGCACAGGAGGTTTTCGCCGCGCGCGCCAACTCATAGTCGCTGCATTCGGGAACCACGTCAAAAGCCGTGCGGAACTCCTCCAGCTTCGCCTTCACCGCTGCCTCGCTCGCGGCCTCGCGCAAGTCGTGCAGCTCGCACATCTCCAGCAACTCGAAGTGCGAGCCAAAGAAGGCCGACTGCTGGGTCATGTCGCTATAGACATCCAACATGCCGCAGTAATAGTGCCCCAGTACCCCCACGCGCCCCCGGCGCATGGCGCGCGCCGCCCGCGCCGCGTTCATCCAAGCCGCCAGTTCCGCGTCCACAAAGGGATCATTCTCCAGCACGCCGGTGATCAGGTGATAATCGATCCCGCAACGGTTGAAGACGCAGGCGATCTCCGGCGCGGAGCACGCCTGGCAGAGGGCCAGCCACTCGCCCGTCATCTTGCCACGGTCGCCCAACGCGTTGAAGGCCGCATAGTCCAGCGCCGCCACCGGCTGCAGGTTCAGCACCACCACCGGAACGCCCGCGCGCTGCACCGCTGGCAGCACCGTCGAGCTCAACGCATAGGTCGTGATATACAGGAAAATCAGA